>JAGWBW010000023.1:4625-46276 GCA_021295695.1 Candidatus Latescibacterota bacterium
CGCGATTCACATAACAAGATAACCCATTCTGTTAGAAATACAACGCTCTTCCATTAGATTTAATTACAATTTAACAATTTCTGTAACATATAAAACTGAGATGCGCCCCATTAGTTGAACCGGTATAAAGGCTAATGAACGGGGCTGGACATCGCCCCGTTTTACCCCGCTTGACATTGGGTATCAGCGTGGTATTTTCTCACCAACAGGAGGAGATACCATGTCGAAGAGATCCAAGAAGTCCTATTCCGCTAAACTCAAATCTTAGGTCGTGTTAGAAGCACTGACCTCGGATAAAGGGGACGCAGAAGTCGCTCGCGCTTACGATGTGCATCCGGTGAGTCTGTCAAAATGGAAACGTCAGTTTATAGACAGCGGTGCCGAAATTTTCTCTAACAGTGATACGGTCAAAACGTATGAGTCACGTCTTTCTGAGTTGGAACGCCTGCTGGGTCAGAAAGAAGTAGAACTGGCCTTGCTCAAAAATTTTTTAGGCAACCGTTGAGCGTCTCTGATAAAGTCTGTCTGGTCGAAAAGCATAAAGACAGGTATGGTCTGAATACGTGCTGCCGTGCCTTAGGCTTGTCCAAAGGGACCCTTGCCTATCGTCGTGGTCGCGCATCTTGTTCACAAGCAGATGATCAGATCAAGGATGAGATCGTCACCACGATCAGGCATCATCCCGATTATGGGTATCGTCGCATCAAGGAAGATCTTAAAGACCGTGCTGGCATCGTGGTCAATCATAAGCGGTTGCGTAAGATATTGTCAAATTATGAGTTAGACTTACCTCGTCATCTGCCAAAGCGCGGCAAGAATCCGGTATTGAAGCTGATAAGCGAGGTTGGACAAGACGCTAATTTAGTTCAGAAGCGCACCGTTGATCCGCTGTGTGTATTTTGCACCGACTTTACAGAATTGCTCTATTGCCAAGGGCAGAAAAAGGCGTGGTTAATGGCCTTTTTGGACATCTACACCAGATGGATCGCAGGCTTTGGGGTGGCAAAACATCGCAATCGTGCGCTGGCGATTTATTGTTTGGATCAGTTGCAAAACAACTTGGCCTGTTTGGACAGGAGACTTAAAGACATCCTTATCCATCACGACCGTGATTCGGTTTATACCTCATACGACTGGTTACATCGTGTGTTGATTGAAGAAGGTGCAGGTATTTCTTTTGCAATGAACGGAGCAAAAGATAATCCGTGGATTGAGTCCTTCTGGGGACGTTTTAAGACGGAAAACAAAACTTTGATTATGCACGCAGACTCTTTGGCAGAACTTATCTGTGTGACAGAGCGGCAAATGACGTATTACAATCAAGACCGACGGCATTCTGCCTTGAACTATCGTACGCCGCAACAAGTGGTGCAAGCTGTTCATTTGAGAAATATCACGGCTGATCCTTAGCGTGAATTAGCCTCCTAACTGGTTCAAATTTTGGGTCACAGATCCAAATTCAAAATATGGTCTGTGTGTACGCCACAAAGTTTTGCATACATAATGCATCACTAAGTATAAATCCATCAGGAGGAACTTATGAAAAAACTATGTGGCTTTTTGCTTGCAGGAATTTTGCTGGCCGCCCCCGCAACCGCTCAGATGTCGGTCAGTGTGACTCTGGATAGGCTGGGAGCCGATGACAGAATTGTGGCCCAGCCGGGTATTGAGGTGGGATTCGGTGAAACGGGTTTGTCATTAGGCGCGTGGGGGTCGTGGTTTGTGCATAAATCACTCCCACACGGCCTTGATGTGTGCAATGGCTCGTATAGGCGTTCGCCAAACGCTATTCATAATCATCGCCAATTGCAGTGTAAAGACGGCCAAAGTCAGATATGTCCGCACATTTTCTAAACACTTCAAGGCGATCTGTTTGTGATTATCCGTTGTATCAATCAGCTTGGCAATCAGATCGAAGATCGGTTCAATCGCTGTTCTACGCAGTCGGATAAGGTCTTGATTTTCTGTCTGTTGTAGGAAGCGGTGATAATTTTTAGCATAGCGTCCCTTGCCCCATTTGATCGCCGGAGTGAGTAAGACGATGCCTGCTTTCGCCCACTGTCTGATTCGCATCGCTTTGGTATAGGCGTCATCAGCGACAACGCTGTATGGGTCTAACTGCTTGAAAATGTGGGCTTCTTTTTCGCCTAAGATTTGGCTTTCAGAAACCGATGCCGTGTCAACCCTTACCAGTCTTGGAAAGCCATTTTCTGTGCAGGTGACATGCAAGCCATACCCATAGACCCAGCCGTGATAGGCACTTTTACTCCAAGTGGCATCTTGATCAAGGTTGCGTAGCTTGTCCGGGATATGATCTCTTTTGCGATCCTTCTGATGCCAGACAGGTCCTTTTGCTTTGAACAGACTTTTATCCTCAAAGAGTTCTTTGCTTCTAAAGTCTTCTTCTAAATCCTGTGCAAAGCTGCCTACGAAAGCAATAAAATCTTGAAGCGTATGATATAGAGCTTTATACCGTCGTGAAATGGTTGTGCGATGTGGCAAACGCTTAAAATTCAGATGTTTGTAATGTTCAGGATGATTCTCTAACCAGCGATGTTGTGCACTAAATTCTGTGATGTGGCGCATTTGCATCCACAGGAAGAAGATCAGAAAGGATTTATCCTTTCCTGGACGCGCTGGCGGTGCCCGAAGTCGCCCGGGCCAATCGCGACTTTTTGCACAGCCTGTACGCCACCACTAAAGACTGCGACGCACACATTCACTTCACTTTCCTCACGGGCGTCAGCCAATTTTCCAAAGCGAGTATCTTCTCTGGCCTCAACAATTTGACCAATATCACGCTGGATGCGCGCTATTCATCTATATGCGGCTACACCGAGGAGGACCTCGACACGGTATTTGCGCCAGAACTGCCGGGTCTGGACAGAGATGAGATCCGCGACTGGTACAACGGCTATAGTTGGCGGGGACAGGAGAAGGTCTATAACCCCTTCGACATCCTCTTGCTGTCTGGTTCGAGACAGCTCTTGCATGAGGAGTACAAACCCGAAGGCTCTACCCGAGCGGTCGCGCATTGAATACTTCTCTCAAATAGAGAACGACCCATCCGATAGCTGTCACCGCTATTGCAACGCCCACGGCAATCAGACACAGCAGCCATCCCGGAGTTCGGGTATCTGGATCGTGGTAGGGGTTTCGTCGGGGATCGTCCCAGCGCATGGTAGAGTCCTGAGTTGTATCAGCAATTTATTGATTTAAATCTTCTGAAAATTCAGTGCCTTCTGGTACATCTGTATCGCTTTCAAAGCAGATACTAAATCCATCCGGGTCGTTCAATGTAACAACCCACATTCCGTTTCCCACAAAGGGATTCGATACCTCGATACCGCGATTCTTGATTCTGCGATAGATCGTCAGGGCATCTTCGCACATGAATACAATCGAGACGCCTTCGCCCACTTTTCCTTCGGGTACCCACGAATCGCGTCCTTCCTTGCGGAATTCCTGCAACATCAGTGCGGCGTCCCCGCATTGGAGCCAGCACCAGCGAAGTTTCCCATCTGGTTCCCATTTATGGATCATTTCAAATCCGAGACCATCGACATAGAAGCGAACAGACGCGTTGATGTTTGATACCGAAAAAAACGGGACTGCCTGTTTGACATTTGGTTTTGCCTCAGCGGTCATTATTTGCTCCTTATGCTTTCGGGGTTTTGCTCTTTATTGGAAAATATAGAATTCCGCAATGACAGGATCAATGCCGCGCACATAGAGCAATAAAATTATTGCGAAAATAATAAAGATAGCGACGCAGAGGAGAACAAACCCATTTTTTTGATACCATTTGGGGCGGGGTGGGATGTTGGGATCGCTCATGGCGTGGACGCGCTGAAAAGGTTGAGGATGAGGGGCAAGATGGCACGCAAAGCCTGTCCCCGATGGCTGAGGCGATTTTTTTCGTCAGAAGATAGCTCGGCGGAAGTGGCGTTGTGGGTGGGAACGTAAAAGAGCGGATCGTAACCAAAGCCATTCGCGCCCCGGGGTGTTGTGAGGATGCGGCCATCCCATATAGCCTCGGCGGTTTGTACGCGGCCATCAGGTGAGGCGAGAGCCATTGCGCAGCAGAAGTGCGCGGTGCGCTGGCTTTCGGGAATGTCGCGCAGGTTTTTGATGAGTTTGTCGTTATTTGCTTCATCTGTTGCATTTTCCCCGGCGTAACGCGCGGAATATATGCCGGGCGCTCCGTTTAAGGCGTCAACCACAAGGCCAGAGTCATCGGCCAAAGCAGGCAAGCCCGTGTATTTCGCAATTTCACGGGCTTTTTTTATGGCATTGGCTTCAAAGGTTTCGCCGTCTTCGATCACTTCGGGTGCGTTGGGAAATGCATCGAGCGATAGTACCTGAATATCAGAGCTGAGCATATCCTGAATTTCCCTGCGCTTGCCTTGATTGCGTGTGGCGAGTATGAGGGTAGGCATAGGTGTGACTACTATTGTCCCAATACATCTTGTTGGAGTTGAGTGATTTCGGAGATGCCCTTTTGGGCGAGGGCGATCAGGTGTTGCATCTGGTCGAGTGTGAATGGTTTTCCTTCGGCTGTGCCCTGTACCTCGACAAAGTCGCCTTGACCGGTCATGACGATATTCATATCCACTTCGGCGGTTGCATCTTCGGCATAACACAAATCGAGCATGGGCGTATTGCCAATGATGCCCACGCTGACAGCGGCGACGGAATCGCCAAGAGGATTTTCTGTAATACTGCCTTTATTTTTCAGCTTGTTAATCGCATCTATGACTGCAACATAAGCCCCCGAAATTGAGGCTGTGCGGGTACCGCCATCGGCCTGTAACACATCGCAGTCGATCCAGAGGGTGCGCGAGCCGAGTTTTTTGAGGTCGATTACGGCGCGCAATGCGCGACCAATAAGGCGTTGGATTTCCTGGGTTCGCCCCTTAGTACCGCGCGTTTCGCGCTCGCTGCGCGTGTGGGTTGAACGGGGCAACATGGCGTATTCCGCCGTGATCCAGCCCGTGTTTTTACCCACGAGAAAATGGGGTACGCGATTTTCAACACTCGCTGTGCATATAACGTGTGTGTCACCCATTTTGATCAGTGCCGATCCCTCGGCGTGTTTCATAAATCCGCGTTCAATACTCGCGGGACGCAATTGATCTGGGTGGCGTCCATCTATGCGCTGGTTCATAAATGCTCCTCGTTGTTATCGCGGATCGATCCATTTCTCTTCGGGGTTGCCCAATTCGCGGAAGTCTTGCCCTGTGACGTGAATGATATGACACATTTCGAGAAAACGAGAATAGATGCGCCCCTGTGCGAGGTCTTTCAATTCATCGGCTTTCTGATTTGTAGTCACAAATGTCAGGCGTCGATGGGCATATCGGGCGTCAATGAGGTTGTAGATGATTTCTAATTCCCATTCGGTATTGCGCTGCACGCCAAAGTCGTCGATGACGAGATAGGGAACATTGCTCAGTACGTCAATCATGGGCATGGCCTGCCCATGTGTATCACTGCTTTCGTCAAATGTGTGTCTGAGTTCCTGGAAGCTCTTTGAGAGTGAGATGAATTTGCCGGGTTTCACAAATCGAAAAATGAGTTCGTTGAGCAAGATATAGGCAAAATAGGTTTTTCCTCGACCTGGCTCACCCCACAAATAGAAGCCTTTAATTGAGGCTTTATTGCCGTAAATATTATCGACTAAGGTGCTGAAATAGGACTTGAGGAGTGTCGCGCCCTGGATGATCTGCCCATTATCGTGCTGCACTTTAAAGTCCTCTAAGAACTTAAAGCGAAAAGGCGCAGGTATGCCCGATTTACGAATGTATTTGTCAATGTGGATTACCTTCATCCGAAAGGGATAACATGGGCACCAGCTGGGTTCGCCGCTCTTTGTATTCAGGATCATAAAAGGCGACGTACCGCCGCATCGACAGTGTTCGAGGACTTCTGAAGAGAGTTTGATTTTGCCGTGAAGCCCCGCTTCGACATGGGGGTCGTAGTCGTAGCCGAGATCATTGGGGGGGAGGTCAATTGCTGTTGTTTGTCGAGATGTGATGATTTACCTCCCATTGCGGGTGCGTGTCTTCAGTGCTTGTTCGACTTCGCGTTGGGCATCTCGGAGGGCAATATCGCGCCGCTTGTCAAATTGTTTTTTGCCGCGTGCCACGCCGAGTTCGACTTTGGCTTTGCCGCGTTTGAAATAGAGTTTGAGGGGAATTAATGTGTGGCCTCTTTCGTTGATATATCCCCTCAGGCGATTGATTTCATGGCGATGGAGCAGCAATTTGCGTTTGCGCTCGGTGTCGTGGTTAAACTGGTTGCCCTGTGCATATTCGCTGATATGCGTGTTGTGCAAATAGGCTTCTCCGTCTTCAATACGCGCGTAGCCATCTTTCAAATTGGCCCGGCCTTCGCGCAGAGCTTTGACTTCTGTGCCTCGCAATTGCAAGCCAGCTTCATAAGTGCTGAGGATGTGATAGTCGCGCCGTGCTTTTCGGTTTTGTGCGATAATTTTGATGTTGTCTGGCATTAGACCTCCGCTCATATATCAGGCTGAAGGATGTGCATGAGATTTTCGAGTTTTTTTGCGCGGTTTGGGTCGTCAAGGTTTAGATATGTATATCTGAGGTTGTTCATCATGCGAAAGAGCGTGAAGCTGTTGCTGGCTTCGGCAAAAAGATCGTCAGGAATTTCTTCACCAATGAGATCGATGCATTCATTTGCCGTGAGGATCTGCCCTCGATTATGCGGGTCAATATAAATATGTTGATCGCTTTGGATGTATTTGACGATGTAGTGCTTGGGTAAGGCAACGCCTGAGATAGGCAATTCCAGACGTTGTGCGAGAATGAGATAGACCGCAGAGAGCGTGATTGGCCAGCCGCGCCTGCGATCGAGTACGCGGTTGAAATACGTGTCGTCGGGATCATGGCGGGTAGATGCGTGAAACCCTTGCTCGTCAAAGAGATAATGATTGAGTGTGCGAATGATGCGAATGGGATGATCGTCGGGAGCAATCCTGGGCGCGAGTTCAAAGGCCATGTATCCCAGGCGCGTTTTGTAAGTACTTTCATCGAGGTCGGGATATCCGAATCGCGCCAGTGTAAAGACGCCTTCTTCGAGGGCAATATCGCCGTGTTGATCGCGGGTCAGATTGCGAAACCGCATGTCGAGAGACGGTTCTCTAAATCGCCTGAGTACGCGGCTGACTTCTCGGTGTGCACGTGAGTCTTCGGCGCAGGCACTGTGGATTTCGCGTGTGGCCTTCTCGCCCAAATCATACAGTTTTTGGCGCATGCGATCTGCAATGCCGGGCGTGGCGTCCGATAGAAGCGATACAATGGCGCGGATTTGTTCGGGATGGAGTTTCATACAGGTGTACCGCGTTTTTTTAGCATGATCATAAGTAGAGCAATATCCGCAGGCGAAATGCCGGGAATGCGAGATGCCTGCCCCAGTGAGCGGGGTCTGATACGGGTGAATTTTTCAACAGCTTCATTTCGCAAAGCGGCAATGGCATCATAGTTAAAGTTTTGGGGAATGTATTTTTTTTCCAAATTGTGAAAGCGTTGCACCTGTTCTTCTTGTCGGTCGAGATATCCTTCGTATTTGAGTTCAATTTCGACTGATTCACACACATCCTCGGGCAGGGTTTCAGAGGCAGGTGACAATTGGGTGACAATGTTGTAAGATAATTCTGGGCGTCGCAAAAGTTCGGCGAGTGTCACCGCGCGTTTCAACGGAGAAGAATGCGATGCTTTGAGTGTTGTTTGTACATTGTCAGTTGGGGTGAGGCGCATTGATCGCAGCCGTTTGATTTCTTCATCGATTTGTCGTTTGCGTTTGCAAAAGCGGTTATACGCCTCGTCGGAAAGCAGGCCAATTTTTCGTCCGAGTTCGCACAGGCGCAAATCCGCGTTGTCCTGCCGCAAGAGCAGACGATATTCGGCCAGCGAGGTAAACATGCGATAGGGTTCTTCTGTGCCTTTGGTCACGAGGTCGTCAATTAGTACGCCGATATAAGCCTGGGAGCGATCCAGGATTATGGGATCATCTCCTCGGGCTATCAAGGCGGCGTTGATGCCCGCCATAATCCCCTGTCCAGCGGCTTCTTCGTATCCAGTGGTGCCGTTGATTTGTCCCGCAAAAAACAGACCGGCGATGGGTTTGGTTTCCAGGGTGGGATGGATTTGCGTTGGAGGCACATAGTCGTATTCGACGGCATAGGCCGGGCGCATGATTTCGGCTCGTTCAAGACCGGGAATACTGCGTACAACCTCGACCTGCACATCTTCGGGCAGGCTCATCGACAGGCCATTGAGATAGACTTCAAGGGTGTGATACCCTTCGGGCTCGAGAAAAATTTGATGCCCATCCTTGTCGGGAAAACGCACAATTTTGTCCTCTACCGAGGGGCAATATCGAGGTCCTACCCCCTGGATGCGTCCGCTGTACATGGCCGAGCGATCCAGATTATTGCGAATAATATCGTGCGTTTTTTGCACGGTCATTGTGAGATGACAACTGAGTTGCTCTTGCTCAATGCAGTCGGTATGGTAGGAAAAGGGTCGGGGGTCGGCATCGCCGGGTTGCTCTTCGCATGTGTCAAAGTCGATGCTGCGCGCATTGACGCGCGGTGGGGTGCCGGTTTTGAGCCGTCCGAGTTCAAAGCCGAGTTGCGAGAGGCCGTCAGATGCTTTGTCGGCTGCTTGCTCACCTGCGCGACCCGCACTGTAGGAAAAATCGCCCACATGAATGAGGCCCTTGAGGAAGGTGCCTGTGGTCAGAATTACGGTTTTGGCGGCAAAAACCGTTTTGGCTTTGGTAACCACGCCCTCAATACGTCTGTTTTTGACCACGAGATCTTCGAGTAAGCCCTGTTTGACATCGAGGTATGGCTGGTTTTCGACTATTTCTTTTATGCGAAATTGATATGCTTTTTTATCAGCCTGTGCCCGGGGAGCCTGTACGGCGGGTCCTCTGCGCCGATTGAGCATGCGAAATTGCAAACCCGTGGCGTCAATATTGAGACCCATTTCACCGCCCAGAGCATCAATTTCGCGCACCATATGGCCTTTTGCAATACCGCCAATGGCCGGGTTGCACGACATCTGCGCGATGGTGTCGAGGTTCATGGTCAGCAGCAGTGTTTCACAGCCCATGCGCGCAGAGGCCAGCGCGGCTTCTGCACCTGCATGCCCGCCGCCAACAACAATGACGTCGTATTTTTTATCGTAGATCGACATATTTGTTTTTATTTTTATGCGTGTGTGCCAATCGCCAGAAGCTGATCGTTTTGCGATTCGCTTTGTATTGTTTCAACTTCAAATCCCAGATCGGCAATCATCTGGTGTGTATCTTTTACATCCAGGCCACCTGTGGTCAAATATCCTTCCATGAAGAGCGAGTTAGCCGGGTACAGTGCCAGGGGTTGGAGAGATCTGAGATTTTTTTCTCGACCGCCTGCCACGCGAATTTCGGTTGATGGGTTGATAAAGCGGAAGAGACACAATGCGCGCAGACAATCGTGTGGGGTCAAAGAGTTTTGATTCGACAGAGGCGTGCCCGCGATGGGGTGCAGGAAATTGACGGGAATGGAGTTGACGCCGAGATCGCGCAAAGACAGGGCCATGTCAATGATGTCATCATGGGTTTCCCCCATGCCAATAATGCCGCCGCTGCACGTATCCAGGCCCGCTTTTTGGATGTTGTACAGGGTTTTCATGCGGTCTGCGTAGGTATGCGTGGATACAATATGCGGTGTGTGTGCTTTGCTGGTATTGAGGTTGTGATTGACGCGATCGACGCCCGCGTCTTTTAAGCGCTGTGCTTTTTTGCCCGTCAGCAAGCCCAAACAACAACAGATGTCGATATCTACTTCCCGTTTGATCTGGCGGACTATACCTGTAATGGCATCAACTTCATTATCGGTGGGCGCGCGTCCGCTCGTAACAATGCAGTAGCGATACGCGCCGTTTTCTTTCGCGTTGCGGGCTGCATCTATCATTTCACGGGCTGGTCGCAGGGGATATTTATCAATCGGTGCGTTTGAGACGGCCGATTGCGAGCAATAGGCGCAGTCTTCGGGACACAAACCACTTTTGGCATTCATCAGCACATGGATGTGTACTTTGCTCCCAAAATAATGATGGCGCACCTGGTATGCCGCGTGCAAAAGCGGCAGGATATCGCGATCAGGCGTTTGAAGAACAGCGTGCATTTCAGCGGTTGACAAGTTGGTCCCGGAGAGGGTCTTTTGGGCATAAGAGGTGTACATAGTATGTCCTGAATGTCTATACTTTTTGGGTTATCGATAAAATGCAAGGCCAAGGGCCGCGGTTACAACAATGGCCAGAGCGGGATGCAGACCGAGAAAGTTGATGGCTGCAAAAGCAGCGATCGCAATGAGAGCCGTGTGCCAGGAGGTAACGGATTTGGGACACATTTCCCAGACCACGACGATTAAAAGCCCGACGACTGCTGGACGCACGGCTTTGAGCATGGCCTGTACGAGAGGCGTATCCTTATAGTTCATGAAAAACAGACCGAGGACCATCATCATGAGCAATGAGGGGAATACCGTGCCAAAGAGCGCGACCACAAGGCCAGGTATGTCGGCGACCTGGTATCCTATATATGCAGCCATTTTTGTGGCAATAGGACCGGGAAGAGCATAGCCCATTGCAAGGGCGTCTGTAAATTCTTCTATGGTCATCCACGCATTGCGATCGACGACTTCTTCTTGAATGAGGGGGATCATCGAAGGACCGCCGCCATAGGCAAAAACGCCGACTTTGGTGAATGAAACAAACAGGTGCCACAGCTTCACTAAGGTGCTCCTTGCAAGCATAACAGATTGTTAAACATCAATGTTATGAATAGAATCGCTTCTTATAGCAAAATGGAAATATATCCATTTCGCGCTTATGAAACAAGGTAAATCACATCGGGAATCATCGAAATTGCTGGCTGATTTTACATTGGATTTTTTGGTCAGATTTTTTACATTTGAACACGATTTTGTTGCGCGTTAATCTATTTTTGTGTAATTGTGCGGGAAGACGGCGCAATAGAAATGGGATAAGATCTGGTTTAATTTTTGTTTATCGTTGACAATCTCGGACCTTTTTCCTATTATGCCCGCTCTTTTTCAGCGGCGATTTACTCCCATGTCGGTATTAAAAAAACTCCAAAAAATCTATGATCAAAATCCGACGTCCATTTTATTTGCGCGCCTGGCAGATGGGTTGTTGCTGGAAGGAGAGGTCGCACGCGCAATTGAGGTTTGTCGCCGCGGATTGCGCTATCGACCGTCATATACAGCGGGCTATGTGGTGATGGGTAAGTGCTATCATGCGGCCGGGCATTATGAAGAAGCGCGTCTGGCGTTTCAAAGGGTATTGCAATTAGATGCCGGTCATCTTGCCGCATGTTGGTATATGGGCAAAATCGCTTTGCAATTGGGCCGTGACGACCTCGCGCTCAAATATTTTGAACAGGCTCATGTACGCGACCCATTTAGTCCCGAACTCATAGAACAGATTCGCAAACTCAAGGGCGAGGAGGTTGAAGAGGAGCAGGACAGCGGTCCTGGAGTCATACCAGAGAGCGAGGTATTTGCTCAGGCTCTCCTGGAGGAAGATGGCGAGGATGATTTAGATACGCTGGTCACATCGCTTAAACGCGAGCCAAAATCCGGGGGGGAGGTCCCTGTTATTGCAACGAAAACGCTGGCTGAGCTGTACGCGAGTCAGGGCCTTATTCCTGAGGCCATCGCAGTTTTGGAACAGGTGATTGCACGCGAGCCCGACAATGAGCATATTATTGCCCGCCTGGATGCGTTGCGGAATCTGCCGGAATCAGAGGGATCAAAGTATGGCTGAATCTGTCGATGTCGTAGTGGCGATGTATCTTTTAAATTATGCCAGGACGAAAGAGGAACTTCTCAATTTTGTCCAGGTGGCTTATATATAGACTGCAGTAACACAACCCATTTAAGGATAATTTTATGGTTTCTACTTCTGACTTTCGCAATGGTATGGTTATTCGCCTGGATGGGCAGCTTTTTTTTATGACCGAGTTTGAGCATTTTAAGCCCGGCAAAGGTGCTGCGGTCGTGCGCACCAAGCTCAAGAGTGTAAAGTCGGGCGCTGTGATTGACCGCACATTTCGGTCGGGCGACAAAGTAGATGATGTTCGCCTGGAAAAACGAAAGAGCCAATACTTATATAAACAAGATGCATTTTACATTTTTATGGATACCCGCACCTACGACCAATACGAAGTATCTACAGAGACTGTGGGCGATGCGCAAAAGCTGTTGCAGGAAAATGAGATTATCGATGTACTGATTGCCGAGGGAAATGCCCTGGGTGTGGAACTGCCCATTTTTGTGGAATTGAAAGTCGATCAAACCGATCCCGGCTTGCGAGGCGATACGGCCACTGGCGGCACAAAGCCCGCGCGCGTAGAAACCGGGGCGACGGTGCAGGTTCCGCTATTTGTCGAGATTGGTGATGTGTTAAAAATTGATACGCGCACCCAATCTTATGTCGAACGGGTTTAGGAGATCATTGTGAAAATTTCCAAACAGATAATAGCGAGTGCAAAAGAACTCATCAATCTGATTGGTGCCGATGATGTGCAGGAAGTTGAGATTGAACGCAAGCTTTTTGGGCGCGGGCGCATTCGCATTGTGCGTGCAAGTGAGCAAGCCCCCATTTTGCAAACGCTGGCCGCACCGCCGGCGTCAGCATCTGCACCTGTTGATGCACCTGAATCTTCGGCTGAAGATGTTGTAGGTGAAGACGCTGGCCGCTATCACACTTTGCGTTCGCCCATGGTGGGTATGTTTTATCAATCGCCAAACCCCGAAGCACCGCCTTATGCAACAGAAGGCGATGAGGTGACGAGAGGACAGACCCTGTGTATTATTGAAGCCATGAAAATTATGAATGAAATCGAGTGCGATGTGAATGGTCGGGTGGTGCGCGTACTGGTTGAAAATGCCGCGCCCGTCGAATACAATACGCCCTTGTTTTTGATTGATCCACAAAAGTAGTCGTGACCCTTTCGGGGATGCGCGTTCGCTTATTATCGCTTGCCCTCCCCCTGCGAATGAGCAGGCCCTGTTGACTTTTCCTTTTTGAGATCATACCCTTGTTTGAGAAAGTCCTCATTGCCGACCGCGGCGAGATTGCGCTGCGTATTATCCGAGCCTGTAAAGAGTTGGGCTTGAAAACTGTGGCCGTTTACTCCGAAGCGGATAGCAATTCTCTGCATGTCGGTATGGCAGATGAAGATGTTTGTATTGGTCCACCTCCTGGGGAGCAAAGTTATCGAAATATCCCGCGCATTTTAAGTGCTGCTGAAGTGACTGATGCCGATGCGATTCATCCGGGCTATGGGCCGCTGGCCGAGAATGCCGAGTTTGCCGAAATTTGCGGCACCTGCGGCATTGTTTTTATTGGCCCATCTGCCGAAGCGATACGCAAAATGGGCGATAAGGCCATCGCACGAGAGACCATGCAAGAGGCCGGTGTGCCCGTTGCGCCGGGTACGGGGGTTTTGGAGAGCTATGAGGAGGCTCAAGAATCTGCACGTGACATTGGATATCCCGTGCGTCTCAAGGCTGTAGCAGGCGGAGGCGGACGGGGAATGCGCACTGTGTTTTCAGAGGGCGAGTTAGAACGCGCGTGGCAAATGGCACAGGCAGAGGCACAGGCGGCATTTACGTCGGGTGCGCTCTATTTGGAAAAAGAGATTGTGCAGCCACGGCATGTGGAGATTCAAGTGCTGGGAGATTTGGCAGGGCGTATTGTGCATTTGGGGGAACGGGAGTGTTCGGTTCAGCGTCGGCACCAAAAGCTCATTGAAGAGTCGCCTTCTCCCGTAGTCGATGACGCCATGCGCCAGCGCATGGGAGAGGCAGCGATTAAAGGTGCTCTTTCGGTTGGATATGCCAGTGCTGGTACGGTTGAGTTTTTGCTCGACGCTTCCGGTGATTTTTATTTTTTAGAAATGAACACGCGCATTCAGGTCGAGCATCCGGTTACGGAGATGGTGGCAAGTCTCGATCTGGTCAAATGGCAGATCCAAATCGCAGCCGGTGCTTCTCTTTCACTTTCTCAAGATCTATTTGATTTCAAAGGACATGCTATTGAGTGTCGGATCAATGCCGAAGACCCCGAGCACAATTTCAGGCCCTCGCCCGGTACAATTACGTCTTTTCATATGCCAGGTGGCCCGGGTATTCGCATTGATTCACACGTATATACGGGATATACGGTTCCCCCGCAGTACGATTCCCTTTTGGCCAAGCTCATAGGGTATGGCGACACGCGCGACGAGGCAATTGCACGGGCGGTACGCGCACTCGAAGAGTTTGTGATCGAAGGCGTGCCAACAACTATTCCCTTTCACCTCCATGCTTTGCAACACGAGGATTTTAGAACAGGACGTGCAACAACAGAATTTGTGAACAAGTTGGGCTACGGTGGGTGAATCCCATTCTCACCCATAGGCAAAGGTATAAAGGAGCAGAAAATGTCGGATATTCCAGAAGATTTACTTTTTAATAGCGATCACGACTGGGTTCGGATTGAGGGCGATACGGGCACATGTGGGATTACGGATTACGCGCAGGGAGAACTGGGCGATATTGTGTTTTTAGAATTGCCAGAGATTGGCGATTTTGTCGCGCAGGGAGAATCCTATGGCATAATTGAGGCGGTCAAGACTGTGTCCGATCTCATTGCACCGGTTTCGGGTGAGGTGGTTGATGTCAATATCCAGTTGACAGATGATGCTGCTCTGGTCAATGACGATCCTTATGGAGAGGGATGGATGATTCAAGTGCGCCTTTCAGATCCTTCAGAGACAGAGTTTTTAATGGATGCACCTGCCTATGCAGGCCTGGTTGATGAGTAAGAGATGTAACGCCATTTTGCCCGATCTGTGAGAAAGAGGATTTGCGCAATGCGTATTCAAACGGGTGTCAATTCTGAGTTTGAATACCAATTGTGGCCTGCTGCCATCAATTTCTAAGGCACTATGAATGTGGCCGAGTACAAGCATGTTGTGCTCGGCCTTATTTTTTGATTACATTTTAGTTTGAATTTTACACCAAATGTGGCAATCCTATCCCTGATGTACTAAAAGTTCGGAGAAAAGTTCGGAGAAAACGGATTCAGTATAGCAGGTCAAATGGTTTATTCCACCACAATATATTGTATATTTTCTTGAAAATGACTTACAATATATTGCGTCGCTGTTTAAGGGCAGTGAATAAGGCTTGACACCTTGTAGTCAATGCGATATATCATGAGGATTTATGGGAGAGAGTGGCTGGGATGAGGCTAATCGCTATTTTTGAGGTGCTTTATCATGCCCGTGACGATGCCCACAGTGCTCAATCAGTCTGTGCTGGTGCTCAATCAGAGTTACGAACCTCTGCATGTGTGTTCTGTGCGCAGGGCTATTGTGCTGGTTTTTCGAGGTCGCGCTGAAGTGGTTGAAGCGGCCGACTCTCGTATCCATACGGTGAGCGATTCATTCCCCGTGCCGAGCGTGGTGCGTCTGGCTGTATATGTGCGCGTGCCTCCAAAGCCACTCGCCTTGACCAAGCGCAATATCTTAAAACGCGATGGGTTCCAGTGTCAGTATTGTGGTGTTCGCCGCGGTCCATTTACTATTGATCATGTGGTGCCGAGGTCTCACAATGGGCGCAATTCATGGGACAATCTGGTCTGCGCCTGTCATCGGTGCAACAACCGCAAGGGCGACAATACGCCTGCGGAAGTCGGTTTAGCATTATTGCGCAAGCCACAGTCTCCCAACCGCGTGACCTTTATTCGACATCATATTGGGGTGCCAGATCGCCGCTGGCGTCCCTATCTTTTTATGGATGATTAAAAGCGGAAACTGATGGAAAAAAAGCGAATTTTGACAGGTGATCGGCCCACAGGGCGTTTGCATCTGGGGCACTATGTCGGGTCTTTGAAAAACCGCGTGGCCTTGCAAGATGATTACGAGTGCTATTTTTTAGTGGCTGACCTGCACATGTTGACCACGCAGCCCCAAAAAGAATATATCGATGCACTGCGTGAAAATATCTATGAGATGGTGTTGGATTATTTGTCTTTGGGTATAGATCCAGAAAAATCGACCATCTATTTGCAATCGGCCATTCACGCTGTGTACGAAATGAATCTGTTTTTTGAGATGCTCGTGACATTGCCCCGCGTGGCGCGGTTGCCCAGTGTAAAAGATATGGCACGCGCGGCGAATATGACAGATGAGGCAATTCCATTTGGTCTGATCGGGTATCCCGTGCTTCAAAGTGCCGATATTTTGATGCCGCGCGCACATGTTGTGCCGGTGGGAAAAGACAATGAGGCACACGTTGAAGTGACGCGAGAAATTGCGCGTCGGTTCAACGCGTATTACGGCGATGTATTTCCCATTCCCGAACTGCTCATGGGCGATGTGCCTACTCTGGTGGGGACCGATGGACAGGCCAAGATGAGCAAAAGTCTCGACAATGCGATTTTTTTGTCTGACGATGAAAAGACGGTAGAAAAAAAAGTGCGCGGTATGTACACAGATCCCAATCGCATTCGCGCAGATATTCCGGGCACTGTTGAAGGCAATCCCGTATTTATCTATCACGATGCGTTTAATCCCAATATCGCTGAGGTTGAAGATCTCAAAACCCGCTATCGTCAAGGCCGCGTGGGCGATGTCGAAGTGAAAGATAAATTGGCCCGCGCGCTCAATGTGTTTCTCGATCCTATCCGCCAACGCCGAGCGCATTTTGCGGCGCAGTCGGGTTATATCGAGCAAGTGATTTACGAAGGTACGCTCAAAACGCAAGCACTTGCACACGAAACTCTTGTAGCTATGAAAAAGGCGATGGGTTTTACCGGCGTATGGAATCGGATTTCTCGCAAAGCGCGAGATAGAATGAAAAAACAAGAGAAGGAGGCGCGATGATTGCATCCAATTTGACGGCTCGATTCGATCCTGATGCCGCGCCTTATGGTGTGAAGCTCGACTTGTTTGAAGGCCCGCTGGATCTGTTGCTCTTTCTCATTCAAAAAAACGAGATCGATATCTACGATATTCCCATCGCTGATATTACGCGGCAATTTTTAGAATACGTCGAGATCATCCAGCGATTAAACTTAGAAGTCGCTGGCGATTTTGTCGTTATGGCCGCCACATTGATGCGTATCAAATCGCGCATGTTGTTGCCCTCTGACCCAGAGGCTGAGGAGGAAGAAGGAGATCCTCGCGAGGAATTGGTGCGCCGCTTGTTGGAATATCAGCAATTCAGAGAAGTAGCTACGTGGATGGACGATCAGCAGACGGAGTACCGCGATGTTTTTTATCGGGGGACTTCGATGGACCTGGAAGATATTCGGAAGCAACGCGCGGCCGAAGCCGGGGAATTTCGTCCCGTGAGCCTGTTCGAATTGCTCCGCGCCTTTAAGCAAGCGATGGATGCTGCACCAAAGGTCGATTTTCACGAGGTGACGCGGGTCGATGTGACCACAGAAGAGCGCGCCGCATACGTGCTCGATATGCTTGAGCGGCGGCATCAGGTTCCATTTAGTGAACTGATTGCCAGTACACATCGCATTGTTGTTGTGGTGACATTTGTCGCATTATTGGAATTGATGAAAGAAGGAAAAGTTCGCGTTCAACAGGCCGATATCGATGGGGAACTCTGGGTTTATCGCCGCGATGTTTTAGACACGGCGTCTTTAGAGGAGACCACAACCGATGTCTGAAAGAGATGACGCGCGCGTCGCAAATTTGGCTACCGATGAAGATGCACGCAACAAAGGCGTGGTTGAAGCGTTGTTGATTGCAGCCGATGATCCTCTGGGAGCATCGCGCCTGTCATCGGTTTTGGGACGGCATACTGGCGCAAAAGAAATTCGCGCGTATGTCAATGATCTCAATGAAGAATACGCACAGACGGGACGCAGTTTCAGGGTTGTCGAAGTCGCGGGTGGTTTTCAATTGGCTGTACACAGCGAATTTGCGCCCTGGATTCGGCAACTGATGCGCGAGAAAGTCGCGCCCCGGCTCTCTCAAGCTTCCCTGGAAACCCTCGCCATTCTGGCTTTTAAGCAGCCGATTACCAAAGCCGAGGTCGAGCATATTCGCGGTGTGTCTGTCGATGGCGTTTTGCGGCAGTTGATGGAAAAAGGGCTGATCCGCATTTCCGGTCGGTCAGATGCGCCCGGGCGGCCCTTGTTATACGGCACGACACGCGATTTTTTAAAGCACTTTGGCCTCAAGACCCTGTCTGATCTGCCCAGGATTCGCGAGTTGGAAGAATTGCTCCGGGAAGAAGAGCAACGGGTGACCGAAGGCAAAGACAGCCCGTTATCGGGCGTGATCAATACCGATGAGGAAAGCGAACGGGATACCCATGACAGAGCGCCTGAACCGGTTTCTGGCCCGCGCGGGGGTGGCTTCGCGGCGGGCGAGCGATCGGTTGATTCAAACGGGTAGCGTTAAAATAAATGGCGCTGTTGTGACACATCCGGGGACGCGATTAAACCCGCGTAGCGATCGGGTATGTGTCAATGGCCAGGCGATCCAATCGGTTGATCGACAAACATACATTTTATTACACAAACCCCCGGGATATCTGGTCTCGGCGCGCGACCCGCATCATGCTCAAACAATTTACAAATTGTTGCGCGGCATTGATGCTCGGGTTTTCCCCGTCGGACGGCTCGATCTGGATACGCGAGGGGTTTTGTTGTTGATGGATGATGGAGATTTGTCATTTCGGTTGACCCATCCACGGTATCGCGTAAAAAAAGTCTATCGCGCATGGGTGCGCGGGCATCCCGGTGAGGCGGTATTGACGGGAATGCGAGAGGGAGTGAAGCTCAGCGATGGTGTCACTGCCTCTGCACATATTCGGGTAATGCGCGCAAGAGGTGGGGATACAGAGTTGGAATTGGTGCTTCACGAGGGACGGAAAAGACAGGTAAAGCGGATGTGTGAGGCGGCGGGACATCGGGTGCGGTCTTTGACACGCACACATTTTGCCGGTATCACAACACGACACCTCGAGTTAGGCCAATGGCGGTACCTGACACAAGCAGAAGTAAAGAGGCTTCGAGAACTGGTCGGGCTGAACCATGAACAATGAGCAATTGGTGCGCAAAAATGGGATTGTCATTGCGATTGATGGCCCGGCAGGTGCTGGCAAGAGCACGACTGCGCGGCTTGTTGCAAAACAAATGGGGTACCTCTATCTGGATACCGGGGCGATGTATCGCGCCGTGGGGTTGGCGGCCCTGCAACAGGGTGTTGATCCCGATGATGCCGATGGCGTGACCGCATTGTGTAGTGCGCTCAATATCGCATTTGAAACGCGAGATGGGCAGTTGCAAACCCTGCTCAATGATAAAAATATATCCGATGCGATTCGCTCATCTAAAATTTCGCAGGCTGCGTCTCGTGTAGCTGTCCATCCGGGAGTGCGCGATGTGCTCGTTGCATTACAGCGGACCATGGGGCGGGATGGCGGTATTGTTTTAGAAGGTCGAGACACTGGTACTGCTATTTTTCCAGATGCGGAATTGAAAATTTTTCTCGTTGCCGATCCCGCCGAACGCGCGCGGCGACGGCTCAGAGACCTCGAAAAAAGGGGCGAATCCGCCAAATTTGAGTCGCTGTTGGAGGAAATTCGCATTCGGGATATCCGCGACCGACAAACGCAATTGCGGCGCGGCGCGTGGCCCGCATCGGATGCCATATGTGTAGATACCACGGGATTGTCAATCGCAGAACAAGTAGATCGGATTGTTGCACTTGCCCACCGGCAAAATAGGGCGTGAATGATGAATGGATGATATCGATGACATTTTATCGCTTTTTCTGGTGGCTGGCTTACGGGCTGGTCGTTGTTCTTTTTCGGTTACGAGTCGAAGGTCGGCATCATATACCCCAGTCGGGTGCTTTAATTTTGGCTGCTAACCATTGTTCTTACGTCGATCCCATTATTATTGGGGTTGCGGCAGGGCGTGAACTTTGGTATCTTGCTAAGGCTGAACTCTTTCCTATTCCGTTGCTGGGAAAGCTGATTCACAGGTTGCACGCGATGCCCGTTGATAGAAGCCGTGGAGACCGCAGCGCATTTTTGGCCTGGACAAAAACTTTGCAGGGCGGTAATCCCGTGCTCATTTTTCCAGAAGGCACGCGCAATAAGCGCCCCGGTTTCCTGCGCCCCCGAGCAGGGGTTGGCATGCTGGTCTATCGCACTCAGGCGCCTGTGATACCTGTATATATTTCGGGCACAGTCAATATCTGGAAAACGATGATTGGGTTGGAGTCGTTGCAGGTGCGGTTTGGCGCGCCCATTTTTGTTTGTCCAGAACAATTGCCCGACAGGCGTCGCGACGCCTACAATTTTATCACTCATGAAGTGATGCGTCATCTCGCTGTTCTCAAGCGAATGCGGCGGAAAGCCGGCACGGTCGCACCCGCTTCTCAAAATAGTTAACCATAAGGTGTCGGCACGGTTTGATCGACGTTGTTTGTCGTTCTTTATTTTATTTTTTGCGCAGTTTTTAAGCGCGAGAGGGAACATTTAGTATGGCCGTTAATACTCTTCCCAAACCCAGCCCTGAAGAAGCTCTGGCCGCGCTGGATGAAAGCGAATATAGCGAGGCAGAATTTAATGAAATGATGGAACTCTACGAAGAGACGTTAGAGACCATTAAGCAGGGCGAGATTGTTATGGGCACTGTGAGGTCCATCCACGACGGAACTGTAGTAGTAGATATCGGTTTCAAGTCTGAAGGCGCGATTTCTCTATCTGAGTTTGGCGATCCTCCTGCTATTGAAGAGGGGGATGAAGTTGAGGTCTTTTTAGAGAGCATTGAGGATCAAGAAGGCCAGGTGGTGCTGTCCAAGACCAAAGCTGACTTTATGCGGGTGTGGGATCGCATTAAAGACGCGTATGACAGTGATCAGATTGTTGAGGGGCGTTTGATGAGGCGAATCAAAGGTGGCATTGTGGTCGATCTTTTCGGCGTCGATGCTTTTTTGCCCGGCTCCCAAATTGACATCAAACAGGTCAAAAATTTTGATCAATTTCTCGGCAATGTGTACCCGTTTCGTATTATCAAGCTCAACAAAAATCGCCGAAATATTGTCATTTCTCGCCGCGTCGTTCTCGAAGAAGAACGATCCAGGCTGCGCAAACAAATTCTCGCCACACTGGAAGTGGGGCAAGTGCGTCAGGGGTCGGTCAAAAATATCACCGATTTTGGCGCGTTTATCGATCTGGGCGGCTTAGACGGGTTGTTGCATATTACGGATATTGCCTGGGGCCGCGTTGGACATCCGTCAGAAGTCTTGTCCATTGGTGAAGAAGTAGAAGTCAAGGTGCTCAATTACGATGAAAAACGCGAGCGTATTTCGCTGGGCATGAAGCAATTACAAGACCATCCTTGGAAAGATGTCGAGGAAAAATATCCGGTTGATAGCAAGGTGATAGGCAAGGTTGTCAGCATTACGGATTACGGGGCTTTTGTCGAGTTGGAGCAGGGTGTCGAAGGGTTGGTACACATTTCTGAAATGTCGTGGACGCAGCATATCCGTCATCCTTCCAAGCTGGTCTCCATTAGCGATGAAGTTGAGGTTATGGTCCTGCGAGTTGACCAGGAAGGGCAAAAAATTTCGTTGGGTCTCAAGCAGGTGCAGCCCGATCCCTGGGAAGATCTCGATCAAAAATATCCCTCAGGGACATCTCTTCGAGGCACTGTGCGCAATTTGACCAATTTTGGGGCTTTTGTCGAAATCGAAGAGGGAATAGACGGGCTGGTGCATATTTCCGATATGTCCTGGACCAAGCGCATTCGCCATCCAAGCGAAGTCATAAAAAAGGGCCAGGAATTGGATATTGTCGTGCTCAATATCGACAAAGAGCGGCGGCGCATCTCATTGGGGCACAAACAGACCATTGAAAATCCCTGGGCAAAACTGGCTGTCACCTATGCGGTGGGCAATGCCGTAGAAGGTACTATTTCGCGTATTCTCGAACGCGGGGTGGTCGTTGACCTCGAAGGCTATGTCGAGGGATTTGTGCCGGTCTCTCAACTGGGTATTGATGACCTTCAACGTCCCGATGAATATTTCGAGGAAGGCGATGGGATACCGCTGAAAGTTGTGGAGTTTGACGAAGATCAAAAGAAAATTGTGTTGAGCGTGCGAGAGCGTTTGCGCGATGCAGATCAAGATGAAATCGACGCTTTCCTGGCGGCACATCCTCGCCGCACAGAAGTAGAAGAGGAAGAAGCTGAAGTAGAAGATGCGGTAGAAGCAGAAGCTGAGGTGGAAGCTGAGGTGGAAGCTGAGGTGGAAGCTGAGGTGGAAGCTGAGGTGGTAGAAGCTGAGGTGGAAGAAGCAGAGGAAAAAGTACAGAGCAGCAAAGAGGAATAAGATTGCTCAGATGTGTCAAGAGGTTGCAAAGCGTTGGGGCATATCGTCTCAACGCTTTGTTTTTTCTAATGGCTGAGTTTTATGCGAGATCAAAAGACAGTTGCGTTTTTTACGCTTGGTTGTAAGCTCAATACTTACGACACACAGTGGTATGCCGAGCAATTTGTGGCGCAGGGGTATCGCGAGGTATCGTTTGGCGAGTTGGCAGATGTCACTGTGGTCAATACATGCACTGTGACCGGTCAAGGGGACGCGCAGTCGCGCAAGGCATTGCGCAAAGCGCATCGGATTTCACCCACAGGTACCGTGGTCGCGGTGGGGTGTTATGCACAAACCGATCCTGATGCCCTATCTGCGATGCCCGAAGTCGATCTGGTGATCGGAACAGCAGAGCGGACGCAACTTCTTGACATGGTAAATGATACCTGTTCTTTGGGGCGTACATTTGTGACGCGCAGTCGCACGGCTGATTTTCAGGATATGGATATTTACAATTTTGGCGGGCGCGCTCGGGCTTTTGTCAAAATTCAGGAAGGGTGTAACGAATTTTGCTCGTTTTGCATTATTCCGTTTGCGCGTGGGCGCAGTCGCAGTCGGACGCTTGAGAGTACCTTATCACAGGTTGAAGAGCTGGTGGCGGCTGGCTATCGAGAGGTGGTGCTGACGGGGGTACATATTGGCGATTATGGCGTGGATTTGGAGGCGCGCGATTTGTTGCAGGTGCTGGAGGCTATTGAGGGGATCAACGGATTAGAACGCTTTCGCGTGAGTTCAATCGAAGCGACTTATGTGACCGATGCCATGATCGACTTTTTTGCGTCGAGCCAGAAGTTTTGCAGGCATTTGCACATCCCATTGCAAAGCGGTGATAATGGTGTGTTGAGAGCGATGCGCCGCCCCTATACGCGAGAACAGTATATTGCGCTGATTGAAAAACTCGCGGACCGGATTCCCGATGTGGGCATTGGCGGCGATGTGATGGTGGGGTTCCCCGGCGAGTCGGATGAGGCATTTTACAATACGCGCGATTTGATTGCCAATCATCCCATGACGTATTTGCACGTATTTCCGTATTCGCCGCGCGGCAAAACGCCTGCGGCGCGCATGAAGAATCAGGTTGATTCACGGGTGAAAAAGCAACGCGGTGCAATACTGCGCGAATTGGGACAGCAAAAGGTGGCGGCATTTCAAGCGCGGTTTATTGGGCAGACATTGCCCGTGCTTTTTGAAAACCGCCGCAATGGACAGCTTTTACAGGGGTTGACCGATAATTATATCCGGGTGGTTGTGCCAGCTCCAGATGCCGCGTGCGAGCAGATTGTAGATGTGCGCTTGCAGCGGGTTGAAGACGATGTGGTCGTTGGAGAATTGGTGGGTTTCGAGCGCGAAATAGTGCAGCATCACGCGCGGGGATTATTACAGGTGCAAAGTGCATAACGCGAAATTTGGATAGAATAGGCCGATTCCAAAGGGAATTGGCCTTTTTTTTTTCGAAATTCTGAGTATATTCCCGATGAGAAAGAATTTTTGTATTTGTTAAAGGCGATTATTGCGATCCAACAAAACAAAGGAGTGAGATTATGTCTTTTGACACAGGTGCTTATGGCAATGTTTTTGCGGAATTGATTTCCGAAAAGCGATTGAATCCACTGGATGGCGGCGAAGAGAATACCGCGGCGAAAAACGCGCTCGATGCGCTGACTGTGGCGTCTGCATTTGCCGGCAAAATAATAGCGGATGAAGATATGGCACAGGCCTGTATTTCTGGTATGTGGTTGTATCACAACTTTTTAGATGCGTCTCACACCATCAGCCAGGGTATTCATACGGCGACAGGAAGTTATTGGCACGGCATCATGCACCGCCGCGAACCCGATTTTTCCAATTCAAAATACTGGTTTCGCAAAGTGGGTAATCACGCCATTTTTGACGATTTGTGCAAGGCTGCGGCCCGCGTTGCGGGTGATGTTTCCGGCGCGCCAGAGTTTTTGACGACGCAAACACATTGGGATGCAGGTGCCTATGTTGATCTGTGTGCCGATGCACTCGAAGGGCGTTCTGCACACGACGCGCTTTGCCGCGAGATTCAATTGCGGGAGTGGGAATTGTTATTTGATTATTCGTATCGAAAAGCGGTTGGGGAATGAGAAGTATTTAGAGGATTTGGGATGGCGACACAACTGACACCGGCGATGGAGCAATACGCGCGTTTTAAGGAGCAGCATCCGGATGCGATCTTGCTATTTCGGATGGGCGATTTTTACGAGACGTTTTACGATGATGCCGTTGTTGCATCTCAGCTTTTGGGCTTGACATTGACATCGCGCAATAATGGGCGTGCCGATCGCATTCCGCTGGCAGGTGTTCCGTATCACGCGCTGGATACCTATCTCGCAAGACTCATCAAAGCCGGTAAAAAGGTGGCGATTTGCGAGCAGATGGAGCCGCCGCAAAAGGGCAAAAAAGTGGTGCGCCGCGAGGTGGTGCAGGTTGTATCGCCGGGAACGGTAATGTCCGATGATTTGCTCGATCAAAAGCACAATAATTACCTTGTAGGTATTTTTGTTTCTGATGATCAATTGGGCCTGGCAACAGCGGATTTGTCAACGGGAATGTTCAGGACGTCGGAACGCGCGGTCGATGATTTGTGGGAGATATTAGAGCGTGTGGCTCCCGCAGAGGTGCTGGCGCCCGAGTCGTGGGTCAAAGACAATGAAGCCGAGTTTGAAGCGCGGATGCCGGGTGCATTGCTCACGCATATAGAAGATTGGCATTTTGGACAGCATTATGCGTACGATGCACTGAAGGAACATTTTAAGGTGGCGTCTCTCAAGGGCTTTGGATGCGATGATCTCACCGTTGGGATATGCGCCGCGGGCGGGGTGCTGTGTTATTTGCGCGAAAATCAGAAGGGAGCCGTATCCCATATTACGCGATTGGCGCGCGAACACACCGAGTCGGTCATGGAACTGGATCTGGTGACGCAGCGCAATCTGGAACTGGTTACAACTATTCAAGAGGGGCGGCGAGAGGGCACGCTATTTGGGGTTTTAGATCAGACGTGTACGCCGCAGGGCGCGCGAACACTTCGTACATGGTTATCACAGCCGCTTGTGGATGTCCGTCGCATTGAAGCGCGCTTAGATGCCGTGCAAGCATTTGTCGAATCTGCGGCACATCGGGACGAGGCGCGAGAGGCGCTGCGTCGCGTTGGAGACCTGGAGCGGTTGATGTCCCGAATTTGTTGCAATCGGGCAAGTCCGCGCGAGCTTGTGGCTCTTCGGCGGTCTTTGGAGGCGGTTGTTCCACTGCGAGAAACCCTGAGTGAATTTCGCGCAGATTTGCTGGTGCGGGCGCGCGATCAGGGCATGCCGGATCTGACAGAGTTGATTGATTTGGTCGCTCACACGCTTGAAGACGATCCTCCCGCGCAGATTAGCGATGGCGGATATATCAGAACGGGCTATCACAAAGAACTGGACGAATTGCGGGAGATCGCATCGGGCGGGCGCAATTGGGTTGCCAACTTGCAGGCAGATGAACGCGAGAAAACGGGTATCGCGTCGTTGAAGGTGGGGTATAATAAGGCATTTGGATACTATATTGAGGTCACCAAGGCCAATCAGGATAAGGTGCCCGCGTATTTTGTGCGCAAGCAAACGCTGGTCAATGCCGAGCGATATATCACGCCGGAGTTGAAGGATTGGGAGGCGAAAATTTTGGGCGCTGATGAGCGGGCAAAAGATCTCGAGCGCGATTTGTTTGCCGCGTTGCGCGAAGAGGTGGCCGGTTGGGTGGAGCCCGTGCAGCGCACGGCGCTATCCGTGGCAACAGTAGATGTGTTGAGTACTCTGGCCGAGGTGGCATCGTCCAATGATTATGTGCGTCCCCAGGTGGATGATAGCGTACGTATTGATGTGAAAGAAGGCCGACATCCCGCGGTTGAGCAGTTGCTTCCGGGCGGCAATTTTGTGCCCAATGATCTGACGATTGATGGCGAGACCGATCAGATTTTGCTGATTACTGGCCCAAATATGTCGGGGAAATCGACTATTTTGCGCCAGACCGGGTTGATTGTGCTTTTGGCGCAGGTCGGCAGTTTTGTGCCGGCGCGCGAGGCGCGTATTGGGATGGTGGATCGCATTTTCACACGGGTGGGTGCATCCGATAATCTGGCTCGGGGCGAGAGTACGTTTTTGGTGGAGATGAATGAGGCGGCGAATATTTTGAACAATGCGACGCCGAAGAGTCTGGTGCTTTTGGACGAGATCGGGCGCGGGACGAGTACGTTTGATGGGCTGAGCATTGCGTGGGCAATGACGGAGTATTTGCACAATGCCGAACAGATTCAGCCGCGGACGTTGTTTGCGACGCATTATCACGAGTTGACAGAATTAGAGGATTTGCTGCCGCGGGTGGTGAATTACAGCGTTGCCGTGCGCGAGACGGGCGATACCATCGCGTTTTTACACAAGTTGGTGCCGGGTGGATGCGACCATAGCTACGGTATTGAGGTGGCGCGCCTGGCCGGGATGCCAGCAGAGATGATTGCGCGGGCAAAGGAGATTTTGAACCGGCTGGAGCAAAACGATCTGTCGGTGGGATCAAAACCCCAAACTGACCGCGTGAAGGAGAATGGGCAGATGCCTCTGTTTGCGCCAGTAGCAGAAGTGAAGGTTGAGCGGGAAGATCACCCGATGCTTTCTGAGTTGCGCGATTTAGATGTCGCCCGTCTCACACCAGTTGAGGCGCTGGTAAAATTAGATGCGTGGAAGCGGGTGTTGGAAGAATGATTTGGAGATATATAAAATGGCAACTGTTGATTTGAGGACGGAAGCAAAACAGATTCTCGATAAGCTCTCCGATGAAAGTTTGGGGGTTGTAGTCAGTTTGCTGAGTTCTCTCAAAGATCGAGAGTGTCCCAGACGGACTGACTTGTTGTCAATATATCCGTGGGTACGTTACCTATCCGATGCGGAATGCGACGAATTTTTCGAGGAACTCTTAGATACGGCAAAGGACAATCGCCTGGCGGGAGACCGCGGAAATTCTCGCCGACCCTGACACGATGGCCGACATTGCCGAATCGGAAAAACAACTCGCAAATGGTGAGGGGGTTTCTTGGGACCAGGTGAAGGAACGTCTCAATATCAGATCGTTATAACACCAAGGGCTGCGCGAAATCTCGGGCATCATCGAGAAATTTATTAAAAAACTCGTAAAATCTCGCGTTGACATAGGAATTGTGGTTCTTGGAACAGCGTAAAAATAGAGGGAAATTATGGAAGAGATAGCTCTGCCAAAGTTGCGTGTTAGTAGAAAAGAGGCAAAAGATAAAATACAAGCGCAAATTGAGAAGGGGGAATTACTCCGTGATCGGCAGATATGTTCAGAAGACGAATTGGACAAAAGCGGTATAGAAGCCAACAATTGGTCAAAGATACAACAGGGACCTTTTGATAAAGCTATTTGATAACTTATCGATGAAAAATGAATACAAAGATTTCCATTACTATAGATTGGATCTTCAGGATATGGAGGACAGGCTTAACGCCGGGGTTCCCCCCGACTGGGAATATAGAGTAGATGAAGAATACCAAGGAAATATGGCTGATAGCATCAATAGCCTAAAAGGAATCTGTGACCGACTTGAATTAACAGTACTCCTCATACCTTGAACAATAAAGGATTTTCAGACAATCCCACTCGCACCTTTGGCGACTATGTCTTCATCGTGCATGGACATGACGAGGCCGCCAAACATGCCATCGCCAGGTTCGTGGAGAAGTTTAACTTAAAGGCTACCATACTCGATGAGCCTGCAAGTAAAGGCCAAACGATCATTGACAAGTTTGAAGAACATGCGGACAGGGCGGGTTTTGCAATCGTCTTGCTGACGCCTGACGATGTTGGCGCGCCAAAAGATAAGCAAGGCAAACTCAAAGACAGGGCGCGTCAGAACGTTATATTGGAACTCGGCTATTTTTTGTGTGGATTAGGGCGTGAGCGTGTATGTGTTCTTTACAAAAAAGGAGTTGAATTACCTTCAGATATTCAGGGTATAGTCTATGTACCCATGAATAATCCCAATGAATGGCAACTGAAATTAGCTACAGAGATGAAGCAGGCAGGATTACCGATTGATCTGAACAAACTTGTAGAGGAATGAAAAAAAGGCCGATTTATATCGGCTTTTTTCTTTTTCCGACTGGCTATTCACTGCTGCCCCCATGTTCTTCGAGCCAAGTTTTGAGGGGTACGTCTTCGGGCGTGGGGAGGTGTAGCCACGACCGCCAGAGTAGCTGACGCCGAGGAGTTGTTCTTGGATGGGCGTGCAGTAGTCGAGGTAGTGTTCTACCTGCATGTCGTCGCGGGGACGAAGCCAGCGGTAGGAATAGCCGTATCATGTACGCCAGGCTTATGGTATTGTCAACGTGATGTCATAGTCGTTTAGAGCGTCCCAAAAATCGGCGTGTTGAGTCAATGGACTGACTGCCAGCGTATCCAATTTATCGAACGCCCGATCAAAAATGGCGCAGCACCAATGCCCCGTAAATCGTGAGTGATACAGAAATCCATCGGCGTCTGGAAGATAGGCATGGACATCCGCGGATAATGAACGGCCTTCGAGGTGGTTCGAGTCGTGGACAACATCTGGGGAAACGCTAACCCGGATCGGCCCATCCCCCCGGAGATCCACAAGATTCAAGTTCTGCTGAGATTGGAACGACACAACCAGCCTATAAGTAATGCCTGATCGTGGGATTACGCGACGCTGACGGCGTGTCAAGCGGTTCCGCACCACAACCTCCCATAAGCAGCACGGCACAGTTTCAGCTCCGTACAGCACGGCATAGTTCCCGGCCGGATCGCTGAATCGGCTCGGCGCAGGAATGGCATTAAGTGGTGCGGCGGCGTGGCGTTGGTTAATGACACGGAACATCCACGCAATCCGGAACGTGCGAATCTGTGCTTCAATACGCCCTATGAGGTTGACATAGCTGGCCATCATCCAAAGTCACCCTGGAGGTATCCTTTGGCGGCAGCCTTAACACGAGCGACTTCTCCTTTGTGAAGAAGGGCAAGTGGTTCCGCTCCATCAAGCGCGTCGTTTGGTGTTGTAAGCCAATACCACATTTCATAGGCGTCATCGAATAGCTGGCTGATACGATCAAGCTTTTTGATAGGTTGTCCGTGTTTGTCGAATTGTCCAGCGGGAAAGACATAATCGTGCTTGGCATTTTCCCATCCGACTATATGCCCTTTCTTCAGCCAGTCGTGAACAATCCGGTCGTGATTGAAGCCAGAGAGGGTGGCAAGTTGCGTGGAAGTTAGCAGGTCTTCCAGTTCTTCCATCTCTTGGGTATTTGCCTCGATCAATTCGTTCGCCTGTTGCTCGTCAATTAGACATGGTTTGGCACCCTCAATGGTTTCTATATTTTGCGTATTCATTTTCGATTCTCCGGTCATTGAGTGCTTATTCCACAATTTCTCGGTACATGGAAAATATAGCCGCTTTTGGATGTCTGTCAACGCTTGACACGGAGCATGGGCTGATTCCCTTTTTATCTTTGGATGACGACAATGGCGACACCATACGCGCTGAGATGCACAGCACAGGCAGGTAATAGCTATGGCAGGTTATCAGCGGCCTTCTGCTTTTCACGACAAATCCCCATCCGCGAGCGAGATACAGCAGATAGGGGAAAAAAGTAGATGCATCTGATTGGGAAAGTGAGACTTTTCATCGGTTTTTACTTCTCATGCAAGAGCTGTTTCGAACCCTATCAGATTGCGGGTCTCGCGGCTGAATTCTACCCCGATTAGATGAATCGGCTCGCATAGGTCGCGGTATTTGTCCGCATATCCCTTTGCCTGCAATTGCGCCATCGCCGCACCTTCGGATGCCAATTCCACAACCTTGAACTCGAACAGATACACATTGTCGTTGAAACGAACCGCCATGTCCAGACGGCCAATCCCACCGATGCAAAGTAGGAGTAGAAGACGCTGGCGTAGTAGCCTTCGTAGTTCGCTATGTCATTGTTTGTGTGCCACTGATAGGGGATGCTGGCAAAGAACGCCTTGAACAGGCTTTCCAGACTCGCGAAGTCATTGACCAGCAACAGGTCGTATAGGCGCGCACTGTGCTCTGCCTGCTGCGCGGGGCTTCCTGTCAAATGGTTGAGCAAGCTTTCGTTCAGGCTCTGGCGCACTTCCTGGTTTGGGTAACTCAGACGGTAGTAGGTTCTGCTACCTCGCGGTTCGGTTTGAATAATCGTGAGATAGCCGGTCTGGAACAGCAGGGCTTCGGTGGCGATGTGGTCAACGTCGAATGTAGATAACAGTTCGTCACTGCCCAATATGTTATCCAGATCCAGCGTACCGACCCCGCGCGATAGCAGCGTCTCGATTAAGAATGTCGGGGTGCCGGTCTCGAACCAGTAGGCGCCGAAGCGTCGGCTGTCGAAGAGCAAGAGGATATCGAATGGGTTATAGACCTCCTCTCCCAGCCAACTATAGCCGTTGTACCAGCGGCGTATCTCGTCCCTGTCCAGACCGGGAAGTTCCGGTGCGAACACCGTATCCAGGTCAGCATCGGTGTAGCCACATATAGATGAGTAACGCGCATCCAGCGTGATATCCTTGAGATTGTTGAGACCAGAGAACAGGCTGACCTTAGAAAACTTACTGACGCCAGTGAGGATCGTGAACTTGATGTACCGCGCAGAAAATCACGGTTGGCGCGTGCGACCTCTGGCACCTCAAGAGCGTCCAGAATCGGCTTGTCGTATTCATCAACGAGAACAGCCACGCGCTGTCCCGCCTGGCTGTGTAACATCTGGATGATGTGGCGAAAGCGTGCTGAAGCAGTATCGTAGTGGCTTTCTACGCCTGTTTCTTTTTCTACAGCGTCCAGTTGTGCCATAATCTTTGTGCAAGGTCTCCGGCTCTTTGAAATTGCCGCTGCCAAAGTCGAGGCGCAAGACGGGATAGCGAACGGACCAGTCCCAGTGGTCGTGGATGTACAGCCCTTTAAACAGTGGTTCATTGCCCTCAAACAGTTCCTTCAATGTATCCAGAAACAGGCTTTTGCCAAACCGACGTGGACGCGATAAAAAGTAGTGCGTGCCTTCGTCCATCAGTCGCTGAATGAGGGCTGTTTTATCGACATAGTAGCAGTTTTCCTCCCGAATTTTGCGGAAGGTCTGAATACCGATAGGCAACTTCCGTCTGTCTGATATGCCCATCTCTCATCTCCAGATTGCGATGTCCGTGCGGTCGTCCTGCTCGATACAGTATTATACCGATTTCGCTATCTATTTGGAAGTCAAAACTTTTCGTTTTTCTGTGCCTACATCTACCAAGCGGATCCGGATATGTGCGCTGAGGGCAATGAGGTTGTTATTATTGCACGCCATTAAAATTTTTAGTGACTATTCACTGCTGATCCCGTGTTCTTCGAGCCAGGCTTTGAGAGGCGCATCTTTGGGCGTGGGAGAGGTGTAGCCACGACCGCCGGAGTAGCTGACGCCGAGGAGTTGTTTTTGGATGGGCGTGCAGCTGTCGAGGTAGTGTTCGACTTGCATGTCGTCGCGGGGACGAAGCCAGCGATAGGAGTAGCCGTAGAAGAGTACGCGGCGGGGTTCTTTCCAATAATTGGTACTGGCCGAGTGCCATATTCGGCGGTCAAAAAACACGGCTGATCCAGGTGGCACGAGCACCGGGATAGCGTCTTTGTGCGGTGCGTTGCGATTATCTCCTGGAAATGTGTTTTGCGTTTGGCTCTTGGGAAGGACGTAGAAATTGCCGCGGCCTTGTTCAGTTGTATCAGTGAGAAAAAAGCCGATTTTGAGGGAGATCATGGGACGCGGATTCATGTCAAAATCCTGATTGATGCGGCCACTGTCCTGGTGGAAGCCGAGGCCAGGTCCGTCTTTTTCGAATGTTTTGTGCGGTTCTGCAGGGGGTGTCACGGTCATGTGGGTGTGGTAGAGCTGGATGTGCCAGCCCAGGATGCCCCACACTTTGGGAAATGTCTTGTACCAGTCGAGCAAGGGCAAGAAGTGGTCGTCCTTGCCAATGAAGTCGTAGTGGTTGATGCGCGCTGTGGCGCTTTTGCCCATCCGAGCGCGTTCTTCTTTATCCACGCGATCTACCGCGGCGACAAGATCGCTGACCATGTCGGTTGGCAGGGCATCTGGAACGATGAAATAGCCATCTCGTTTGAATTTGCGCGCTTCTTCTTCTGTCAGGCAATAATCGAGACATTTGGGGTCCATTATTTGGCTCCTTTTGGTGATCTCACGTCTTTGTTTTACAGCGTCGCGTCATTACATACCGATCTTCTGCGGCGCGATAATAACCCCGCACAAAGTTTCTCTCGCTAAATCCCCATTTTTCATATAGGGAAATAGCACCTTCATTTTCGGGATCTACGGTCAAAAAACAATCCACACCGATTTGATCGCAGGCTGCCAAAATTGCGTCGAACAAAGCTGAACCTATGCCTTTGCCGCGAAAGGTATGATCCACAAATACTTTGTGCAAACAATATAGCCTATCTGTCGCCGTGGGAAATGCCAGCACAGCACCGATCAGTTTTTCGCGTTCCCATGCGCAAAATATCAGTGCGTGCTCTGTCCACAATCGCCAGACGTGTTCTCCATCGGGTATATACTCAGAATTTCGGTTTTGTGCCCAGGCTTCGCGATCCAATTTTGCGATTTCCAAAAAATCGCGCGTTTTAGCACGTTGGATGTGCATTTCAAATATCCTTGTGAATAGCGGTTTGTACCTGTGTAGATATGGCGAAATGTTTGATGTGCGTCAAGTTATTTTGTATGTCTTATGAGATATCTCAAAGGCATTGACATTATTACAGCAAGTCCTATCTTCTGAAGCGGTCGGCAACTGCAAGTTCATCCACTTTCAGCTTTTGGCCCTTTGTTTTGCTGACTGATCGCGGCTGGGAGCTACTAATCGGGAGATAAAAATGAAGTTGGGTATTGTCACGTATCAAATCGCCGCGGATTGGGATGTTGCCACTATTATCGAAAACTGTGCCAAACTCGGTTATGGCGGTGCTGAACTGCGTACCACGCATGCTCACGGCGTTGAAACAGACCTTTCGGCGGGACAACGGCAAGATATCCGCAAACAATTTGAGGATGGTGGGGTCGAAATCGCGGGTTTGGGCTCGGCGTTTGAATATCATTCGGATGATCCCGGCGTTGTGCGCGAAAATATTGATGGGACTATTGAATACGCCAAACTCGCCGCCGACCTGGGTTGCCCGGGCGTTAAGGTGCGCCCCAATGGCCTGCAAACCGACAAAGGCATCTCGGTTGATCAAACACTCGAACAAATTGGCAAATCCGTGCGTGAATGCGCGATTGCGGCTGCTGATCTGGGGGTGCAAATCCGGGTGGAAGTTCACGGGCGAGAAACGCAAAAGCCCGCGTATATGCGTACCATTATGGATTGGGCAGATCACGACAACGCCTATGTGTGCTGGAATTCGAATTTGGGTGAAGTTGAAGATAGGTCTATCAAAGCCAATTTTGACCTGCTCAAACACAAAATCGGTCTGGTACACATCACCGAATTGTGCAATCCGGCTTATCCCTGGCGCGAACTCTTTTCTCTTCTCAATGCCGAAGGCTATGCGGGATATACGCTGGCCGAAATCCCCGGTAGTACAGATGCCGAGCGTTTGCTCCAGTATTACAAGGCTTTGTGGGAAGCGTATCAGTAGATAGGCTCCGTTCCCTTTGATGAGTGTACAAAAAGAAATTTACGCCCTCAAACGCGAACTCGCCGCACGTTATCAACTCGGCGAAGAACACCACAATATTTGTGGACGCAAGATAGGTGTGACTTGTGTTGAAGATGCCGAAGCACTCTTTGACAAACTGGGGATGGCCGATCCCGATAGCATTGAGGTTCAGGATGAACGTCTGCCTTATTGGGCAACGCTTTGGGATTCTGCGCTTATTTTGTCCGATGTTTTGCTCTCGGATAACTTGATCGCGCCGGGCGAGTCCGTGCTTGAACTCGGCTGTGGATTGGGCCTGGTGTCATCTATTGCCTGTCTCAAACGCGCGCGTGTCACGGCCACCGATTATCAGCCCGATGCACTCAAGTTCGCACGACTCAACAGTTTGCAAATTGCCGGCGTCGCGCCCAGGACAATGCTTATCGACTGGCGCTTCCCGCCACAAGGTCAACACTATGCCACCTTGTTGGGTGCCGACCTTGTGTACGAACTGCGCTTTTTCGATCCGCTCATTGCCGCATTCGACGCCTTTCTCGCACCGGGCGGGCGCATTTTATTTTCTGAACCCCATCGCGTCGTAGGCAGATCTTTCTTCGATCGTCTCCAGGATGCGGGCTGGGCGTTTTCCACTATAACCGAGCGGGAAGGCGCGACAGTGTATGAGATCGTGAGGGGTGAGGGGGCCTCACACAAAGACACAAAGACACAAAGATACAAGACGTGAAAAGCACCCTCTCTTACCTATTGTATATTACCTTCCACCACTTCAAAATATATCCAAATCCACTGCTTCGATTTCTTTCCGCAATGCTTTCTCTTCTTCTTTGTCGAGCGGACGTGTAGGCTTGATGGGATCGCCGCACTCGATCCCCTGCCAGCGCAATACGGCGCGTACGCTGCCGTGTCCACCGTATTTTTGACAAATCCGGATCAGTTCATTCACGTCTGCTTGCAATGCGCGCGCCGTATCCAAATCGCGCGTGTTCACCGCCTCGTAAATGCCCACAAAATGCGCGGGCATCACGTTGTAAAATGTGCCAATGCCCCCTTGCGCGCCTATCGCGATACCCGATAGGGCCACTTCGTCATGTCCGTTAAAAATATGCGGTTTATGCGTTCCATTGAGGACGCGTTCCATTAAGAACAAGTTGAAATTTGTGAATTTAATGCCCACCACACCCTCGAGTGCGAGCATCTGGTTGACTTGTTCAAACGAATACTCTTGATGCGTGACCACGGGGATATAATACACAAAGACCGGCAAATTTGCCGCTGAACTCAGCGCGCTGTAATACGCCAATATATCGTCAAACCGATACCCCTGGACATAAGGCGGCAAACTCGAAACACCATCGGCTCCCGCATCTGCGGCGTGTTTGGCGAGTTCAACGGCATCGCGCTCGGAGGGCGCACCAACGTGTACTACCACTCGGCCACATCCTTTTGATGCTTTGACAGCAACCTCTGTAGCCAGCTTGCGTTCGGCCATTGTCATCAAATAGCCTTCGCCCGTGTTGCCGGCTACATACACGCCATGTGAACCCTGTTCATAAATACGCGCCATGAGTTTTTCGTAAGCCAGGACGCTAAATGCGCCTGCCCCATCTCTGGGGCTGACCAGTGCGGGATACATACCCTTAAAACCGTCGAGTATCACAGGGCGCCTCCTGTTTTTTCGTAAAGTGTACGGGATAGTGATTCGATTTCTGTACGTTCAACCAATGTCTCTACGAGATGTTGCGGCAAACCCGATGTCCCGCGATACAAACCGCTCAATGTGCCGGCAATAGCTGCAAATGTATCTACATCTCCACCGGTGTGTAGCGCACGTTCAACAGTGGGGATAAATTTTCCTTCTGCGCGCAAAAATGCCTCCAGAGCCACCACAATTGTGGCCTGGGCTTCGCTCGGGATGGCATTTTTGCGCGCTGCTTCGGGCATTTTTACCATGGCCGCCCACGCATCTTCTTCGTTCATTGTCAGCAATGTTCGCACCTGTGCGATCAGTTCGCCTGTAGATTCGCAAATCGGTCTGGCCGACCACTCGGCTACATCCAGCACTTCATTCCCATCCAGCGGACGATGTGTTACCAGATGCCCCACCACATGGGCCATTGCGACTGCAGGAGCAACTGCGCGTGGGTCCTGGTGCGTCACATGGCTCGCTGCAATTGCATCATCCCGGATATTTTCACCGGTTGCCCAGTTCCACAAGCCCACTGGCGCGATTTTCATGATCGCCCCGTTGGAGGGGTGGTCCTTTGATGCGGCTTCTGACCACGCCAGCCCCTGATCAAGGCGCTCCAGAGTTTCTCGAAAAGCCCTGCCATACATTTGCAGGATTCCCTCACGCCACAGCGCCAAAAACCGATTGCTCAGGTCTTCGGGATCGACCTTTCCACACGCTAATATTGACTCAATCAGGATGATAGTCTGCTGTGTATCGTCTGTATATTCTCCTGCTGGCCGGGTCAACACGCCTTCCCGATTGATCCGACCGCGATAGTGGTCTGTCAATCCTTCTACTGCCAAAATCCGATCCCGCGGCCATCCCTCACAAAAACAGCCCAGAGTATCGCCTATCGCGCCGCCCAATAGCGCGCCTACAAACAAATCCTCAACATCGACATCTTCCAGATCGTCTTCCCAATAATCAGCCATAATACAAATCCCCCAAGTTTAATCGGTGTAAAAATATCGGGCCTCTATCGCACATCTACGATATTGCGAAATGCCCGAATGTGATCGGGCGTTGTTCCGCAACATCCGCCTATCAAGAACCCACCGGCGTCCAACAAGTCTTCGACGTGTTGCGCCATGTCTTCTGGGCCTTGTGAATACGACGCCTGTTTGGTGACTTTGTCCAGGGTGGGTAAGCCCGCATTGGGATAGGCCATCAAACGCTTGTTTTCGATGCCGCGATCCACAAGCGCTTTTTGCATCTGCTTTGTGCCCTCAATTGCATAGGGCATGCCCGTGTGGTCTGTATTGCGCGTTTCTGCGCCGCAGTTCAGGCCCAGGAGTTGTACGTCATCGATCAGGTTATCGCCATTTGAATATTCGCCACTTGTCAAAATGTCCAGCACATCGCCGGGCGAAAAGCCCCAGTCCGTTCGATAAATCAATTCACCCGTTTTGCGATCTTTTGTGAATTTATACGTCATATTCACGGCGATAGGCAAGCCCGTTTGCCGTGCAATATCAACGGCGATTGCCGCTTCTTTGGCAGAAAACTGCGTCTCGATGACAAAGAAATCGACACCGCTTTTGACCATGGCAGAGATCACGCGCTCGTGGGCTGATCGCACATCTGCATTGGGAATGCCAAAAACCGTATCGCCGGCATCGGCTTCGATAGCACCAGGGGAGGGACCGATGGAACCGCCTACATAAACATCCTTTCCACTTTCTTCAACGGCTCGCCGCGCGTGTTGGACAGCTAATTTTGTCAGGTGCTCGGCATCATCCTCATCGGCATCGGCCATTTCGAGATGCAGGGGGGATACCACAAATGTGTTTGTGCCAATGGCGTTTGCACCCGCATCAATATACGCGCGATGCACTGCCACCACCTCGTCGGGGTGCGATAGATTGGCGATGGAACTGTTTGCCAGATTCACCCCATGTTCAAATAATTGAGACCCAAAGCCGCCGTCGTACACCATAGGTTGGTCATCTGTGAGGCGTTCTGTAAAAGATTTCATACTGTCATCCTCTTAAACTGACACCCTTCGACAAATGCATCAAAAAAATCTGGCTTTGTCTCCAGTTCCACATGCTCTATCCGTTTCACAAGGTGCTCTAACTCATCGCGTCGTTTTCGCGAGAGCAATACTTCTCTTGCGCCCAATATCGCGGCATTTCCCACCTTTTCAATGCGCTCTTGTGGCACGGGTGCGAGAAAACCGATATCAATCGCATTTTGCACATTTACGTAATTGGCGAAACCACCGGATAGATAGAGCCGATGGATCTGGTCGGGGGCAATGCCAAATTCGCGCATGACAATCATTTGTCCACAATAATTTGCGGCCTTGGCCTGAGCCAGATTGCTCACATCTTCGCGCGATAGCGCAATGCCGTGTTCGGGCACCACCATCATTTCAAATTGTTTGCGGTTGGCAAATACGCCCTTTTCCGTCATCATATCATGTCGCCGGAGTTCGGCCAACAAATCGATTAGCCCAGAGCCGCACAATCCCTGGGGCGCGCCGCCGCCAATTACGCGGTAATTGAACTGCCCATTCTCCCACGCCATCGATTCAATTGCCCCATCTTGCCCGGGCATGCCACAGGCGATGCCACCGCCTTCAAATGCCGGTCCCGCCGGACAAGATGCTGCGATCAACCGATCTCGATTGCCCACCACGACCTCGGTATTGGTGCCCACATCGACAAGCATAAACACTTCGTCCTGGTCACCCATTTCTACGGCCAGCATATCTGCTGCGACATCGCCGCCTACATGGCTTGCAATAAGGGGCATGCCATATACCCTCGCTTTGGGATTTGCGCGAATGCCCAACCGCCTGCTGCTTTCATAAAGGGCGGTTGTTTTTCGCTTTCCGGCCAGATATTCGTGTTCTATTTGAGATTTATAGGGCTTTTGCCCAATACTCTGCACATCGAGTCTGAAAAACATATCTCGCATGGTGGCATTGCCAGCGACGACAATTTCGTAAATTTCTTGTCGCTTAAAACCCAGTTTTTCACAGAGCACCAGGATCTCGTGGTTGATTGCATTTACCAGTGCCTTCCACAGCTCATTTGGATATTCGCCGTCATAAGAAATGCGATACATGATATCGCTGCCGCCAAAGCGCTGGGGATTTTCATAAGATGCAATCGCAATACTCTCGCCAGATTCCAGATCTATGAGATCCATCACAATTGTTGTGGTGCCCACATCAATTGCCAGCCCATAGATGTTTCCCCGAAACCGATCGATGTCTTCACCGTCGTAGAATATCCTGTCACCTTTGCGCGTTACCAGAGGATCGATGCCAATTTCTTTTTGCTGGCTCAAGGTCAAAATTTGAGGCGCGCGGCGCAGGGGCATAAATTCAACTTCCGCATCTAAATCTACGACTTCAGCCTGACAGGCCAATCGGTAATTGTCTTTTAAGAAAGCTTCAGCCTCAGTTTTTGGGCACAGGGCTGCTTCACCCTTTGCAATTTCTACCACGCATTCATGGCATATTCCTGAACGGAAACACGATGTTGGAACCCGAACAGATAGATCGTCGGCATAATCAAAGATCGTCTTCCGCGCTTCGAGTTGTTGCACTTGCCCCATGTGCGTAATTGTGCCCGTTCCCTTTTTTCTGCGACGTTTTTTTTGTGTTTTGAGCGTGGTCTTCATCTCACGATAGGCGTTTGGATCCGTTTCCCAGGCCGTGCGATAGTCGAGGTTATCATTGCTGGCACATTGAAAAAGCGCCCGACCGGGCACTGGCTTTCGCTGAAATTTACATCCAAATTTGGCGGTGCATTCGTTGTCTTTATTTTTGTAGGGACAACGCATCTGTGCCTGTTCGTCGGCATGTTGGACAATATCTGAAAAAATTTCAGACATGCGATCCAACCGCTTTTGATAGGCTTCTCGATCTATTTTTTTTTGCTCACTCATTCTCCTCCTCCCACTCCTTCAACAATTGTACAGCCAGTTCCACGCAGTCCAGGGCGTTTTCGCCGTATCCGTCCGCACCCATGTCATCGGCAAATTCCTGTGTCACAGGGGCACCGCCTACCATAATTTTTACGTCGTCTCGCAAATCTTCGTCAATAAATGCCTCAATTGTCTTGCCCATATTCGGCATTGTCGTGGTCAACAGCGCCGACATGCCCAGTAAATTGGCTTCGTGTTCTTCGACGGCATCCATAAACTCGTCTTCGGATGTATCCACGCCGAGGTCGTGAACGATAAACCCGGCGCCGCGCAACATCATGATACACAAATTTTTGCCAATATCGTGCAAATCACCCTTTACCGTGCCCATAATGACCGTACCTGCCGGTTCGACGCCCGAGGCTGACAAGATGGGTTCAATATGCGCCATTCCCGCTTTCATCGCGCGGGCACATGCGAGGACTTCGGGTACAAAAATAAAATTCTCTCGAAATTTAATCCCCACAATGCCCATGCCAGCGATCAAGCCATCGTCCATAATTTCCAGCGCACCCACGCCTGCGTTCAGGGCGTCTTGTGTCAATTGATCGACATCGTGATGCGCGCCATCGATTAATGAGGCGGCAATATCCTGCATCTCGGGACTCGCATTTGCGAACAGATCGATATTGCGCTGGATCTCATTGGGGCGTTCTAAAAATTCTTCTATTTCTTCTTTGATAAACTCATTTTGAATATCGGATAATTCAGCCATGAACTCTCTTTTCCTCCGCATGCCAGTCCACGATCGCTTTGGGGATTTCTTTCAAATTTTCGATGGATGTCTGCAACGGAATCGCGCATTCAGGCCCGATCAGGTTCACACCGGCGTCCAGGTTTTTATATACCTCTTCTCTTACGGTTTCCGGCTCTTTTGAAAATAGCGTTTCCGGATTGTTGATGTTGCCGACCAGTGCGATTCGTTCCTTTATGATGTCAATTGACTCATCCGGATCGTTTTTGGAGTCGTAGTGGAATGCTGCCATGCCCGTTTGCGCGATGTATTCCATCCGATCAACGGTGCGCCCACATATATGCAAAATCAGTGGAATGGGGATGCGGTCGGCAAATTCGATGTGCAATTCACGCAAATACCGATCGTAATAATCGCCGCTGACCAGATCGCCGGTTGCGTGATCGGGCAGGGTCAAGGCGTCGGCGCCTGCTTCGATTTGCGCCACGCCAAATTCGACGGTCACTTCTTTTAATTTGTCCAGAATCTGCCGCGTGTGATCCGGGTCGTCTAATGATAGGAGCAAAAAATCCTCTACGCCAAAACAGTGATAGGCGAGGGACCAGGGCCCCATTGTTTTGCCAATAATCGCCACTTCGTCGCCGTATTCTTTTCGCAATATGCCAATTGCGTCCAGCACGCATTTTGTATCGGGATGGGTCAATAAGTTTGACGGGATTTGAATATCATCTGCTGTGTGCCAGATCGGCTCTTTCATTTTTACTGTGGGCCAGTTGTCTTTTTGCTCCCACTGGATTTTGCATCCCAGTGCCGACGATTCTTGAATAATCGTAAATACCGGCATAATGGTGTCAAAGCCCAGTTCGGTATAGCCCGTTGCAGCCAGCCGCGCCATGAGTTCTGGCTCGCGATTGGCGTTCGGAAATGGCGCATCTACCAGGTCCATTAATTCCACGGTTGCAACCGAGGTAGGATTACACGTTGGTGTGCGATCTACAGGTGCCCGATTGAGTGCCGCCAATACGCGGTCGCGCGGTTTCATTGGTTTTATT
>JAGWBW010000023.1:46383-66550 GCA_021295695.1 Candidatus Latescibacterota bacterium
ACATTGGGGGCGCGTACGATAAGAACGCCTATGAGGGGATCGTGTGTCATACCGCAATCAAAGCATATTTGATCTTCTTCCACTTGTTCCAATTCGCCCAGTTTTGCAAGCCCTCCGGCCACCAATCGAATGCGCCGGTCTGCGCCTTTTTCGTCGCTGTCAGCCGTGATTTTGTACACGGCATTGGATTGCGCTGTTGCCGAAATATGCAATCCCGATTTTTTGTCCAGAATGGTCAATGGACGCATAGATACATCGTCATCCATGCCGAGTTTGCACGATTCTAAAAATAGCCGTTTCACAGATAGCAGATGTGGGCTTCCACACGGAAAACGCAATAATCCCTCGCCTGTGTCTCCCATTCCGCCTAAAACTCGCATCGCATGATTTACGGAGTCAATCCGCGCTTGTGCTCCGTCTATCTGGCTATATGTGTGAACGCGAAAAGTCGTGCCCTGCGCGTTTTCTTGCCGGTATAGCCCAATTGTGATATCGTGAAAATGGGTATCCATCGGCACCAATTCTATTCGCCGACCAAGATCTAAAGTTTGTCCCATGAGAATCCTTCCTCTTACCGATCAAGCACATAGCGACGAACTGCTTTGGCAAATCCATCGTTTTCAATATGATCGGTTTGTAAAATATTTTTCCCGGCCACTGCGCGATGGGTTGCTGCGTCTGCATTGTGCATCAACACACCGGTTCCGGCTCGCCCACGGCCATCACTTCATCGAGGCTGCTGCCAATATGGTTGGCTATCGCTGTGAGTGCTGCGCCTTTGTTCACATTTGGGTGCATGATTTCGATGCGACCCGCCACAGCCCAGGCCATGTAAATTTGATCGCCGAATATATTTGTTAATTCATCAACCGTCTCATCGGCATGGCCGGGTTTGGGCAAGAGCATTATTTTGGGGGGCGAGACCAATTCTTTTGCGCGTATTCGCTGTGTGAGATCGGCATCGACTTCATAGACCATATTGGTCATTGTGGCTACTGCGCGACTCATTTTTGTTATGCGGTCAGTAATATAAACTTCGCAGGGTCCCTCGCGATTCAGGTCACAGCGGCAATATACAAAATTCATGAGCCGTTCATCGGCATATTGGATCAGTGATAAGAATATATCATCGGGCAATCGCTGCTCGTGCATGAGCTGGCGTGTGCCATTCGTTTTGGGTGCGAAAACCATCGCGCCATTATAACATCCGGCGTAGAGCGCGTCGGCCACGCTGGGGGTGCTCACAAACGGGATTTGATTGCGCTCAAAATTGCGCCCACTCATCGATGCTACCGCTACGCCGCGGTCCAACAATTCGCAAATCGCCGCCATCGAAGCATCCGATGGGGTGTTGTTGTGATTTAAGATCGTTCCATCCAGGTCAAAGGCTACGAGTTTGACCACACGGGTTCTCCTCATTGGGGTGAATTTAATCAATCAAAGGCAACCGAACGGTTCCGCCTCGCTCTGTTGATCGGTGAACCGCTTCGGTAAATTCCATATATTTCATGCCTTCGTAAAAACTGGTGTCGCCCTGAGGCCCACCTTTGATGGCATTGATAAAATCGGCTTCCACTGTCCATTCGGTGGCTTCATCTTCGGGGATGGGAATTTGTTGCGGACGCCGATCACCCGTTTTTGCGCCGAGGATTTGCGTTCCCATGTCGTAGATCAATGTGCCTTTATTACCATAAGCTTCAACGACGGATTTTCCGCCAAATTGTGCGACGCCCGAAAATAGGAATGCCGCACGCGCGCCATTTTCCATTTTGCCTATGACATGTGCCATATCAGGTGTTTCAACTGGTCCATCGCCAGACCCATCGGGTAGGGGGCGCTCGCTGGTAAAAATTTCAGTTTCAGCCGTTATGGTTGACATATAGCCAAATACGCGTGCCACGCGCTCGACGGTAATGCCCATTCCCAGGATATTCAGACCCGAATATCGTCTGATTTGTCGCCAGTGTAACGGTTCGTCAGTATCCCAATAGCGCCCGCCGAGGTCGCGGACATAGACGTGGAAGATATCGCCCAAATATCCTTCATCTATGAGCCGTCTCAAAAAACGTCCGCCTTTCCAGGGAGGGGCTGGACAAATTTGGGTCACGAGATTTGATTCTCGACTTCTGGCATACATCAATCGGGCTTCTCGCAAGTTCATCGCCATGCGTGCCTGTACAAATGTGTGTTTGCCCGCGTCTAAGGATGCGAGGACAAATTCACAGTGTTTGTAAGGCCAGGTGCCGATCATTACCGCGTCGATATCGTCTCGATTCAACAATGTCTGTGGGTCTGTCATGGCTTCGGCAGATAAGCCCTGCTCGGCTATTACCTTTTCTCCGCTTTCTATACTGCGGTTGCATATTGCCACGACTTCGGCGTCGTCAATTTTTGCCAATCCCGGAAAATGCCGACTCCGGAAAATACCGCCCGCACCAATAATACCAATGCGAATTTTATCTGCCATTTTTTACCTCGCTGTATTGTCGTTTAATGTTCAGGGGATGCAGAAACTACAGTGCGAATGTATCACAGTTTTTGTCAATTAGCAAACAAATCGGTCACGGCAGCGCTGCTATTCATCATTCCTGTTTGCGCTTTTCGCCAAACTGGCACAAACCAGTTCTTTATCATTTCGGGCGAACACATGTTTATAGGCAAACGCAGGATGCGCCCATGTGACACCACCTCTGCGGTTCAACTGGTCGCGCGTCGGTTCGATCAGTTTCGCGCGACTGATGATATTCAGCCCGTCTGGCGAAAGCGTCGTAATCAGGAGTTCGCCGCGCTCATTGAACATCCAGACCTTATCGCCATTTTTGATAAAATGGATGTTGCTCCAGCGCGCTTTTGGAACTGCGGTGAGGTCTTCCCAAACCCGATCGCCGTTGCGGGCATCGAGACAGCGGAGTTCCCCATAGCTATCCACACCGTAAATGTAATCGCCGAGTCGGAGCGGGGTTGACATCGTGGAATGGAGCGCGTCTGTGTTCCGCTCATTTCTTCCTTTGCGATGCCAACCGAATTGCATCATCGGCTTATCTGGATTCAGTTTCAGCAGCAGCGAGCCTTCAAAGAAATCAGTGATAAACAACTCATTTTGATAAAAAACAGGACTTGCGATCCCGATCTCCATGCGAGTCGGTGGAAACGGATGGAGCCAATGCGTGCTGCCTGTCTGCGGGTTGAGGCCAGCGATATGTCCGCCTGTCCAACAGATGAGCACCCGCTCGTCACCCTGTGTAATTACAATTGGAGCTGAGTAAGATGCGTTGTCTTCAAGGGCTTTCCATTTTTCGGCCCCGGTTTCGCGATCAAAAGCGACGATGCACGCTCCGGGCGTGCCGCCGATTTGGACGATGAGGTGTGAACCCTCGACAATCGGCGCACTCGCAATTCCCCAGGTTGGCATCTTAATATTGTATTCGGTGTTGAGGTCTTTTTTCCACTTCAACGTGCCGGTTGCAGCATCGAAACAGTGGAGATGCCCCATCGCTCCTAAGGCGTAAGCGAGTCCGTCATGAATGATAATATTGGCTCGAGGCCCGGCGGTATAGTCAATTCGGTATTCACACTCGTAGGTGAAGGACCAAATCAATTCACCTGTTTCCCAGTCGAAACAGTGAACCTGTTCGACCTGTTTCGGTTTCGCGAGACGGTCAGTAATGTAAACGCGCCCGTCAGCGACGCTCGGGCCGCTATAGCCGCTGCCGATTGGCACTCGCCAACGAATCGGGATCTCCGGTCCGTCAAATGCCTCCAATATCCCGGTTTCGCTCCAAACACCGTCCCGATGCGGTCCCCGCCACTGCGGCCATTCATCGGCCAAAACCGAAGAGATGGGGAAAAGCACAGCGAGCAGCATTAGTTTCAATAGGATTCGGTTCATGGTTAATCATGTCCTTTTTATTGCCATCTCATGTTTTGGTAGGACAACACTACAGAACGATCTCTCGTCATCATCCATTGATCTGTATGGCAAACATCCATTTAGTGGTTTATCCTCATATACTTAGCTTCTTTTTCAGTGCCTCAACCATGCGTCGCTGAAACTCTTCAGCTCTCCCATGCGCTTTTGCTGCCTTATCCTTGGCCGCATCGGGATTCTTTGCTATTTCTAAAACTGTTGGTACATAGTTCTCAACATCTTCAGGCCGATCTATGTCAAAAAGCCAATTCTGAAGCCCTATATCACGCCACATAAAACCTTTAATGCCCTGCTCGGCAAACCGACCAACGATCGCCGGAATCCCATTACCAATACACATGATGGGGGAGTGCATCTCAAGCCCAAACAGTCCTGCAGACCGAATGTAGGTACTGAGCTCTTCGTCTGTGAGCCAATAGGTTTCCTTCCATACAACATCCTGGCGGACGTCCTTCGGAAGCTTGTCAATAATCATTTCTTTACCAAGCGACATTTGGGAGATGTCTTCGGGACAGACCAGAACTTTCATGTCTGTCTCTTGAACAATTCTGATTATTGCCTCACGCAATATAGCATGATCGTGCTCTTTCATCTCCTCGTTGCGCTTCTGTAGCTCTACGTCAACGGGAGCATCTGGATCGAATGGAGATGAGACCTCCCAATAATTTCCGTCTGGGGGAAGAGGAAATTTACGATACCTGGGAATACAGCATAGAAATTTGCCATGCTCAAGGCCATGAGCAGAGAGGAAGTGGTTGGCAGCCTGGTCGTTGCGCACATCCGTACTAAAGGTAGCATCCGGTCCAAACTCCATAATTGGACACTCAACTCCGTGGTCCTGTGCTCTTTGGAGCGAGACGGATTCCCGGAAAAATATGAACTCAGCATGGGTCAGAAGGTCTCTCCGATTCACTGCTGTGGAACTTGATGCCGACGAAACGTTGCTTCCGTAACCAATGCCAAAGACTCCATAGGGTTTGCCCGTTTCTTCGCGCCACCTCTGAAGCTCATCTTGCCCTACAAGAACGGGTGCCGAACCATGCAAAAAAAAGTCGCACTCCTGAAATGCAGATTGTACTTCATGCTCTTCCTGGATGATTTGTAGATTGGGAAATCTCCTTAGGATCATCTCCTTTACACCATCTCCAACGTTTTTTGGCCATAAAATAATCTCTACTTCCGGCAGATAGGTGTTGATCAAATTGATAGTACCAATTGTATGCGCGATATCACCAATGTTGATACTGTGCCATGATCCTCGTAGAAGAATTCGAGGCCGTCTCTGTAGCTTCATTTATAACCACCTTATACCCATTCATCGGCCAAAACCGAAGAGATGGGGAAAAGCACAGCGAGCAGTATTAGTTTCAATAGGATTCGGTTCATGGTTGATCTTGTCCTTGGTTGTATCCGGATCTGACGCGCGCTATTGCTGCGAGTCGCCTGTGTCCGCATGGTTCGGTTCCTATTCCCATGGCGCACGCAATGTCGGCCTCTCGGTCAGGAATTCCAGTCCCGTGCGCAGCGACCCATCCGCGTTGAACCACGCGTGGAAACCCTGCCCATCGATGCCGTTGCCGTCATAGCGGTCGCGGCGGGTAGAAATTGCCCTGCCTTCCCGCATGCCCCAGCCCATCCAGCCGTAGCCCGATTCTTCCATCATCTGGATGGTCCAGCGGGCACAATCTGCGCGCTTTGTATCGTCAAGGCAGCCGGGAATGGTCTCGTTGGAGAGCATTGGCTTGCCATGACGATGCTGAACGGCGGCACATACTGCCAACATTTCGCGCTGTTGCTCGGGCGTGCGTCCGTAGGGGTGACAGCACAGCACGTCGCAGAGTGGCGCGAGTCGGTCCATCTGCTCCTCGATTTGCAGTACGCCAATGGTGATTGGCTGCTGCGCTCCGCATGCGCGCACTGTCTCGGCCACCCGCTCCAGCCATTCGATTTCTTTAGCGTTGGAATCGGCATCCAGACGCGGGTATTGGGGTTCATTGCAGAGATCCCAGACGAGGATGCGCTCGTCATCGGCAAGGGGCGCGACCAGATCGCGAACATAGTCCAGCTTCGGGTTCCAATTCCGATGCAGATCCTCGATATAGGTCCCGCCATAGTCGTAGTCGCGGCTGTGCCACCGGTTGAACAGGCATGGCATGGTCCGCATGCCAAGTTCATCGATGGCCGCCACAGCATCCATGAACGACGCGTGGACAGCGTCCGGGTCTGCCATCCATGCTGTGAACTCGATCCACAGACGGATGCAATTGGCGTGCGTCTGGTTTGCAAGCGCGGCCTCTTCGCGGAATCGGTCCGGGCTATAGTCCCACCAGGCCTGCTCGATGCGAGCGCCCCAGGAGGGGACAATGTTAAATCCGCGGAGCCAGCCGTAGTCCTGATAGTGATGGAGCCTTACATTTGCTGGTTCTGCCATTGCTTCTATCCTTTTCACAGGCTGTGAACCTGTGCAGCCAGTTCATCGATAAGTCTCACGATTTCTTCATACTGCACAGTCAGGACATTTTCCACTTGGGGGGGATACAGGATAGCCCTGATCCGTTCAGCAAAATCTATGGGCTGAATGGCAAACTGTTCGACATAGTGTAGATTGTTCCCATCTCCCACATAGTAGGTCTCGTTGATTGCGAAGAGCACTTGCATCATATCATGCACCAGTCGTGCGGAAATGCCGGCAAGGAAGACCACATCGCCCCGCGCCAATTTGTTCCGGTAATGATAGTCAGATCGCCAGTAATTAAGCGATTCCATGTGCTTCTCAATGATCGCCTGCCGCAGAGCCAGAGGGTATGGGGTTAACCGCGCCTGCCACCCGGCAATAAGTCCGGATGGATCATCAATGACCATTTGATTGGCCAGGTCTGTCAGCAGATGATACCCCCACAAGGTCCACACTCTTTCCTCAGACAGCACTCGTCCATTTAACCAGTCATCCAGTTGCGTCTCGATCTGGTCAACTGTGCGAATCCAGCAATTGTCGATATCGACGCCTTGTGTGCGCCACCTATCGACAATTTGAGCAAAGACCTTCCACTCTCCAGTCCCCCGAAACCCTGGCGCACCAACTATCTCATCGCAAAACATGCGGAAATCGATATCTGACCGGTTGTCAAATATATCCTTGCCGTGTGAACCTCCGATGCTCAATGCGCAACGCCCCTTCGCCAGTGCTTTCAACGGCTGCACACATTCATCTATCACGGCTTGAACGCATGGATGTATTTGATTTTGCCGCATATTTGTGGTCTCTTATACCAGTGCGTCTTTGGCTTTGCGAGGCAGTTCGACGGGGATAAAATAAGATTTGGGATACAAGTAGTCTTCCCTTGATTCATCAATTTCTCAAGATATAATAGTTCGAACACTTTTTTTAATTTCGGCTAAAGCGTCTTTTTTTTAAAACGCAAGTTTTTGACCCGGTTTCCCGTCAGTCTGAACCCTGTAACTTGTCCCGCATCGTCTCGCGTAAAATGAACTTTTGGAAAAAACCACGCATCCCCAACGAAATGATCGTCGGCACAGGTTAGGGATATGTCGTCATGACGTCTGTGTTGCGCCACAAGTCGGTTTCCTCGCACACCAATAGTATAGGTGGTATCGAGTTCTTCGGTGTAATAATCGCCCTCGAACTCTGACAACTGTTCTGGTGATAGGGGGTCAGCCTTGATGCGTTCAGGGGGTTGCTTATCCGGCTCGGGTGCTTCGGGTGCAAGGGCATCAGAGAGATAGATATCAGCGATCTTTCTCGCCAAATTGAGCGGGTTAAAGTTATCCAGGTTGCACAATATGACAATGCCAAATTTCTGAGCTGGAAAACGTATGAGATGGCTGCGAAATCCCCGCCAGGACCCGCCGTGTCCAACCGTTTGCAGTGCTCTGTACTCGCCGATGTCCAATCCGAAGGCGTAACTGATCTGTTCTCCATTATTGAGAACCCCTCGCTGATGCATCTGCTCAATCACTGCCTGTCCGCCTATCCGTGCATTGTCAAAGTTTAGAATCCACTTTGATAGATCTTCTACTGTTGAATAGAGCGAACTCGAACCGAGAGCGGTTAAATTGTTCACGGCATTCTTGAACCCATCATCTTTCACGGGTAAATAGGAATACGCCCGGTTTTTCACAATCATCTCGTGGTCATCGTGAAAGTGGGTGTTGGTCATGGCGAGGGGCTTGAAGATGTTGGCGTCCGTCCATTCGCGAAATGAATCTCCCGTTATTTTTTCAACGATTTCTGCCAGCAGATTATACCCCGTATTTGAGTATAAAAACGCTGTCCCAGGCTCGAAATTGAGTTCTTTCTGGCGTCTTACCATTTTCAAAATATGTTTAAACGAAATCACGTCATCCATCTGTCCACCCGCGATGACAAGTGCCTGTACCCAATCCCGCAATCCACTCGTGTGATGCACCAGATGTCGAATCGTTATTTTTTCCCCAAAATCCGGGACATCGGGCAAGTGCATCCGAATGTCGTCATCCAGCGAGAGTTTTCCTTCGTGCAACAACATAGCGATGGCAAAGCCCGCAAATTGCTTGGAGACCGAAGCAATGTCGAATATGGTTGTCGGCACAATCGGGATGTCGTATTCCAGATTCGCCATGCCGTATCCGCGTTTGTAGATAATTTCACCGTCTCTGATAACCGACAGGGCCGCGCCGGGGGAGTCTGGCTTGTCCCATTCCGCGAATACACGATCGACTTTTGCCTCAAGTGACTCGTGATTTGTCATTGGTCACTTCCTCCCGTCGAATTTCTCGCAAAGCCACCGCACCGGAAATCCTTTAACTACGAGATTACCGAAGCGAATGTATCACAGTTTTTGCCAATTGGCAAATAAATCGGTCACAGCCTCGGGCTGTATAGCTTGTCTTGCTGACCGCTGACTGCTAATCGCTTGTTTTGCAATACACTATGATTTCAACTCTTGATTGGCATTCCCCAATCCAGAACGAAGGTCTTTGCTTTCTGAAATGCCGCTTGTGTGAGTCTTTTCATTTTTGCCCTCCTCTCTTTGATTCGATTTTCAAAGCATTTGGTCTTCTACTCTATGGCCAATTTATCACAAGGCGTGTCCATTGCTTCTCAATAACCCATTCATCTATAGATGGGGTATAGTCAGCATTCTTGGGATAAACTCTCACTTGCAGCAAATCTTCATCCAAAGGACGGGCGGCATTATCCCAGGCGATAATTTGATCAACCAACCGGTGTGCAAGGCAATCATCTTGGCCAAAGCTTCTGACAAACAATTCAAAAGGAGGCGTATCGTCTTGGCCAATAACATAGGGTTCTTGATCTGGAGGGTACATCAATACACTGAGGGCTTCTTCTCTAAGTAATCCGCAGGTATCGCCTCCTTTCCAAAATCCGGTATACACTTTCAGACAAGGTAAGAATCCAGTTGTTGCTACCTCGCCGCCTCCCCAAATTTGACAAAACTCAGGTTCTCGAACAGCCAACCACAGGGTCAGATTTTCGAGCTCCTGTCGGGTAACCCTAATCCCCGTTGGCCAATCTTTTCTCGATCCTTCTAGCAACTTATTTACGGATTTGGCAACGTCATTCGTACTTCGATTATCGGTGTACACTGCAAGCTCAGACTCGGGATTGATCTTGAATGTGTCTACCGGAGTTCCCAAAGTCCCACGCATAGGCGAACATTTCGTGCGTTGGCGGGATATACCTTGCAGACAAGTCTCGGATGCCTCAAATTCGATGAATCTTTGTATATGCGCTCTCAGTTGCAAAGGCACATACATACGACCTCCTTGTTTCAACTGTTCACACCAAGCTGGCGCAATATCATAGACGCCTGTCGTCATGAGAATCCACTCATATGGTGCTCCTTCAGAATAGCCTAAAGCGCCATCGCCACAAATCGCTTGTGCCCAGGTGAGACCGGCGGCTTGAAACCCGTTTTCTATGATATCAACAAGCTCTTCTTCGATATCGATTGCAATAACTCGACCCATTTCTCCCACGATATGAGCAATCAAGGCTGAATCGTATCCTGATCCCGCACCGATTACCATCACGCGCTGTCCAGGTCTGATGGCGAGTCGTTCTAAGAATTCTGCAACACCATGTGGTTGTGCAGCATAACCGACCTTGCTGCCATCCATAAGTTGCAGTCCGAACCCTTTATCCGAGTAAACATCCTTCAGCGGCTCTTTGGAAAGAAAAAAGTGACGGGGAATGGCACGAAAAGCGGCCTCTATGTGCGCCGACCGGATACGTCCTGAAACTTTGAGCGCATCAACGTAAGCCTGACGCATGGCAGACACGTCGTTGCCATCGGGAATCAGCGAATATGATTTCATAGATCCTGGTTCTTTTCCTGTTTTATCCAGCAGTTAGATTGCTCGCCGACCTGCTTGATATTTTCGGTAGTCTGGATTCGTATAATCCATCTCGGGAATACTCTCGATACGCACCGCATCCCTCGATTATTTTGTTTTTCACGCCCTGTCTAAGAAAGATCGCGTTCAGGTGTCTCCTGAATCATCGAGAGGCATCTTTCGCCCATACGCGAAATGTCATCCGATAAATCCGAAATCACATCGATGCGGTAATCCCACTGGTGGTCCTGATCCGGCAGGAAAACCATCCATCTTTGCATGAATTTTGATGGCACATCGGTGAGTTGGGATAAGAGCGTTTTCTCCATCCTCTCTGGGGTGACTGGATTTTCACCTTCAAGAGATGCATAGAAGCTTTCAAAACTGTCGCCAAGCTGCTCCAACATCTCGATGGAGTAGTCCCCGTACATATAATTTTCTCTGTGCCAGACGTTGCCACCATCTTCTCTCATATTGAAAACAAATGCCAATCCGCGATAGCTTTGCCATTAAGGGGCGAATTCATTTTGCTTTTTTGGTTTTTCTCTTTCTTCGAGTAAATAGTCGGCCTTCCAAAATCACCCCGCCTTGATCACGGATTAGCTTCAATCCTGCTTTTTCATGTTGCACTATTGGGATTAATTCATCTGGTGATATGCTATCGGTAGTACCCACAAATCGCAATTGTTCTGGGTTAAAAAAATGTTCGAAGACAACCTGTGTCCGTTCAAGGTGACAATGAGAGGTCACAACACAGATGGATTGCTCACGATGAGTTTGAGCAAACCTGTGTGCAGACAAAGCCTCTTCAACCGTGCTTGTTGTATCGTGGTTCGCAAAAATAGCCAACTCCTGTACTCCCTGTCTAATAAGATACTCTGAGGCATGGTGAGCCGACGAATGTGAAGATTGATTGAAATGACCGAATCCACCTTGTACCAGGATCTTCGCATCTGGGTTTTTCCGGTATTCTTGGAGAGCTCCTTGCAATCGCAATTCAAACATTTTAGAGAGGACACCATTCTCATCATTCTTGTGCCCCATCGGGATAATCAACATATCCACTCACTTCATTTACAAATAATAGTGCAGAAATCGCGTGGCGTTCCGGTTCGTTTTGCGGGGTGTGATCCTCTCTCGGACGTGCTCATTCTGGCTTCCGTGCCGATACGAAAAAGTCGGATGGTAGCGTTCCTTATCCAGAGCCTCGGATATCCTCATCCGTCCGCTCCAGCATCCGCTGATCCGTGGCGTTTTCCCTCCGGAACATCGTGGGAAGGAAACCAGGTGACGAGCACATCCTGACCACCCGTTTCTACCTGAAATTCTTCGTATTCCTTCACGGCTCGCGGTGTTTCAGACATTTATTGACCCTCCGCAGAGAAAGTGTGTGAATACCATTCTAAGAGAATTGGACAGAATACATCTGAAAAAGGTTTTGTGGATTTGGTTTTATTCTATCACGCTATATGCTTGTTGTTTTGGAGGGGTGAGGCGATTGCCGATAACGACGGGTGTGGCCGATATGTCCGCAGTTCAGTTAAAGAATCAGGATTTTTAGAATCACTTCAACCAATCGGTTGCTGACATTTCGGTAGTGACGTGGTTGGGATGGGCTCATCCACATATTGTTATAGGATGTACCAGCCGGGGTGGTTGGGTGTTGTTGCCTTTTACAAAACTATATTGTTTTTGACAAAGGCATGCGCCTGTGCGGCTTTTAATCGACAATGGGCAAGTGAACCGTTGCGTAGCTTTATCAGATTCGATGGGCTCCATACGATTTGCTGGTCCAATTCAGCGAGTCGTTCCGCTGCGATAAACTCAGTCTCAGTTTGCCACTACCAGTGCGTCTTTGGATTTGCGAGGCAGTTCGACAAGAATGAAATAGGATTCGGGGTATAAGTAGTCTTCTCGTGATTCATCTACCACTCGCAAATACCCTTCTTGCGCCGCTTCTTCATCGGGCAAAATCTGGTATATCTTTCGCTTATCCAGATCGTCGCAATCTCTGTTCTCGATACACAGCGCGAATTGAGATGCTGATCGGGTATTTTTCATTTTTACCACTCCAGATTAGGGAGGGGATAGTGAGGAAAGAAGCGTGTCATAGATTTTTCGGTTGATGCGTCCTGATCGAAATAACTCATTGAGTTTATTATGAGCATCTGTCTCCGAAATGCTATTTTGTCGAAACGCCGCAATAATCTGTCCTGCAATGCCTGAAATCTGTACTCCTGCACGCTGGGCAACACGGCGTCCAACCGTTTCCTCAATGAGAAGAGGCAACTGCAGTTCAAGCGCAAGCTGTATCGCTTGTATCTCCCCATCGTGTAACCGTTCCGCTTCTGGTAGAGCAAGCGGCTGTGACATAGGACGAATCTCAATCAAGTCAATAATATTGTAGTGCTGTAGGTATTCTTGCGGATTTGCAAATTGTCCTTCTGCAACTTCGTTAAGCACAGCAGGAGGAATGATCAGTTTATCAGACTGCGGATAAAGTCATACCCTTGATTGAGTTTTTCCAATGAGATCAGTGGTCCAGTATTGCTCACAATATGTCGCACTGGTTCCCTCATGCGTGCAGTTCTACATCAATGGTCTCTGGCGTATCAACTAAGATGGAAAACCCGAACTGCGGCAGCAATTCCTCGAATGCACGGCGAGAGATCCCGAGCGCGAGGCACGCTTCTTTTTCGGAGAGTTTTCCTATATAGTAGAGTGTTGCAACCAGGACTTCTCTGAAATACGTCTGGTCGAGACGAGCAAGCGTAGCCGTGTCTGGCAAGTCTAAAGAAATTTTCATATTATATGCCCTTTGTTTATGAAGAGACCAACGCCTTACATGCATAAATATCTTCTTGAGTCAGCGAAGGGTATTCTTCGAGGAGATCATCGACCGTGTCCCCATTGGCCAACATCCCCAGGATTAGATACACCGGGATACGGGTACCTTTAATACAGGCTTGTCCGTGACAAACTCTGGGATCAATGGCAATACGTTCCTGCATTTTTTATTTCCATTAAAAGGACTTTCACTTCTTACCTATATCATGCCCGTCACTTGCATCGCGGCTCTGGTAATCTCGGAGAGAGCGCATTCGCCAGTGACGCGATCGCCGAGTTTCAGGCTGTAGAGCGCAATCACCATCGTCCCTACCGGAGATTCGATGAAGCCGACATCATTGATTACACCCCGATTCGAGCCGGTTTTGGAACCCCAGCGATAGGTCCTGGAAGTCGGCACATATAGGGTCAAGGTGGTGAGCATGGCCTGACAGGCTGCGGGGGATGCGGCCTGGTCGTCGAGGATTGTCTTGACGACGGCAGTGTAGTCATTGGGTGTAGCCCAATTTTCCTGTTCCCCTTCAATCGCGAGGCGCCCGCGCATGGGACGTCCGAGAGAGGAGGCGGTCATACCGAGTTCTCGCATTGTCGCGTTGACGCGATCCATTCCGGCCACTTCAATCAATATGTTGGTGGCGGTGTTGTCGCTGATGGACATCATCAAGTAGAGGAGATCGCCAAATGACAGTTGCAGCCCGGTATGCATGTGTCGCAGCACACCACTGCCGGGAGATTTATCCACAGAGCGGACGATATATGTGTCGTCGAGCGCGAGTGTGCCGCGATCAATAGCTCTGTAGATCTCGATCATGATCGGGATTTTAACTGTGCTGGCCGCCGGAAACTGATGATCACCCCGTGAAGCCCAACGCTCTCCCCGAGGCGAAATCACACTGACGCCGATTGTGCCGGGCGATTCGTGCGTTTTAACCGCTTGTTCCAGCTGGCTCCAGTCTGTGGTCATGCGGCCTCTCAATCAACAATAGGCAAATGAACCGTTGCGCCGCGTTCGACGGAGCGGAATACAGCTTCGGTAAATTCCATGTATTTCACGCCCTGATAAAACGTTGATTCAGCGGGTTTGCCGGTTTTGATCATGTCGATAAAATCTGCCTCAACCGTCCATTCGCGTCTGTCAGATGCGGGGATATCCAATTCCTGCAATGCGCCATCGCTGGATTTAGCGCCCAATATCCGCTGCTCATCCAAGACGGGTGAGGTTTCATAAATGAGTGTGCCGTCCGTGCCGTAAATTTCAATGCTTTCACCCGGCGCGTGATGCGCGGTGCTGGAGAAGAGATGGACCGCAGTCGCACCGCTCTCCATTTGTGCCAGAATATTCACGGTGTCCGGGCGGTCAACGGGTCCCATACCGTCTTCTGTGGAGCGCTCAGTGACATAAGTTTCTGCGTGTGCGGATACGGATTTTGTATAGCCACACCAGCGGTGTACAAATTCCACCAGCATGCCGACACTCATGGTATTTAAGCCGGAAAAATGACCCATTTGCCGCCAATGTAGTGGCGTACTGGGATCAATCCCGCCGGGCGTCATTGAGCGTACGACGATATTGCGAATATCGCCAACATATCCCTCGGCGATCAACCGCTGCATAAACCAGTCGCCTTTTAGTGCGTGCGGTGGCTGGCATATCTGGTGCGCGAGTTCTGATTCCATTGCCGCGGCATACATGATTTTTGCTTCGCGCAAATTCATTGCCATGCGCGCCTGCACAAATGCATGCTTGCCTGCGTTGAGCGATGCGAGCACAAACTCGCAGTGTTTGTACGGCCAGGTGCCAATCATCACGGCATCGATGTCATCTCTCGCAATGAGCGCGTAGGGATCGGTCATCAGGTCGGGGTTTAATCCAAATTCAGCCGCGATTTTGCCACCACTCGCTTCACTGCGGTTGCATATTGCCACGACCTCGGCATCGTCAATTTGAGCCAATCCCGGAAAGTGGCGGGTGCGAAAAATACCGCCCGCACCAATAATACCAATGCGAATTTTATCTGCCATTACAACCTCCATTTTACGGCATGGTCAAATCGTCATAGCCCGATAGGTGATATTCATACCCCAGATAATCCAGCAAATTGCACAGTGCGCGGAATGCCACGCCAAAACCATCAACGCCGCTAAATCCGCCAAATTGGCCACCGCCTTTTACGTGCGGTTCCAGGTCGATAAATACACCCGGCACGCCCTGTTCTTGAAACTGGCTTTGTAGGTGCGGGACGAGTGTCTTAAAATCCCGCAGGACCATTTCATGCCCGGCATCGCCCTGATCAACGGGAATAAACCGCGTCAACCCTCGCTTTGTTGCGCGATCCAGCATTGGCTGATTGGCCGGCGCGTTAAATCCTTTGATGTGGATCCATCCCAATCCGGGCTTTGTTTTTTCATATTCGGTAAAGACGCTGTCCGGGCTGTGTCCCATGCTTTCCATATTGCCCACATCCATGATGATGCAGGTGTTGGGACTGTCGATTTTTTCGTGTAATGCGATCAGTGTTTCACCATCTCCACCGATTAAATGCGATTCCACTTCAGAGCCATAGATCAGACCCTCGCTTGCACACAGAGCGACAATTTCTGAGAGCTGATCTGCCGCCTGGTTCAAATGTGCCCAGGGATCGGTCCCATGCGGATGGTAATAGCTAAAGCCGCGGATGAGTTTTGTGTCAAATGCATGGGCGAGTTCGATAGCGCGTTTGACATCTGTCTCCAGGTATTCCTTAAACGGCACATAGCGATTGTCTGTACCGTCATCCACATCCAGCAATTTCACTTTTCCAAGCGGTGAGCCAATGCTCGATACCGAAATGCCAAATTCGCCGTGCAATTTCTGGAGTTGTACAATCTCCTGCGCGGTCAATTCCATTGCGTTCTTTACTCCATTGCCCATGTCGATAAACCGAATTGTGTAATAAGACAAGCCGAGTGCACGCATCATGGTAAATTGCTCTTCGGCGCGCTTGCTAACCGGTCCCTCGTCGGCAAAACCCGATAAAATCACTTCTGCCACAATAATACTCCTTTCTATGGATCAGGCCAAAGCACGGGAATAAGTCGCAGTGTGCCAGTGCCCTGATCGCAAGCTGGCGTAATCTCAATTGATTGACTCTCCCTGAAATCCACGTTGGCCAATACAATGGCTAATAAAAAAGTACACGATCCTCCGGGGGCTATTTCAGCGGGTGTACATACATCTTCGCTCATCCCCAATACGGTGTCGTTTTCACCCAACACCCGCACGCGCACTTTAAGACCTGTGAGTTCCAAACCCGATTCACTGTCAACATTGCCACTAATGCGGATAAAGCTCGATGGATTATCAGGTGTACCCGCAGACTCGCCTACAATGGATGGGTTGCCCAAAACGGTTAAATCGTCGGGTATAAAAGTACGCGACCCGGCAGAGTCGTCTTTAGAACACCCAAATAAAAAAAAGACAGACAAAAATCCAATGATGTATTTCATCGCAGTGTCCTCTATAGTGTGATACGGCGCGTTTGACGCAACAATATACACGTCAGAACCGTATCGGGCAAGGGGGCTATCAGTTGTCAGTGAGTTACTGATTACTTTCCTCAAAATCAAATGTCACTGCATCCTGCACACCCGATAGATTCGAACGCGGGGCAAATGCCAGGTTCAATGTAATTTCCTGCACCTGTCCCGCCTCAAATCTGGAAAATCGATGGGTTGCACGGGAAATTTCTGCCTGGTTTGAGCCGCGCAATCTCCAGGTCATGATAAATGGGCTGACTATCGGTACTGGTCCTGTATTGACGACATCAGCTGAGATATTGACTCCCACGATATCGCCATCCGCATTGTGGATCGGCTCGCGGCGCACGTTGGCAATGGACATAAAATCCGAAAGAAGTTCATTCTCGGGCGATATGGGAACGCCGCCACAGCCGAGCAGAAGACATGCGATCAGCCATCTCATGGATTATTTACTTTCCAAAATACGCTATGCCTATCAGGCCGATGAGCCAGCAATAATAGGCAAATTTTGCAAAATGCCCACGAATTGCAAATACGCCGGATATATAAGCCACAATAGCACCAATCAGCAGAGGCCATAGCGCGTTCATTTGTGGGGGATGGACGAGCAGGTTGCCAACTTCTAATGCGGTTGCGCCCAAAATGATGGGGATGGACAATAAAAAAGAAAATGTTGCGGCCTCGCGGCCATCTAACCCGCGCCACAGACCCAGGCCAATGGTTGAACCCGATCGGGAAATTCCCGGCAATACGGCGAGTGCCTGTGCAATCCCGATTAAAATGGCGTCTAAAAATGTCATTTTTATGCGGTCACCCCGCGCAAACCGCGTGCTCCACAAAATACAGCCGGTCGCGATCAAGAATCCGCACACGGCGACTGGACTGGCGAAAGCCTCTTTGAACATGTCTTTGAACAAGATCCCCACGACACCAGCGGGAATGGAGCCAATTACCAACAGGTAGATTGTGTGCCAGGACGCGCTATCGCGTCGCAAACATCCGACGGCTAAGTTGATGATTCGCGCTCGCAATGCGGTCACTACAGCCAGCAATGTCCCAAAGTGTACGATCACTTCAAAGGTTATATTACCGGTTTGAATACCCCAGGCCGCTTGTCCCAAAGCGAGATGCCCCGAACTGCTTACGGGCAAAAATTCGGTCAGCCCTTGCAATAGGCCCAGGAGCAGGGCTTCATAAGGTGTCAAGAGTAACCCCTGTCTGAATCAGGATGTACAGGATTTTAGGATTTTCAGGATTACAGGCAAAGCGAAAAGAGCAGGCGGAGTAGGTCAAGGACATAACGTTTCCAGCAATTCTATCACGGGTGCCATAGATGCGTCGTTGCAGATGACAATATCGTAAGCGCGTAGATATGCAGCACAATTCTCTTCGACCGCTTCGTTCAAAAATCCCATGCGAATGACGCAGGCTGCATCGGCGTCGGTCACCATTTGTGCATCTTCTATGGTGTCTCCCAGGAGGAGGACGCAGCCTTGTGGATTACTTGCATGACGCGCTTTGTTAAAGCTGTGGATTACCGGCTCGCAAAATCCCGCTACCACGCCATGTGTATCGAATATCAATTTGTTTGCTGTTACTGTCACATTTGAGGTGAGCAACGATCTAACTTTTAAGAATTTTGAGATTACGTTGCCTATGCCCGCGGATAAAACTAACAGGGATATGTCTCTGTCTGACAATATGTTAAAGAAATTTATGGCACCATCGCGCAAGCGCATGAAATCTCGAATAGCAATGTCTTCTATTATTGCCTCGGTAAGTCCGTATTTTTGCATCATCGCAAGTGCCGCCATCCACCAGTCGTGCATGGCTTGTTGTTTTTTGCGGTGCGAGATTGTCTGCGATATTTCAATGGGGCGATATCGCGCGTACAGGCGATCCATTTCGACGCGATATGCGTTTCCCAAATAGGCCCCGTGCGCAATTGCCGAATAGGAGGTCGCATCTTGCCCATCTTCTGTTCGCGCTTTTGTCAATGTGCGATCCCAATCGCTGACCACACATAGTTGCTCGATTCCCGTGCGCTGAAAATGCGCGAGTTTGCATGTTCCATTGATGACCTGGATTGTGGAACGGGGTACAACTGGCCGGTGAACGAGCCTGAAAAGCGGCTCGTTGTACACCATCCTCAGGCCAGTTCATAGACGATAGCAGTTGGGTAGTGGGGTGTGGACAATTCCTAATTCTTAATTCCTAATTCTTAATTGCATTCTCAATCCGCTCGCTGATTTCACCTGTTTCTCTGTCTTTCACAATTCGTTTCAAGCGTCCATCGGGCATGCGCTCGGTTTTCAGGGTGACAAACTGTGCGTCTGTTTCTGTTGATGCGGTTTCCCGATCTACTTTACCGCCGCGCCATTCCATTTCTATCGGTTCCCATTGCTTTGTTTTTGCGGATTTGTAACACGCATCTTAGCCGTCGTACATTGTTTCCATTGGTTCGCGTCCTTCATCCCAGGCATTGAACATATCCACGAACATGTCTGAATAGCCCAGTTCGGCGACTTCGTCGCCCACGAGGAAGAGCCATCCGGTATCGCTTTCGGCTTTTTCTGCTACATAACCTCCTTGTCCCACAGCCGTGAACATGTCAAATCCCGTTCGCAACCAGTGGTTGAGCCAGATTGTTCCTTCTGTACCTGCGACCTCGTCCCGCAGGTCCATGCCTCCGCGAAATGCCCATCCGACTTCAAATTGTCCCATAGATCCATTTTCAAATTTGATCAATCCAATCCCGTGGTCCTCTGCTTCGACTGGATGTACGAGTGTGTCGGACCAGCACATCGCTTCGACCGGGCGAATGCCTTTGCCGATGAAGTTGCGAATGATTTCAATGCAGTGACATCCCATATCGACGATCGCGCCGCCACCTGCTTTGTCTATGTCCCAGAACCAATCGCTGTGGGGACCGGGGTGTGTTTCGCGCGACCGCACCCACAAGATGCGTCCCAATGCCCCATTGTTCACAGATTCGAGGGCTTTTAAGGTTTTGGGAGGATATACGAGGTCTTCGAGATACCCGCCAAATACGCCTGCTTTTTCTACCACGTTCAGAATTTGCTGAGCTTCATCAGCGGTGCGCCCGAGAGGTTTGGTACACAATACGGCTTTGCCAGCCTGGGCTGCGAGTGTTGCGGCTTCGAGGTGCAGGTCGTTGGGCAATCCGATTACCACGCCGTCGGTTTCCTCGTCTTCAATTGCGGCTTTGAGATCCGTTGTCCATTTGGGTATGTCCCATTCTTCCGCAAATGTCCTGGCGCGTTCTTCGGTCCGCGAATACACGACCTGTACGCGATCAATCCCCCGATGTCTGTGTAAGGCCATGGTGTAAAACATCCCGATCAGTCCGGTTCCCAACATGGTCAATTTGTGTCCTTCAGCCATTTTAATCTCCTTAGAAGCTGTTTTAAAATTAATAATACCTGATGTTACGCATGTCCGGCGTTTTGTCATGCTGAGCGTAGCCGAAGCATCTTTTCCACCTGAGTTGGTAAG
>JAGWBW010000023.1:66557-72624 GCA_021295695.1 Candidatus Latescibacterota bacterium
CTCCGCTGCGCTCCGCTCAGAATGACAGGGCAATAACGCATCGCTGAGAAAGGGCAAAATGAGTTTTAAAACAGTCTCTTAAAAAAAGCTATTAGCGGTTACCCAAATAGCATCGGTTGAATCGCTCCTTCATGTGTCAGCAGAAACCTTTTCTTTTCCATCCCTCCAGCATATCCCGTTAGATGACCTGACGCGCCGATCACACGGTGACATGGTACAACAATCGCCACGGGATTTTTGCCATTGGCCGCGCCCACGGCTTGCGATGCGCCCGCATTGCCCAATTCACGGGCGAGATCTCCATAGGTTCGCGTTTGTCCAAAGGGTATCTCCAGCAATAATTTCCATACTTGCTTCTGAAAATCTGTTCCGCGCAAGTCCAGTGGCAAATCGAAAACTTTTAGCGTTCCCTCAAAATACATCGCGAGTTGTTCGACTGCCGCATTTATGATCGGATGATCTGCTGCGCGAGGGAAATTTATCTTCGCCTGTTCCGTTTGATCACTCTCAAATGCAATTGCATGTACACCATTATCTGAGGCCAATACGGTCAACAGTCCCAGTGGACTTGCTACATTTTCCCATACGGTCTCGCGCGGCAATTGCTTTAAGATTTGTAAATCTAACACGGCGACCTCCGTGAATAAGTCCTGCCTTATATTATACAAAAAAACGGGACGTGTGCTCAAAAGAACATACGTCCCATTGGGGAAGAAAGAGTGGTCGTTTACCCTATCGGCTTAAAACAGTATCCCTCGCTTCGTACTGTGCGGATCATTTTTAGAGGATTTACAGATCAAATGCAGGCGCAGTTTATCCCATCTCAATCCTTGAATCCCTTCATATTCCGTGTTATATTGGGCGGTCGTTTTTTTGTGCCTTCTGTGCAGACGCTCAAATTATTCGCGTCTTTTGTGGCTTTTTAGTCTTTTATCCGCTCATTACTCTGACCTACGGGGTTTTATCCTGATCATCCTTTCATCCTGCTTATCCTGATTCTGACAGTGTTCATGGCTCTTTCATCTGAAATACAATCCGAGACCGCTCGCGCGCCGGATACAATAACTTTTCGGTCTATTTTGTTGGGGCTGGTGACCATTGCGGTTGCGACGTGGTATATGAGCTATTTTGCGGGGAATCTGGTCAAGAGCTATTTGCCCGTGGCTGCTTTGATTCCCTTTGTGATGTGGGTGGGGATCAATGCGGGAATGATTTATTTTGCGCCTCGGTTCGCATTGTCCCGCATTGAGTTGCTCACGATTTTTTCGATGATGTGGATTGTCGGCAGTTTGCCAGCGGTGGGGTGGGGGTTTTATGCGGTGAGTTTGATTCCGTCGCCCGAGTTTTTCGCCTCGCCGGAAAATCGCTTGCGAGATGTGGTTATTCCCTTTTTGCCCAGGTGGTTTTTTTTAGACGCCAATATACCCGATGTACGGGCGGTGTACACCGGGCGTCATCGCGGCGATCCCGTGCCGTGGTTGCTGTGGGTGCGGCCTTTTTTCTGGTGGTTTGTCGGCTGTATCAGCGCGGTGATGGCGGGATTTTTTGGTAGTGTGCTTTTTTTTAAGCAGTGGCAGGAAAAAGAGCGTCTGGTCTTTCCCATGTCCGAATTTCCCGTGGCTTTGATCGAAGGCGCAGATGAAGGCCGCGTGCCTGCTGTGTTGCGTGACAAAATTTTCTGGATCGGGTTCTGGTGTGTGGCCGGTGTGATTTGCTGGAATATTGTGGGTTATTTTCAACTGAATTTGCCGCGGATTACGATTTTTGACCATTATCGCACCAAAGCGGTAGATTTGGGACCGCATTTCCCGGCTTATTATTTGCGCGTGCAACCGCTGATTATGGGCCTGGCATATCTTTGTCCGGTGGATATGTTGTTCAGTGTGTGGTTTTACAATGTGATCAATATTTTCAAGGTGGGGCTGCTGAATCGAACGGGCTTTACGGTAGGGTTAGAAGGACAACCCGCCAAGGCCGGTGAGATTGCGATGCTGGAGATGCACGGTGCGCTGGCGTGTCTGGTGCTGTGGTCGGTGTGGGTTGCGCGGAAGCACTTAAAGGATACGGTTCAAAAAGCGTTGCACCGTTCTCGCGCTGTTGACGACGGCGTGCCAGTTACGTATCGTACTGCCTGGGTTGGCTTGTGTTTGGCAACGGTTGGTATCGGCGGCTGGATGATGTCCTCGGGAGTGGGGTTCTGGGCGGTGGTGGGGCAACTCATCTTGATGTTTATGTGTTATTTTGGTATTGCAAAATACGCGGCAGCGACTGGTTTTACCTTTCTCAATCCCGCTGGGGGCAAAGGCGTGGCGCTGATTCACTCTGTGATTGGTACGTCAAAACTGTCGCCTACGTCGCAGTCGATGCTGATCTTGTTCAATCGCAATGTATTTTTAGGGGCTTCAATCCGAACGACCTGTCTGGCTGCTATTCCGCATATTTTTCGCATGTTTGGCAATTCGCTGCGCCGGCATCCGTGGATCTGGGGGATGGTTCCGCTGGCGTATTTGGTCGGGTATATGAGTGCGGGTGGTTTTTATTTGTTCCGCTGTTATGACGAAGGCGGGTTGAATGGGCTGCTGGTGTCGTGGCCTATGGATTCACTCATTTCGCGGGTGCCCTATATTGAGGGCAGCAAAATATCGGTTTTTGATACGCAAAAGCTGGGTGTGTGGTTGTTTGGATTTGCAGAAGCAGGTGTTTTGACTTATTTGCGTTCGCAGTTTGCGTGGTGGCCTTTTCATCCGGTCGCTATTGCGTTTCCGCCCGGGCGATATGCGTTTTGTTTGTTGCTCGTGTGGCTGGTGAAGGTGGTTGTGTTGCGATTTGGTGGCGTGCAGCTTTACAGGCGGTCGCTGCCGTTCTGGTATGGCGTGATTGTCGGGTATTTATTTGGCATTGCGCTGTCGAGTGTTGTGGATGCGATCTGGTTTCCAGATGGCGGGCATTTTGTTCACGGTTGGTAAGAGGAGTGCGATTATGTCTGATGCAGAAGTGAAAAAGTTATATGGTAGTGCCACAGTGAGTCCTTCGGAAGATGTGGTGGCCGGGTCCTATGGCACATGGACGCTGACTTATACGGCAGGGGAAAAAGGGATTGCAAGAGGGGGGACGATTCGGATTTATACGGATGCGGATTCAGACCGCGCAACCCCTCAGATGGATGATCTCGCAGGGGCAGATTATTTGACGGTTGACGCGCCGAGGGAAGCGCGTGTGGGTGCGCTGGTGCAGAGTATGATGTCGATTTCGCTGACTGTGAATGGGCGCGCTTTGGCAGAAGGTGAGCAGGTCTCGGTGACTTATGGCGATACAACGGGTGGCGGACCGGGTTTTCGGTCGCAAACTTTTGCCGAGGCACAGCACTTTTTCTGGGTGGCTGTCGATGCGGGTGATGGCGAGGCTGCGATATTGCCCCATCCGCCGTCTTTGCGTATTGTAGGGGGCGAGGCTGTGAAGCTGGTGATCAATGCGCCGTCCATTGTCGAGTCTGGCAAACCGTTTCGCATTCAGGTCAAGGCAGAAGATGCCTGGGGAAATCCAGCGGTCGCGTATCGCGGGGATGTGACTATCAATGGCAATGATGTGCGGGTGCCGCAAACCATGAGCTTTGGCGATGCAGACGAGGGCGTGCGGTGGGTGGATGAGTGTGTGGTAGAGCGGGGAGGTGTTCACCGTATTAGTGTCGATGACGGCACACTGGTCGCACAGAGCAATCCGATTGCGTGCCGCAATGCAGCACCGCAATTCGCGCTGTATTGGGGAGACTCACACGGCGGTCAGGTGGCTATGGCGGAGAAGATTCCCGATTTTTTCCGGTACGCGCGAGATGTTGCGGCGATCCACTTTGCGGGGTATCAACGCAACGATCACGTTTTGAGCAAAAGCGATTGGGTGTTGCAGCAAGAGACGGAACGCGCGTATAATCAGCCGGGGCAATTTGTCGCTTTGCCGGGCTTTGAGTGGTCGGCACAAACCACGCGGGGCGGGCATCACAATGTGTATTTTCGGAGGCACGATCAACCGATCCGCCGGTCTGGACATGAGGGATTGGATGATAAATCGGACGAAGATACGGATTTGAGGCATATTACAGAGGTCTATGAAGCGTATCGCGGGACGGATACGGTGATTACGGCTCATGTGGGTGGCGAACATTCCGATTTGCAATACCACGATCCCTATCTGGAACCCGCTGTGGAAGTGACATCGGATCACGGGACATTTGAATGGATTTTGCAGGAGACACTTGAGCGCGATTATCGCATGGGATTTTTTGGCGGGAGCGATAGCCATAATGGGCGACCGGGTGGGGATACGCCGGGTTTCCAGCATCGCCGTTATGCCAAGGCGGGATTGGCCGCGGTGTACGCACCGGAGTTGACGATTGAAAGTGTTCTGGATGCGTACAAAGCGAGGCGTATTTACGCGACAACAGGTGCGCGGATTTTGCTGCATACCGCGTGTGAGGACCATTTGATGGGAGAGGAGTTCACGACGAGAAATACACCGCAGATCTCGGCTTTTGTGGCGGGTACTGCGCCGTATGAATCTGTGGAATTGTACCGTGGGTTGGAACGGATTTACAGCCATCCGATTGAAGGAGAAAAAGACCGCACTCGCGTGCGTATTTTGTGGGAGGGCGCGAGTCGCAAGAGCAGTTATTCCGGCGTGATCTGGGAGGGGTCACTGAGGGTTTCGGGGCGTGCGATTAATGGCGTTGAGCAGATTCGATTTGACAGCCCGCGCTCTCGCGTTTTTGATGTGACCGATGAGGGGTTGCGCTGGTATTCTGTGGCGTGTGGGTATCGCAGTGGCATTATTCTGGACCTGCCGGGCGATGGCGATGTAGATATTGAATGTGTGGTGAATACTTCGGTTATTACCGGTCCTTTATTTGGCGATCAGGGTATCAAACCGCCGAGGCGTAAAGGTTGGATTTCACGTTGGATCAAGTGATCTGGAAAATGGTCCGGTGACAATGGAACTCGGTCCATTGAATCGGCGCGTGACTATTGACTACGCGCCCGAGGCACAGGCCGCGGGTGAGGTGTCGTTCGAGTTTACCGATGAAAACGCAAAGCCGGGTATCAATCCGTATTATGTTCGCGTGGTGCAGACCGATATGGAGATGGCCTGGAGAGTAAGGAGGATTAATATGGATGTGACGCGCATTTCAGCGTGTAGCTTTCCGCTTCGGGAAAAGGATCTGGATTATACGTTTAAGGTGATTTCCGAAGCGGGGTTTGATAAAATTGATCTGGTGGGGCGCATGCCGCATTTTTCGGTGTCTGATCCGGATTACGATATGGACGAATTGCGCCGGGTTTGTGACAGGTACGGCGTGGCGTTGGCAAATATCGGGTCGTATTGTGGGCGAGATTTTGTCGCTGCTTCGGAGGATGACAGGCAGGCGGCAATGGATGATATGAAAAAGACGCTGGATATAGGCAAGGCGTTTGGTTCAAAGTCCATTCGCATTATGCCGGGTGATGGCAAACGCGCTTCGATTGATACGATGGTGCCCTATTTTCGCGAATCAGCGGAATACGCCGAGGAATTGGGTATTTATATGGGGATTGAGAACCACGGCACTGAAATCTCTGGCAATCCAGAGGCTTGTCAGGAGATTTGTGAGAAGGTCGATTCAAAGTATTTTGGGATTTTGTACGAGCCGTGCAATTTGATGGCTGCAGGAGCAGATTACAAGTCTGCTTTTGATGTGTTTAAGGATTATATCGTGCATGTGCATATTAAGGATGGCGATTATAACTCAGAAGGGAAGTGGGAGCGTTGCATGCTCGGCGATGGCATTATCGATTATCACTGGGTGTGGGATCAGGTGGAAGCACTGGGCTATGATCGGGATTATGCACTGGAGTTTGAGGTGGGCGATATCGAACCCGTGGAGACGGGGTACCGGAAGTGGTATGAGACGTGGGAGAAGGGGTGAGAATTAAAAATTAAAAATTAGGAGTGCTGTTTCATAATACCGCAATTGCCGCGTCGAGGCGGGGGAGTATGCGGTCGGCTGTGTCGTGGTTTTGATGTGCTGTAAAGAAATTGG
>JAGWBW010000160.1 GCA_021295695.1 Candidatus Latescibacterota bacterium
GAGGCAAGGGTCGAAGAGGTGGCAGAGGTCGATGGGGTGGGGATGCGGTTGGCGGAGGTGATTTGTGAGGGGTTGAAGTAGGGGGAAGTGTGAAATTGGGATAATGAAGATAGACAAGAGGGACGCGCCGCGAAAGACCGAATGCAACGGCGGCGGTCCCGCTATTACCGAAATCGCGTGGCGGGAATGAGGGAGCGAGATAGGAGGGGTGTGAGTGAGGATATTGGGGATGACATGTATAATTATTTGCCTATCTTTTGCACGCACAATAAAAAAATAAACGCCTGATAGGTGATGGGACTGACTATCGAAAGGATATTGCGAATGCGTAGCGCGAGGAGCAAGGGGCTGAAGGTGTCCATTGGACTTGCGGTGACGGCCAGCTTTTTGTGGCTGCTCATGCGCGGGATTGACCTGGACGCGCTGGGGCAGGCATTTGCCGCGTTGTCGGTGCCCTTTGTCCTGCTCGGCCTGGTCTTTTTGACCGCTGGCTACGCGGTGCGTATTGTGCGCTGGTGGTGTATGTTGCGCGTCCTTGAACCAAATCTCTCATTCAGAGTCTGTGTCTGGCCGTTTCTGACGAGTATTGCGGTCAACAATGTGCTGCCTTTCAGAGCGGGCGATGCGTTGCGCGTGCTGGGCTTTCGACGGCAACTCCAGTCTCCGGCACTGCGTGTGCTGGGAACCCTCGTCATTGAGCGCGTCCTGGACCTGGTTGTTCTTGCGGGGTTCTTTTTTCTGGGCCTGCTCGGATTGCCAGATGGCGTTTTCCGACGCAAATTTGTGGTCGCGGTGACGTGGTTGGCGGGATTGGGCATTGCTGCGATACTCGCCCTGATGCTGATCCTGCCTCTGATTGAGCGTTTCTGGTTTCGCTTGTCAGAGCACCGTTTCTTCGCTGGGCAAAACTGGGCGGAAGCCGTTGGCAGGCACGGTGCTCATTTGATCGAGGTGCTCGGCCTCGTGCGCTCTGCGCCCAGGCTGTTGGCACTGATTGGGCTGTCTGTTGTTGCCTGGACATGCGAAGGCGCGGTGTTCGTGAGCGTGGCCGTAGCGGTGCATGCAGATGCTGCGCCGATGGGACCGTGGTTTTCGCTTGCGACCGGCACAATCGCCACACTAATTCCCAGTTCGCCGGGTTATATCGGGACGTTCGACTATTTCGCCGCGCAGGGTATCGAGGCTTATGGCACGCCCCCCGAAGTCGCCGCTACTTTCGCGCTGACTGTCCACGCAGTGCTCTGGACGCCGTTGACGGGCAGTGGACTGCTTTATCTGTTGCTGCACGGCGTTCGGCTTCGAAGTATCTATGAAAAAAAACGAAGTGTACCACTTGCGCGTTTTCTCCTCAATTTCATGGGAAAAGTTGCTGAGGCACTACAAAGAATACGAAGGGATTTTTAATGATAGATGACGCCAGTTCCCCTGTTGGAGCGCGCACAGTCACGCGCTTATCCGTTGTGGTCCCTTGTTTTAATGAGGAGGCCGTCATACGCGAGACGCATCGCCAGCTCGTATCGACGCTTGAACAGGTGCCCGAACTCGACTTTGAACTCGTCTATGTTGACGATGGCAGCCGCGATGGCACGTTGGACCTCTTGCGCGGTATTCAGCGTGCGGATTCGCGTGTGCGCGTGCTCGTCCTTTCGCGCAATTTCGGTCACCAGATTGCCGTCACCGCTGGCATACAAGGCACGCAGGGCGATGCGGTTGTCGTTATTGATGCCGATTTGCAGGATCCACCCGCTGTTATCCTCGACATGCTCGACCGCTGGCGAAAGGGTGCCGATGTCGCCTATGGCGTTCGCACAAAGCGCGAGGGCGAGACCGCCTTCAAGCGCTGGACTGCCTGGGCCTTTTATCGGCTCTTCAGGCGGCTCACCGAGACGCCGATTCCACTCGATACCGGGGACTTTCGCTTGATGGATCGCAAGGTGGTCGATGCCTTCCTCGCCATGCCAGAACGCGATCGCTTCGTGCGCGGCATGGTGGCCTGGGCAGGTTTTCGACAAGAGCCTGTGCCTTACCAACGGGCTGCGCGGGCTGCGGGCGAGACCAAGTTTCCGTTGAAAAAGATGCTGCGCTTTACTGCCGATGGCATTTTGTCGTTTTCTATCGTGCCGTTGCGCCTGGCAACATGGATCGGTTTTTTCGCTTCTGGCCTGGCCCTGCTGGGCATTGGCTATGCCGCTGCCCTGCGTCTCTTTACCGATGTATGGGTCACGGGCTGGATGGTGCTCTTGATCGCCATTTTGTTTCTCGGCGGCGTGCAACTCGTGCTCATCGGTATATTCGGCGAATATTTGGGGCGCATCTACGGCGAAGTCAAGCGGCGTCCGCTTTACCTGATCGCGGAACGGCTGGGGTTCACATCTGATCGAGAGGATACCGCGAATGGGTAGTACACCGCTGTTCTCTGCATATCCCGAGCAAGACCATCTGCCTTTGCTGCACCGCCTGGCCCTCGCCTATCTGATTTGGAACGACAAGTACTATTTCGACAAGGAGCAGGGTCAATGAGCGACAATATTTGCCCTCATGTCGCGGTGATCGGCGGCGGTTTTTGCGGCCTGGCCGCGGCCTATGAACTCGGCAAATGCGGTATCCGCGCCACGGTGCTGGAGCGGGATGGCGAACTCGGCGGGCTTGCTGGCAGTTTTACTGTGGGCGGAACGCGCCTCGAGAAGTTCTATCACCACTGGTTTACAAGCGATGTCCATGTAATGCAACTCATAGAGGAACTGGGGCAATCGGATCGCGTGCTGTTGCGCCCCACGCGCACGGGTTCGTACTACGCCCACAATTTTTTTAAGCTTTCCACGCCGCTAGATCTGTTGCGCTTTTCGCCCTTGCCGTTCTTTAGTCGCATCCGGCTCGGTCTGCTGGCGTTGCGGGCGCGACGGGTGCGAAACTGGCGCGTGCTTGAAGACCGCACAGCCGCGGACTGGTTGCGGGAGATGGGTGGCGAACGGGTCTATCAGGTCGTGTGGGAGCCACTCCTGCGCGGAAAATTCGGCGATTTGGCGGAAGAAGTGGCGGCGGTTTGGTTTTGGAACAAGCTCAAGTTGCGAGGCAGCAGCCGCGGCAAGGGGGGCGAGGAACAACTCGCGTATTACCGGGGTGGCTTTTCCGCGCTTTCCGACGCGCTGACCGATGCCATTCGCGCACAAGGAGGCGAGATATGCACACATGCGCCGGTCAGCGGGTTGCAAGTCGAGGGTGGTCGGGTCACCGGGGTTGTAACGCCGCACAGAACCCTCGCCGTTGATGGCGTGATCGCAACACCCGCGCTGCCGATATTCGCCGATCTCGTAGAACCCCATGTCCCGCGCGAATACGCGACGGGTTTGCGACGTATCCAGTATCTCGCCAATATCTGCGTCGTGCTGGAGATGGACAAAAGCCTGTCGGATATTTACTGGTTGAATGTCAACGACCCCGGCTTTCCCTTTGTCGGGGTCATTGAGCACACCAATTTCGAGCCTGCATCCACGTATTCGGGGCGGCACATTGTCTATCTGTCCAAGTATTTGCCCGCGACAGACGCGCTCTACCAGATGCCGGATAGGGAGGCGATAGCTTTCACGCTCAAACACCTGAGGCGCATGTTCCCCGATTTGGTGGACGACCACATTCTCGCCGCCCATGTCTGGCGTGCGCGCTATGCACAGCCCGTCGTAGAACGCGGTTATCGCCGGATGATTCCCGATATGCAGACGCCCCTATCAAATGTGTTTTTGGCGTCGATGGCGCAAATCTATCCTGAAGACCGGGGCACGAATTACGCGATCCGAGATGGACGGAAAGCGGCGCGGGCGATGGCGGCGGCGCGGGCGAATAACCTCGGAGGGGGAAATGGCGAAGAAAAGAAGAAGAACGCGCGGTAAAAGGCCGGATCAATCGCATAAGCACGATTGGGGGTGGCTATCGCCCCGCGTCGTGGCAGAGGGCCTGCTGCATTCGCAGACGCCCGATGAACGGCCTTGGCGTTTTTTGCTGCCGGTGCTCGCGCTGGCGTTTGTGGCGCGTGCGTCGATTGCGCTGTGCGGTGATTTTGTCTTGCACCCGGATGAAATCATGCAACATCTGGAGCCGGCGCACCTTTTGGTCTTTGGCAATGGCGTGACGTACTGGGAGTTTTTCTATGGGGCGCGTGCGTGGCTGGTGCCCGGGGCTATTGCCTGCGCCCTATCACTGTTCAAAGTGATAGGGCTCGGCGATCCATTTTGGTACGTGGGCGGTGTCAAGCTCATGTTCTGTGCGATTTCCCTGCTGATTCCGGTCGGGATGTACTTTTTTGCGCGACAGCACTTTGGAGAGACATCGGCGCGATTCGCGCTGATCGGCGGCGCGTTCTGGTACGAGTTGGTCGGTTTTGCCCACAAGCCGATGACCGGGTTTGTCAGCACTGCGCTGCTGCTGGCCTTACTCGCGCTGTGTGTGCATCCGAGCAGGGACCGGCGATGGATGGTCTATCTGATGGCTTTTGTAGCGGTCCTCGCCTCGGCGGTGCGTTGGCAATATGCGTCTGTGGCACTTCCGTTGCTCGGCTTGTTCTTTCTGATTACCTCAAGGAAAAAGGAACTGGTGATCTCTTCGGGGGTGTTTTTCCTTGCGGCTGGCATATTCGACAGCGCGATGTGGAACGGAAGTTTGTTTCACTCCTATCTCACCAATATCCGTTTTAATCTCGTTCTCCATCCGCTCCTCGAAGGCGAGAGTCCGGCATACCAGTATCTGTGGTGGCTATGGCTCGCCAGTGCCGGGTTGAGTGTGTTCTGCACAACAGCGGCGTTGTGGGAACCTCGGCGGCACGGGTTGTTGTTGATCTTGCTCGCCGTGATTTTGGTCTCCCACTCTATGCAGGTACACAAGGAATACCGGTACGTCTTTGCGACCATTCCGCTATGGCTTCTCCTCGGCGCGGATGTGGTGGCGCGACTTTCGGTCCGCGTGAAAAGACCGCGTTATTTGTCGGGACTGTTCGCGGTCCTGTTTGCTGCGGTCTCCCTGTGCGGTATCCTGAACGCGTTGCCCTCCCAAAATCAGGTGTATCGCGCCTATTCCAAAGAGACTGGCAAAGTCCAGTTCATCCGCGACCAGGACCCCGTTTTCGCCGCGTATCGCTACCTCGCCTACGCGCCCGGTGTTCTGGGTGTGTGGCATGCGGATCGTCCGTATTTCAACCTTCCAAGCTACTACTATTTGCACCGCGAAATACCGTTCTACGACTTTAGTACGGGGCGTGTGATAAATACAGGTATGGAGACGACTTTGGCGTCGGTCAGCCACATTGTAGCCGAGTATCCCAACGTCGTCATTCCCAGCTACACGGTGGTGAAACAATTCGGCGATATCCGCATCTGGCGCCGCGACGAGAATGATGCGCCGGTCCGTCAATGGGAGGTGTACAATCCGATTATTGTCGGCGGTTTGGAACAGGTGATGAAGCAGGTTGATCCCAATGCGTCAACACCTCCGGCTGATATGGGGATTAAATGGCGGTGAGTAGGGGCGACCCTTGTGGTCGCCCGGTTTTTCGATGGTGAAAGATCATGTCTATAGACCAGATACAAATTGCCCCAGAACTTCAGCGCGCACTACAGCGGTTTCTCGATTCTGTGACGCTGGAGCGCGGGTTGTCGGATAATACGGTGAGTGCATATCAACGGGATTTGAGCA
>JAGWBW010000412.1:0-664 GCA_021295695.1 Candidatus Latescibacterota bacterium
CACTCGTATAAACCTTCGTCTCACCCCATATATCGCCATCGAGCACATCGTCATCCTGTGATTGCCCGGTCTGCAAATTCTCGGCAACAATTTGGTCTGCTTGTTCACTCCTCAGATCAATCTCTGTTTTACCCATCGTCGCAATCAGACTTTGAGATGCAAACAATGTGGGCGATAGCGTATCCACCTCTGGTTTGCCGATGGTGTAGGAGATCTCATACTGCGTGCTACCAAAATCGTCGCGTTTGAGATCATATAGTTCCAGATAGATAAAGACCGGTTCAGACTGTGAAAATGTTCGGACAGGGTTGGGTGTGATGAGCAGATCGTCACGGCTTTCTGGCAATGCTTTCTTCGCTTGAATATCGCTGCCGACGAGCAGATCACTCAGATGGAAGTCCTGATTATACACGAAGGGTTTCTCATCGCGTGCCACACCAATGAGGCCAGATGTTTGATCCAACAATTCTACCGAAAAATGATAGCTGTCCTGGCGTACAGATACCGTGCGCGAGATCAACAGGTGATCGTTGCGATGTCGTGCAGCAGCGTTTTGTGCTGGCTTCTGCGGCGGCAAAGAGAGGGTTCTGGATTCGCGATCATTATACATATCATTCCACTGCTGGTCAAAGAAGAACACGCCATCCCAAAAACTCACCTTGCC
>JAGWBW010000412.1:989-2603 GCA_021295695.1 Candidatus Latescibacterota bacterium
AAGTTTTCGTAATACCAGAGCTCCATCATAGCAGCATTCAAGATCTCTTTTGAATCCCAGGTCGCTTTATAGTTTGACAGGCGCCGTCTATATCTTCCAAATTTGATATAGGTCTTTCCCATGTCTGTCTGCCACCCCTCAACATCATCTGAAAATCGCCTGAATCGCAAATTTGCATAAGCCATACGACCAAAGTGTACCATCTTTCTTTCGTTGAAATCAGACAAATAGAGTGGGTCCTGACGCTTCCAAAACATCTCACGTTTCAATACCGCATCAATTGTCTGCGTCGTATCACGGGATGCATAATTTTCTTCGGACACGAGCAGGTCGATAGAGTCCAGTAACTCGCGTTCTTCAATACTCATCAAGTCAAGGGCGCGTTGATAGTATTCATGTGAGTCATTGAACTCGCCAATCTGATAGGCAGCAAGCCCACAGAATAAGAGTGCATTTTTGTCATCTGGATATTGCGCGCGCAGGGCTTGCATCAGGGCATGGAAGGCATCCCAGTATTTATCTTCAATAGGGTTGCTGATTGGTTCCATCCAATTGGATGCTTTTTCGCAGGACTTGTATCGCCTCTTGTTTCGCTTCTTGGGCAAAGGTCTTGAAATCCATGTATTTTCTTGATCTTGTGATTCTTGAATAATGTATCGTTCTTCTATCTTTCTGCGCCAAAAAATCATACACCCAGAACATACCCAGACCATTGAGGACATCCGTATTGTTGGGATGCTTTTCGATCACGTTCTTGAATTGGTTCAATGACCGTGATCGAAAGCCTTGATGCCACAAAATCTTTCCGCGTGTCAGCCGATACTCAATATTGTCGGAGTCAATCGCGATTGCCTGCTGTATCATCCGCATTGCGCGCTGTCTGCCATTTATGGTGTGGTCCAGCAGATGTAGTTTGGCCAATTCGTTGTATGCAGGGGCATATTTCTTGTCTTTGGAAATAATCTCCTCCAAAGCCACAATGCTTTCCGCACGACTCACCTGATCAACTCGCTCCATTGCATTCTGAAACATCGCGTCTATTGTGGTTTCCCCTCTGGATAAGCCAGAACCCAAAAGACAAACCAACGCGATCAATCCGATATGAGTTGTATATCGCATTGTTATTCCTTTCAAAAGAGAGTACTGCATCGTGGCAGAAGTTATATGCCATATAGAAGTGAACAGCAAAACCTTCTGGATTACTGGCGTTGTGCGTGGGCTTATAAACCATGCCGCAATGACATAAGATTGATATGCACAATCTTTTTGCCGAGATGCAGTAGTCTTTTTATCTATCTGAGTGATGTGGTGCGAAATAATTAGCACATAAGTTTTCAGAAAATAGCCAATTAAAAACTCGTTGTCAAGCCTAAATAGCGAAAAAATTAGCAGTAACTTTTCAAATACTCAGCAGATACAAAAAACCGCCCGTTGTTGCCGGGCGGTTGAATGTGTATTAGAAGCTCAAGTTGAAACACGAGATTCAGTTGGTTTCTAATAACGCCTTCACAGCCGCTTCTGTGCGATTGCCGCGTAGCTTCATCGCGTTGATGACGCCATTTTTATCTACAAGAAATACCGATGGGATGCCCCATACACCGTAGGATTTTGCAA
>JAGWBW010000161.1:0-935 GCA_021295695.1 Candidatus Latescibacterota bacterium
TATTCGGTTGACGCGACATTGCTATCTCTCCTTTTGTCTGAATCAGGATGGGCAGGATGAAAGGATGGACAGGATACCCCCTGCCACACCCCCCAAAACTGCTAAAACCATACGGCAGGATGAAAGGATGAGCAGAGGATACCCCCTGCCACATCACACCAAATCTGCTAAAACCATACGGCCACCAAAACTGCTAAATCTTCATCCTGTTAGTTTCAATTCAAGTGTTTTTTGTCATTAAATATTCGTTTGTACTCCAGCCTTGTCGCCCCGAAATTGATTAAAAGGCCGACGTCAAAACCATAAGCCACCACATAGTTTTTCGCCTGCGCCAGGTGAACATCCTCCAGGACAGTTAAGGCTTTTAACTCAACAACGACGCAATTGGCTACGATAAAATCAGCTCTTCTCGTTCCGACTTCAATACCGTCATAAAAAATGGGCTGCTCCACCTCCCGCCCAAAATCAATGCCAGCCCGTTCTAACTCAATTGCAAGACACCTCTGATAAATCACTTCCTGAAACCCACTTCCAAGCGTACTGTGTACTTTCATCGCGCAACCAATGATTTTATACGTCAAATCATCACTTATCACTCTGGTTATTCCTCTTCTTGTCTGAATCAGGATGGGCAGAGCCTGCACTGGAGTGGTTCTATCCAGTGATGAATGGATGAACAGGATGCCCCACCACACCCCGCCAAACAGGCCAAATCCCATCCTGCAAATTACGACTCCTCTGCTACATTATCCAATTCTTGTAATAGCTCCCCATCAATCAAATCAATCAATTCCTGCACCGTCTCAACAGTGAGTTGCGACGACTTAAAACCATGAGCAATCGCATCTCGCGTTTTCTGTGCGCGTTTGAGATCGTGATATGTTTCTCGTGCAATGATCCCTTCAAAAGCCATTTGCTTAAGCAGATAATCGGGC
>JAGWBW010000161.1:950-3995 GCA_021295695.1 Candidatus Latescibacterota bacterium
CAAAGTCGCTTCCACTAAAGACCATCCAATGAGAAATGCGGCTTCTAAATGCCCATTCTCCACAAAGAAAGCCACTTCCACAATTTTTGAACGAATTTCTTCGACAGTAAATAGCGAAGCTCCATTCACAAAAAATGAATTTTCTGGCCCCAATAAAACCAACTGAAATCTCCAGTCAGTCTCGTTTCTGACAGCTTTTGCCAATTCATTCACTTGAGGAAAATCAGAAACCTGGCCACGCGTTCTTACTTTGACCACAATATGCTCATCGCCTTTATATGCAATCAAATCTGGCCGAAATGCCTGCAAAAAATCAGGTAATCGATCGCCCTGAGGTTCGAGCAACACATCATAGCCTTTGTCGCGATATACTTGCCCAACTTTCTGGACACGCTGTCTTTCGCTTTCGCGAGCAGTTAAGTCAGCCATTGAACACTTCTTCCTTTATTTGGCGTTTCATATTGCGGAAAGATCGATATTCTTAATGATTAACCACGAGCGGAGTACAAATGCCTGTCTGTGTGCAGGCTTTCCACACAGGCAAGGCCACCTCTCAGGCCAGTTCAAAATCACAAAAGGATGCTGTTTGAATTGATCACCACGAAAAACCGCTCACTGAATAAAAGCACTTCAGCACAGGCACTGAAGTTATGGCGAGCGGTTTTTTTGGTGTGCAAATCTGAGGTGCGGATGCGCTGTTTATCTGAGGTTGGGCAATCGCGTCACGCCTCTAACATATCCTGAAATGCCTCGATATTGGACACCTGGATCGCCGAGCGGTGCAACTGCTTGAGGCGTTGCAAATCGTCAATCGCCGCAATGCGAGCGGATAAGGGATGTGTCTCGGAGAGGCCAAATCGAATCGCCAATACGTCGAGGATATCTTCAATAGCGCGTTCTCTTTCTCCTTGCTTAATCCACTGTTCTTTGTTTTCCTCTATCTCTTGCTCAAGCAAGTATTGGGCAAAAGATGATTCGCGGATGAGATCCATCAGCCCCTCCTTTGAAATAAGATCAGCAATCATTTTCCGATCATGCACTAACCCACCCAATACAGACAAAGCAGTTAGAAAATCGCCTCTGGCAGACTCATCCAGCGGCAGGTCTGTCGCCCTGTCAACACACGTACGCATCCACGCCTCAGAACCCATCCTTTCAGGCGGCTTCATCAATGATGCAAATGGGATCAAACCCGAATGACCCGCTTCAAGGACGCGCTGCCCTTCCACCTCTGTCAATCTGATCACCTTGTATTGGATAACGATCTGGCAGCCAAAACGCGACTGGATGAAGTGCCCCGGATCGTTCTGCCCCGCATCAGGACGTAAATAAATCACAGTAGAATGAATTGGCAGATCATACTGCTCAATGGCACGACCGATATAACCGGCCATGCGACGCGGCATAGGGGTGCTGCTGTCGGTGGTTTGAAACTCATAGTGTAGCAACACGTTTTCTTCGCCGATACGCGCACGGATAAAGCTATCCGCGCGGTGTGCATCAACGGTGGGTTGCTCTGTTTCGAGGACCGCGAGAAACTCGACATCGTCCCGTTCAAGGGTGAAGCATAAAAAATCCTGCGGATAGGTCTGGATGAGACGTTTGGAGATGGTATCATACTTTCCCATATTGGATGCCCTGGGTCTGAGGGTGGGTTGTGTTTTGCAATACATCAACCCTCAGACCCTAAGCAAATACTGAGCCAGAAAAATACCATCATCCAGAAAATTGAGCGACAAATTGCGTTGGCAGACACCCAAGCACCCTCATTGTGCCTGAAATATGCTGTATGACGCCCATGTTCACAACTTGAATATTAAGGATCACCTGTTAAAATAAATACGGAGCAGAACAAGTGTCGGCTACAAAGGTGTACATTTTGATTCATGAACAGACGGTATCGTGAAAGATATGTACGCCTTTCCGCCATGCAACCCAACGCAGATGGAAGCGGAGAATCTCTTCATCCTTTCAGCACCTTCCCAAGTTGGGCAAGCAATTCATCCAGCCAAACCTGCGAACCCCCCATCACTGGATAGAAACATTCCAGTGCAGGCTCTGCCCATCCTGATTCAGACAATTTTCCGTTCAGTTGTCCAAAAACCGAGGTACCTCCACCGTTTCATAGTTCATTGCCTTTTATTGACCGAATAGCGTTCAGTCCTTATTTTTTTGACAATTCAAAGACCGCTTTCGTGTGCAACGCATTGATGCTATCGTAAGATGCTTTCGTCAATTCTAAATCTGCCAGCATCTTGGCGAGGTTTTGGATTTTTATGGCGCGCATACGATCCTTTTCTTCTTTTTGACGGCGATATACCTCCTTTGCATTGAATAACTCCTTCTCCCAATGAGATATTTCGTCTGTACGTTTCTGGGGTTTAGTGAGTTTTGGTGGGTTATTTTTGAGCCTCTCAAGATCGGCAGTTATTTTAACTCGACTTTGTCCATATTAAGATAGCAGAGGAGCAAAAAAAGTTCTATCTTGGATTGTTGTCCAAAACCATCCAAGTCAAGGAGCTTTCCATGCACCCTCTGCCAGAAGGTATAATAACGATCCTGACCGCTTTTGCGCCACTGTTTTCTGATAGGGTTTGGCAACATGCCCAGGTGCTTCTTCTCGGTGCGATTCTCACACCGGGCAAGCGCACAGTGTCATCCGTCCTGTGTGTGATGGGTTTGTCAAAGGCGAAACGTTTTGCTAATTACCATCGCGTGCTCAACCGTGCGGTATGGCGCACGCGACAAGGCAGTCATATCTTATTGGGTCTCTTGCTGCGTGCGTTTTGTCCAACAGGTTGGGTGGTCTTAGGCGTTGATGAGACGATTGAGCGACGCAGTGGCAAAAAGATCGCACAGATAGGTTGCTATCGCGATGGTGCACGTTCGACAAAAGAAAGTCGTGGTGCGCTGTTTTGGCTTGAAGTGGGTCTGTATGATGCTGCTTGTCAAAGTGCCTTGGTCTCATAGAGTTTGGGCATTGCCCTTTCTCACGGTCTTGTGTGAGCCTAATAAAGAAGACACAAGGCGACACAAAAGCCATGT
>JAGWBW010000161.1:4116-10410 GCA_021295695.1 Candidatus Latescibacterota bacterium
CGTGCTACACCATCCTCCAGAGCCACAACCTGTGGGCAAACCGGGACGCAAACCCAAGAAAGGCAAGCGACAACGACGCTTGAAAACGTGGGCGAAACGGTGTGATACCCCCTGGACAAAACACACCGTTGAGTGGTATGGCGGAAAGAAAAAAGAGATGCTGCTCTTCTCACGTACCGCACTTTGGTATCGCACAGGTAAAGACCCGGTGCCGATTCGCTATGTTATCGTGCGTGACAAAGAAGGCAAACGCAACGATGAGGTCTTCTTCTGCATCAACTTGAACATTAAACCCGCACAAATCGTCGCGTGGTTCGTCAGGTGCTGGTCGGTTGAAGTCACCTTTCAGGAGGCGCGTGCTCATCTGGGTATTGAAACACAACGCCAATGGTCCAACCTTGCCATTGCCAGAACCACACCGTGTTTATTGGCACTCTTCTCACTCGTCACACTAATCATAAAACGGCTCTATCCAAAAGGAAAACTACCCATTCAGACCACCGCATGGTATCATAAAACCAAGCCAACCTTCGCTGACTGTCTCCTCATCGTGAGACGACACTTATGGCAGGACAGGTTTTTTACCAACTCGAACCAGAAACACGACTTGGTGCAATTACCCAACGAAATCTTCAACCTCTTATGCCTATACGACTTGCCACACGCTGCTTAAACATACATTTGGACAAAGTCGAGTTTAACTATCGAGTCTTTTATTGCAGCCAGAAACCAGGAAAAGTGGCGCACGTCTTTACAATCAAAAATATACCAAGCTGACAAAGCCGAGCGCAGACCCACCACTCGAATGGGGTAATGATCCCCACCAAGTCTTTGTTCTCTCCTTCGGTAATAATTGCTGCTTTCCCGTCCATTTTTTTAAGAGCGCATTTCTTGCTGTCGGTTTGTTTCACTTCCTTGGCGGGTTCTACTTTCAGTCCCTTTTGCCTCGCACATTCTACCCTCTGTTTCCACAATTCATTCGAGTTTTGATCTGCCAAGTATTTTGCCAAATTCGCGTCCGATAACATTTTCCATCTATTTTTCACCTTTATGGGCAAGTAGGAGAACGAGTGTATCAACATCTGTCGTCTGCACTCGTCCAGATTTTGCCATACATAGGCTCGTACCACATCTTTTTGTATATACGCTTTCACGTTTTTTTCTGCGCCACTTGTTGCCATTAAGGTATCCTCCAGATAGATTCCTACCGTGGTTGCTATTTTCGCTGCTGCTCTTGCTGACGCTCCTGTGTGTACCTCGGCGTTCCTTACTTGGCGAACCTCCTCCAGGAGATCCTTAAAATCCTCTTCTACCTGACTTGCTGTTGGGTGATGCTTTTTTACGAACTCTTGAAGCGGCTCTATCAAATCGCCCAAGCCATTTACACGCTTTTTAGCTAATGCTGTGGGCTTCGTTTGGGATAACACTATGGCTTTTCCCACTGCCTCGATTGCTTGCACTATTGTGAGCCAGTTTTCACCGTCTTCCAAGACTTTATACCTTTCCTCCTGTAATCGCTTTCGCAGATGTAAGCATTCTTTTTTGCACTTTATCATATAATCTTCCGGTTTTTTTTCAGCGCGTCCAATACCTGTCGCTGCGTTGCATCAAGAACCGGCGACATCGGTTGATTATTGTCTGAGAAATTTTCATTCATGAGATATAAACGCTTCTTTCAGTATGATTTAATCCATTTGTTCCAAGAGCAACTTCACCCGCTCAACTCTCTACACAGTGTGTAACGAATCTTCTCAGCAGAAAATAGACTGGATCGCGGCTCAAGCATGCCTCTGCATGCTTTAAGCAGGGGATCATGCCGCGATGACAACCAAATCTTCTGGATTGCGGCTAAAACCATGCCGCAATGACGATTGCAATCCTGTATAGTATCTCTCAATAACAGATACAGACACATCCCATCATCTGAGAAGCATGAAGGTTGACAGGGGCATGCTAACAATTCGGGGATCGTCAACTTCTTCGGCATTGTCCTGTGTGATCAGCAGGCCAAAAGCGGCATTGTTCACTGACCTTTCCAGAAATGACCGAATACCCAGCGTATCCCGTAAGGGATCTATCCTGCGTTGATATTTGATTTCTACCGGCACGCGTTGAGCACCAACGGTCAAAACAAAATCCACTTCACGGTCTATTCCCCGTTCGGGAAAATGGGCAATGTCCAATCCGTGAATCGTCGAGGCAGTTGCGCCGAAAATACTCTCTGCGAGATGCCCGGCTAATGTGGTGAGTTCTGGACGCTCTGTCAGGGCTTCCGACGTCAATGGAATCTGCTCTTGAAGCCAACTGGCTCGCAAGCCGTGATCAACCAGGCAAAGTTTGGAACTCCCCCGCTTTCTTTTCAGCCGTAATTCAAGCGGAGGAATCAATCGAATCAGAAGTGTCTCGCCGAGAAATCTCAAATAGTGCGTCACGCGCTGGCTACCGATATTTGCGCCAAGCGATAGGTGCGCCTCGTCCGCAAGCATTGAAACCGTCGGCGTCTGCCCGGCGTAGCGACAAGTCAGACGAAAAAGTTCTTCAAGCAATTGAGGATCTCTCGTTCGCCCGCGATCACCAACCCGAAGATCGTGTTGGATCACGCGCTTAATCACAGTCTCGTTCAACTGATCTGCAAGCACAGCCCATTCGACATCCTTCTGTTTGTGGACGATGGGATAGCCGCCGCGCTCTGAAAAATGCCGAAACGCCTCATTCCGAAATCTCCTGTTATCCTCACCATGAGCACGCAGTTCCCGCCAGAAATTCTTGTCAATCAGAAAACGCAGGCCGTTGTCCTGCAGGAATGGCTTCGGCGTTTCCAACTCGCGCAACGCCCCGATTTCGGTCAGCGAAAGCACCCCCGCCTCAATGGTGTTAATGCGTCCTGCCAGACTATCCCGGCCTCTTTCAATCCTCAGTGCAGAACTTCCAGTAACGACAACTTTCACAGAGGCATGATCTACGAGAAACTTGAGTTGTGCATGCCAGCCATCCAGATTCTGAATCTCGTCAAAAAAGAGATATGCCTTCTGCCCATCTCGCGCTAACGCATTGAAACGCGCCCCTGTTATCTTGCGTTCAAACCAGCGGGAAATGGCAAGAATCGGATCCTCTATCCTTTGCAACGATGCCAATTCCTCAAACTGCACCCGCAGGATACTTGTGGGGGGCACGCCTTCGTCGAGCAAATCCGCAATAATTTGAAACTGTGCTGTCGTCTTTCCTACCTGGCGCGGGCCTCGTACCACGATAATCGGAGCTATCTCTGCATCCAGACGGCGACGTATCTGCGTGACCAGATGGCGGCGCGTCCGCGGTTGTGGCGGCATGAGATCGCCCTCCCACCACGGGTTCAGATCACGCAAGTCAGCGACCAATTGCGGCGGGAGCCCGCTATCGGCAAAAAGCAAATCCTGACTGCTCATGATCAATCCTTTCTCCAAAGTCTTGCATTTCGACAACGCGAAACTCCGGTTAGCTCCACACCCCAATAATATACGGCAACAGTACCAAAATCCCACATACCAATATCAGCTACTCACAATTGCCTCTCAAAGTGCTTCCCCTGCTTCGCTGCTTGCCATTGGTCTTCTGTATCGATCTCGGCACCGGGGTCGCCCTGTTGTTTCATCCAGCAGTCAAGCTCTGCAGACAGGCGTTTCTTCGCCTCTGCGTGTGCGGGATCATCAGATAGATTATTCAACTCGCAGGGATCCTCATCCATGCGATACAACTGCTCGGGGGGGCGGCGCATGTACCGATCCACTAAAAACCGCGTATGCTCATTAAACGTCGTATCAAAAACCCACGTCGGCCAGTACTGGTGCCATCGAAACTGTCCCATCAAATGCTTCTCAATATAGATCGCCTCGGGCGTCAAATTGCGGATATAATGATACGTACCATCCGTCACCGCGCGGATCGGATAGGGCGGACCCTCGGGAATATTATTATGCATAAAATACGCGAAATCCCGATGCGCATCTGCCTCGCCCAAAAGTACAGACATAAAACTCGACCCATCAAAATCAATCGCACCTGAATCACCGCCTGCAGCCTCAATCAGCGTAGGCGCAACATCTTCATACTGAATAACCGCATCGGTATATCCCGGCTTCACCACGCCGGGCCAGCGAACAATAAAACCCGTATGAACACCCGTATTCCAATTCGTCCACTTGCACCCGGGAAACTGCGACCCCTGTTCAGACGTAAAAATCACCAGCGTATTATCCGCCTGCCCGGTCTCATCCAGCACCGCCAGAATCTCACCCACCTCCTGATCCAGCACCTCGATCTCCGCCAAATATTTGGCATAATCACTCCGCGTCTCCTCCGTATCCGCCAGATACGGAGGCAACTTCAACGCATCCAGATCAAAATGCTCGGGATTGCCCAGCGTCCACGGCGCGTGCGGCTCAAAAAGACCCGTCACAAGACAAAAAGGCGCATCTCGATCTTGATCCACAAACGCGCGAATCCCCTCAACGCCAAACTCGGGATCGGGATGCGTACACCCCCCCTCAATACCCGGCACATATTGAAATGGAAAACTCTTATTGGGACCAACATGCTTCTTGCCACAAAGCCCCACGCGATACCCCAGATCCCCCAAAAAATGCGGAAGACTCCTCGTCCCCGGACGCGCAGCAGAATGATTCCAGCACGACCCATTGCGCGCCGGATACAACCCCGTATAAAGCGCCGTACGGCACGGATTGCACATCGCCATTGGCAAATACGCCCGATTAAAAACCAGACCATCCTGCGCCAATCCATCAATATTCGGCGTATCCACATTCTGCCCACCGTAAAGCGACAAATCGAGATACGTCGCATCATCTGCGATCATAATCAAAATATTCGGTTCCATAGCCCCTCCTTCTTAAGCCCCAATCGCACCAGCAACTCTGGCGGCGCATCAATAGCACTCAATTTTTCAACCATCAAACTCTGCATACGAGAGAGCGCATCCGATTCACTATCGGCAAGATCATTCTCCTGATCGGGATCCGAAGGCATGTGGTACAACCGCGTCTTGTGCTTCTCGGGATGTCGCGCAGGCGTCTGCTTGCTCCGAAGCACATCGGCACCCCAATCAAACTGATTCCGATTCGCAATAATACTCGAATAAGCATACACCGGCGGATTGGACTCATCCACCCCCTGTAACAGCACATACTCCCCATCGGTAATATTGCACGTCCCCGAAAACTGACCGTACAAAATCGCATCGCGCCCGGGCGCATCCTCATCCCGCAGAAACGGAATCAAACTCTGCCCGTGCAAATTCACCCCATCGGGTAACCCCATCGCCTCTATCACAGTCGGAAAATAATCAACCGGCTGCACAAACTGCACGGGACGCGCCCCATGACCAAACTCGGGATGCCAGACAATCATCGGAATCCGCGTAATCTCATTCCAGAGCACCCAGTTCTTTCCCGTACGCCCGTGATCACCATTGTGCGTCCCGTGATCCGACGCGAGAATAATCATCGTATTATCCATCAACCCCATATTCTCAACCTGATCGAGAAAATGCCCCACCCAGCGATCCACCATCGTCACCTCACCCGCATAAATCGCCTGCACCCGCTTCAACTCCGCCTCCGTCAAATTGCCATCCACCCAATCGTACGGCGCAACCGGATACTCCATCACATCGCCATCCGAATCATCGTACAACTTCACATAGTGGCGTGGCGGATCCCATGGCTCGTGCGGATCAAAAGAATCAATCATTAAAAAGAACTCCTGATCGGCATTGTGCTGAAGCCACCGCGCCGCCCGTGAAAACAACTGCGGCGAAAACCAATCGCGTTCCTCTTTGCGGATATATTGCACATTGCGAAAATGCGGTTGCTCGGGCCTGTTATGCGGCGGATAATCCAGCGTCCGATTCTCAAAAACAATATCCGAATCCGTCACATACCGGTCGCGCTCCTGCCCGCGCACAAAATCAAACCCCGAAAACGGACGCCAGTACCCACTGCCCGGATTGCTCGTCCAGTGATGATACACATCCGTAAAAAAATAGGACACCTTACCCGCCTCATGCACCGTCCCACCCAGCGTCACATCATCAGGCTCTATACCGCCCCAACCCCGCCACGGAAACTCGTATCGCCCCGTCGCAATATCCCGGCGACACGGCAGCGTGGGATACGAAGCCAAATACGCATTCTCAAAAACCGCTGAACGCTCGGCAAAACGATCTATATTCGGCGTGTGAATCCGAGAATTATCATAACACCCCACGTGATCTCGACGCCAGGTATCCAGCACAATCAG
>JAGWBW010000413.1:0-694 GCA_021295695.1 Candidatus Latescibacterota bacterium
TTTCGCCGATGAATTCCAGGGACCAGGCAAAAGGCATGGTTTCGGAGCGGGAGTTTAAGATGGTGCGGATGCCGTTTTCATATACGATGATTCCGGATCCGGGGATGTCGGCGTTGGATTGGGCCTGTTTGTCTGTGTCGATGAGACCGACTACCCATTGGGCTGGCGCACCGGCAAAGAGGCGGAGTAAAGCCAGGGTGTGGCTTTGAATATTGGAAAGGTTGGAGGAGCTGTGGCAGATCATTGTTTTTAAGGGTCCAATGGTGCCGTCGGCAATGAGCCGGCGGGCGTTTGTGTAGTAGCTATACCAGTTGAGATGGCAGGCCATTGAGAGGATGACGTTGTTTTTGGTGCAGACGTCGATCATAGTGTCAGCTTCGGCCAATGTGCGGCACATGGGTTTGGTGGCAAAAATGGCTTTGACCCCCAGTTCGGCCAGACCGACCGTGATTTCAGCGCGGGGTTCGGGGCGGGTGGTCAGGCAGACCACATCTATCTGTTCTTTTTCGACCATCTCCCGGTAATCGGTGTAGAGGGCTGATACGTCCCAGCGCTGTTTGAAGTCCGCGAGTTTGGCGGGGTCATCATCTGCGGCGGCAACGAGATCTATCCCGCGCGCTTCAATCATTGCAGGCGCGTGTGCCCAGGGCCATGGGTAATGGGGCATTCCAATGTGTTCGTCGTCAATGGTGCT
>JAGWBW010000413.1:927-1255 GCA_021295695.1 Candidatus Latescibacterota bacterium
ACTGTGTGGAGCCACAAGAGAAGTGATTCAAGATCACGGAACCAATACGCGACGTCATATTCCATGAGCGCGATAATGCGATTGCCGCGTTGCTGGAAAGTTTTGGCGAGTTCTTGAGCAGACGACCACCAATCCTTGCCAAAACTGTTGCTTGTCCAACCGAATGCTGCCAGGATATTTGACGTATTGCGATGTCCCACGCCCTGCGTGATAAAATACCCTCCCGTGCGTAGAACACGCAAAACCTCATCTATATTGACAACTGAATGTCGATTTAAAACAATATCAAAATTTGAGTCAGGCAATTGCAGAGCATCAGCACTCATGA
>JAGWBW010000413.1:1425-2210 GCA_021295695.1 Candidatus Latescibacterota bacterium
TTACGGCGGAGAAATCCCATCCTTGAATTTTACCAACAGACGCTGCGATTTTTTTTAGCTCTTTAAGTGTCATCGCGTTTTTAAGCGTGTAGCATTCTCATGAATGTGTCATAGTTTGAATAGTCTTCAACCCAAAATTCACATTTTCCTTTTAAGCGTGGTCCCACGCCTATGAAATGCCATCCCAGTTTTTTGGTCGCCTGTATATCCCATACAGCATCACCGACATATACGATGCGATGGAAGCTGTCCCCCAATGCAGATAGGCATTTCTCCATGATCTCCACACGCTCGGCACTATCATCACTGGAAAACAGCACCGTATTTCTCAAGTCAAATCCCGCATGCCTGAGTTTCATCTTGGCGGTATGTTTCCAGCCGCCTGTGGCAACTCCAATTTTATAGTGCCGATCAGATAGAAGTTTGTCAATCAGGCAAACTGCCCCTTTCTTTGGGCAGCATTCGCCACCATTTTCAAGATATTGCCCAATTAATTCACCGAATTTTTTGCTGAGTTTGCCAATTTGTCCCTTTTCCTGGATCTTATTCTTTTTCATTATTTGTCGCAAGATACCTGTGTCAGTTACATTTTTGTATTGGCTCCAATCATCGTTGATGTAAACTTCGCCCAGGATATCTCTTATCGCAGAGATGTAGCTGGTCCCATCAAAATCAAAACATTCGACCACGGTTCCATCAATGTCAAATATCGTCGCGATCATTTTCATTTCAGTGCCCTATTTGATCAGCAGCAGCAATCTCAGCTTTTAATTCATCGACGGATT
>JAGWBW010000162.1:0-9267 GCA_021295695.1 Candidatus Latescibacterota bacterium
CGCGTTGGCAGGGTCTTTCAAGTTCTCGGTAATTCCGTTTTCCAGAGCCTCGCTCAAGGGACCGGGTGCGAGAAATACACTGGGTGTTACAATCCGCAACGGGCTGGTGAAATTCCTTTTTTTGCTCAGGTAGGCATCGGCTGCGAGAATGAGTTTGTTATTGATGACGCCTTTGTATCCCACTTCAAAGGTTTCTGTGATGGTCGATTCGATTTTTTTTATGTCTGCCACTGCATTGGCAAGGTCGGGCTCGGGGTCAAAACTCGCCGTTGCTGTATTTAGTGTCCCGGCCGTATTTTGCAAACCCGGCAGTTGTTCTGGGATAATCCCGGGAAAGTCTCCGACCAGTTGTGCGGCTATGTGGTAGCCCAAGCCGTTCTACGAAAAGCCCTGTTGCGAGAGGTTCCAGTTCCGCCAGGAGGATGTTCATTATTATCCCTCTGGCAGCACCCCACATCAAATTGGTGCCCTGAGGATCGTGCAGAGAGAAGTAGTGATCTTTTGACAATCCCGCTATGGGGGCAAAGGAGGTCCGATACATGGGTAGGCCATTGACGTCTCGAGAAAATGTGAACCCGGTACTGGCGGTGCCCTGGGCGCGAACGTCAATTGCTGGATTAAATCCGAATGCCGATTCCAATGCCGCCAGCCCAAAGGGATCGGGAAGGCCGACCCGGTCCAAAAATAAGTTGGTGGTCGAAGGCGTGCTAAATGCGCGGTTATACGTCAATCGCAGGGTGTTGAGTGGCCTGGGTTTGATGACCAGTGCTGCGCGGGGAGAGAAAAACGGATCTTCAACATGGCTGTGCTTGTCTATGCGCCCGGCCAATACCAGCTCGATTTGATCACTCAGGCTGGTTTCACTTTGCAGGTAGATCCCGTATTCATCGATGTTATCAATGTCTTCATGTATGCCATTTATGGTGCCCCCTGTCACGGGTCGGGTTCGCAGCATGTCAGCACCATAAGCAAAGTGTTGTTTTTGTCCCAAACTGGCATTGTGTTGCAATTGCAAGACCATCAAATTTGAATTATCTACGATTGGGTCGTCGGGTATGAGCAATCTCGTGCCACCTGCATTGCTGGCGTTGTAGAAGACTTGTGCGAACCATCCGCGATACAGCAGGCGGCCTTGATAAAAATTATAGGTCCAGTCTTTCGCCTGGCCCGCGCCCAAACCCGTCAATTCAATGCTGCTCGTTTTTGTATAACCCGTTGATCCTATGATTGTCAGGTCATCTGTTGGTCGATAATCGAGTCTGAGTTCCCCCACCATCTTTTTTGAGTTGTAATCGCGTGGATTTTCACCGCGTGCTGCCACTTCCAGAGGATCGATGTACTCCCAGTCATGGGCTGAACTATACCCACCCGAAACTTTGATCCCGATCTTGTTGTTGAGACTGCTGGCGTGTCGCAGCGATAATTTTTGCACACTGCGCTGGCCGCCAGATATAGAAATTGTATTGCCTTCTGATCCAAATGGCGAGCGGGTGATAATGTGCATTACGCCACTGGAGCTGTTGGGACCGTAAAGCGCGGATCCGGGTCCCAAAACCACTTCAATGCGCTCAATATCGTCACCGGCAATAGGGATCATGTCAAAGGCATTGAAACGCAGCGATGGGACGCGGGCTATGCGGTTGTCAACGAGTGTGAGTAATGCGCCAGAAAATACATTGTTGAATCCTCGAACCACCACGTTGCTTTGTGAGATGCCCGTTTTGGAAAAATCTACACCGGGCAGGGCTTTGATATGCTCAGTTGGCGACAAGACGCCCCGATCTCTGATTTCGGATGCTTCGATTGTTGCTATCGAAGCGGGTGCCTCCAGGGCTTTCTCCTGTTTGCGCGATGCCGATACCACGACCTGTTGACCAATAAGGGCTACGGCGGTCAACTTGAAATCTCGCGTCATACTTTCGCCAGCGCGGATTTCTATGCCGGACGCAACCAGGGTTTCATATCCGATATAACTGATGGTGATTTCGTAAATGCCCGGAGGCAAGCGGTCGATGCGATAGGCCCCTTGTTCATTTGTGATTACGCCCCGTATTCCTTCAATGGCCGGTCCTTTAACCACGACATTGGCCGCGAATAATGCTTCTTCCGTCTCATCTTCCACTTTTCCAGTCAAGCTACCCATATCCTGAGCTATGACCGCGCAAGTACTCCACAGTATGAGACAGATGACACACAATGCACGCATAAAGCCTCCTTGAAGGTGGTCGCGAATAAAAGGTTTTGGTAGTCATCGCGGCATGCTTGAGCCGCGATCCAGAGATTTTGATTTTAAAATAATAGAGAAAATAAATATAAATGTCACGAATAAAAGCGGTGATCAGGAGCCATGCCTCTTACGACATAAAGACATATTTGAGAATAAAAATGATCGCCAGCACATCTATGAGTGGATGCACTTCAGAGCCTTTTTTGCTCAATCGCTTGATTATGGGATAGGCAATAAATCCGAAAGCCAGCCCATCCGCAATGCTGAATGTTAGGGGAATCGCAATCAGTGTCAGGAAAGCGGGTACGGCATCCGACATGTCATCCCAGGAAATGCGTGCGGCGGAGGCCATCATCATGACGCCTACGACAATGAGCGCGGGTGCTGTGGCAAAGGACGGAATGGCCTGGACCAGAGGGGTCAGGAATAGGGCACAGACAAATAGTCCGCCGGTCACCAGGCTGGCAAAGCCCGTGCGTGCGCCCGATGATATGCCCGCGGCACTTTCGATATAGGTCGTTACTGTTGACGTGCCCAATACGCTGCCGCATACGGTTCCAATAGAGTCTGATAGCAGTGCCCTGTTGGCGCGCGGCAATTGCCCTCGCTTGTTGAGGAATCCCACGCGCTCGGATAATCCCACCAATGTGCCCATGGTGTCAAATAGATCGACAAATAGAAAAGCAAAGACGAGTTCAATTACTGCCGTGTGAAATGCAAGAGGCAGATTATAGATGGCTTCTCCAAAGAGATGGGTGGGCCAAACGGGCAGGCTTGTGACACCTGCTGGCCACGGCGTAAGCCCGAAGACCATGGACAAGAAGGTGACACCGATTACGCCGAGTAAAATTGCACCGCGGATACCGCGCGCCAGCATGATGGCGGTGCCCAAAAGCCCCATCAGTGCCAATCCAACCGGTCCTGAGTACACATTGCCCAGGCTGACCAATGTGGCCTGATTATCGACAATAAAACCCGCATTTTTCAATCCGATAAACGCAATAAATAGTCCAATACCCGCTGCGGCGGCGAGCTTGAGAGGTTGGGGCACTGCTGTGATAATTGCCTCGCGCACCCGCAACACGGTTAATAATAAGAACAAAAGTCCCGAGGCCAGTACCACGCCCAGAGCCAATTTCCAGGGCACGCCCATGCCCAGTACAATTGTGTAGGTAAAAAATGCGTTGAGGCCCATGCCGGGTGCCAGGGCAAAGGGATAATTTGCCAGAAGTCCCATCAGTATTGTTGCTATTGCTGCAGAAGCACACGTTGCAAATAACAATTCGGGAAATAAATCCGGGCCCAATGCGTCAGATAAGATGCCCGGATTCACGGCTACGATATAAGCCATTGTCACAAATGTCGTCACACCACCTGTTATTTCTGTGCGCCAATCTGTGTTTTGTGCGTTAAACTCAAAGAATTCGGCGATTGATCCCGTGATTTTTTCTGTCCCCATTTTTTTCCTTTTTGTAGATGAGACGTTAAAGGCGGTGAGACGTTCAAGNCTCTACATGATACTTGCGTCTGCTCTTAAATGCAATTAGATTGAAACCTATCGCGCGATAGGTTTGGGTATTGTGTCGAGCACGCCGACGTCAGCAGTTCAAGGGATGTGTCACACACGCAGGGGAGTTGCCATGACCGAAGATATAGGCCCTTTGCTGAACCACTGGCCGTATGACCCAAAAAACAGCATTCGCAAAATTTTCTCGTCCAAAGGCGTTGAAAAAATTCAGGTACGCATAGATCAAGGTCCATTTCAAGGCATTCTACAGATGGAACTCGACGGGCGTCCCGATGGGCGCAGACCGCACAATAGCGCGTTTGTTCTAGATCATTTTACCGGTAGGCTGCGTCGTTTTATTGAAAAACACGGTGCATCTGATGGTTTTTCACTGAAAAAGGCGCACTGTCGTGAACTGTTTGATGAGAGCCGACTGCTCTACGAGCGATATGTTTTTTTGCTCCAAATACGAGACTATGACCGCGTTATTCGCGATACACAGCGCAACATGGAGCTATTTCGTTTTGTCAACCAATACGCTGCCGCGGAAGATGACCGTCTCAATCTCGAAAAATGGTGGCCTTATGTTTTGCGAATCCACGCGATTGCGCGCGTGATGATTGCATCGCAAGAGAACGATTTTACCAAGGGCATCCAAATTATTCGAGATGTGCTCGACAAGATCGAAAATCTGGAAGAAGTAGAAGCAGAAGAATTTGCTGTTGAAAAAAAACGCTCTGTCGAATCTCTGCACGAATTGCTCGACGAACTCGAGCAACAGCGCCCGCTCACGGAATCTGAACGCCTGAAAAAAGAATTGCTCGAAGCGATTGACAACGAAGAGTTTGAACGCGCTGCCGAGCTTCGAGATCAGATTAATATGATGGGTGAGTTGTGAAGGATGAAGTGAGAAAATTAAGTCGCAGGAGCGGCATTCCTGCCTCGAAAAGCAACCGTCATTAACGCCAGTAATCCAGAAGGGGTAGGGGGTCGTCTCACCTTTTACGTCTTACCTTTAGCTTGACAGAATTGTACTAAGCCTGTATTTTACTTTTCTAACTGAAAGAGAGCACAGAGTTATGACACATCAGATTACCACATCCCACATTGCAATTACAACGGCTGTTGTAGGCCGTGTTGTAGTACTTGTACCTATGTGATGGTGGGATTATTGTATCACAAAAACATTTTAATCCCGTCATCGCTACAATGCAATGGCGGTTTTTTTTGTCTGACAAAGGACGCACGCGCAGGTGTGCTTCTATCTCGAGGAGATTTTTGCAATGGCGAGCAAATCCCAGATGCCGGCATCCGGCAATGGCACAACTACCTCTGGTGAAATGAGCGGTGCCGATATTCTGGTTGAATGTCTCATCCGCGAGGGGGTCGAAGTTCTCTTTGGCTATCCCGGAGGGGCCAGTATGGAAATGCACCAGTCCCTCACGCGCTCCAATATCCAGGTTGTGTTGTGCCGGCACGAACAGGGCGAAATTTTTGCGGCTGAGGGATATGCCAAAGCCTCGGGCAAAGTCGGCGTGTGTATGGCAACTTCTGGACCAGGTGCTACCAATCTGGTCACGGGGCTGGCAGATGCCAAAATGGACTCTGTGCCGCTTGTTGCCATTACGGGTCAGGTCTCTACTGCTGTTATTGGTCGCGATGCGTTTCAAGAGACCCCGATTATTGAAGTTACGCGGCAGATTACCAAGCACAATTATCTCGTAGATCGCATTGAAGACATTCCCCGCGTTGTCAAAGAGGCATTTTACGTTGCCTCTTCTGGGCGGCCCGGTCCTGTGCTGATCGATATTCCAAAAAATGTGCAGCAAAGTGTTTGTGTGCCCGTTTTTCCAGAGACGGTTTCTATTCGCAGCTATACCCCCAAACATCTGCACGCCAGCCGTGCGCAAATTCAAGAGGTTGCACAGGCGGTTTTAGAATCCAAACGCCCGCTCATTTATGCCGGCGGAGGGATTGTGACTGCAGATGCGTCGGAAGAACTTCGCGAGTTTGCGAAAAAAACACATATTCCCGTGGCACAGACATTGATGGGGTTGGGCGTTTTTCCGCAAACAGATCCCCAGTCTTTGCAGATGCTGGGGATGCACGGGTCGGTTTACGCCAATTACGCCATCAATCACGCAGATTTGTTGCTGGCATTTGGGGTGCGTTTTGATGATCGGGTGACGGGTAAGCTCGAGGAGTTTTGCAAACACGGTCGCATTGTGCATATCGATATCGATCCTTCTGAGATTAATAAAAACAAGGTCGCCCATTTGCCGATTGTGAGCGATATCAAATATGCCCTGCAAGAGCTGAACAGTGTTGTTGTGCCGGGCGATTATCAGGTCTGGTGTGATGAGATTGAAACGTGGCGGGAGAAATATCCCTTCAATTACAAGGATGTGGAAGATGTTATTTTGCCCCAGTATGCGATTGAGACGCTCTATAAGATGACGCAGGGGAAGGCCATTATATCTACGGGGGTGGGGCAACACCAGATGTGGGCGGCGCAATTTTATCCTTTTGATGAGCCGCGTCGTTGGCTTACGTCGGGCGGCCTGGGGGCGATGGGTTTTGGTTTGCCCGCTGCGCTGGGAGCGCAATTGGCGTTTCCCGACGCGCTGGTTGTTGATATTGATGGCGATGGCAGTTTTGCGATGAATGTACAGGAGTTGGCGACGCTGTATGCGGAGAAAATTCCCGTTAAGACTATGATTCTCAACAATCAGCATCTGGGCATGGTGGTGCAGTGGGAGGATCGTTTTTACAAGAGCAATCGCGGGCATACGTTTATTGGTGATCCGGAAGCGGCGCAGGCGCATGAAGATATGAGTATTCCGCCGAGTCACGCGATTTTTCCCGATTATGTGACGATAGCAAAGGGTTTTCGCGTGCCAGCTGAACGGGCGGAACGCAAGGAGGATCTCGTGCCGGCTATTGATCGCATGATTTCTTCTGATGGTCCCTATTTGCTCGATGTGGTTGTGCCGTATCAAGAGCATGTGCTGCCCATGATTCCCTCGGGTATGACGTTTGCCGATATTATTACGGAGTAAGCATCTATGCCGCCGGAAATGGACATTGCTTTGAGCGATGTCCATTTTTTTATTTTATAGGGAACGCGAGAATTGATCTCGTGGTCTAATCCTGCGAAACGGATAGACGCACAGGCGCACGCGCAGCATGGCGTAGTCATACCCTACAACGGATGGCTGCTATAGGAAAAAGATAACGTGGCTGATTTTGAAGAACGGGATCTGATTCGTCAATGCCAAAAGGGCGATGTGCAGGCTTTCCGCCAGTTGGTTGAGCGTTATGAAGACCGAATTTACGGTCTGGCATGTTCGATTCTCGGCGATAGCGAAATGGCACAGGATGCAGCGCAAGAGGCGTTTATTAGAGTGTATAAAGCACTGGGAAAGTTTGAAGGTCGGTCGAGTTTTTACACGTATTTGTATCGCATTACCACCAATGTTTGTCTCACGTTTGCCCAGCGCGAGCAACGGCGACCCGATCGTGTTTCTATTGAGGGGATGCAAGAGGCGAGCGATATAGCACTGGATCGATTTTGGGGCACGGATGAGCCGCAGAATGATATTGAGCGCATTGGTTTGCGCGAGGAGATTCAGAAGGTGCTCGATCATCTGTCGCCCGATCATCGCGCGGTGGTGGTTCTCAAGGATATAGAGGATCTTTCTCAAGAAGAAATTGCCGATGTTCTGGATGTTTCCGTCGGCACTGTTAAATCGAGGCTTTCGCGGGCACGGTCGCGTTTACGCGAGTTGCTTATGCCGCTATACCGCGAATGGCAAGGAGTGGAATATGACTGATCGCGATAAGTTGTTGCGCTATGTAGATGGCAATCTGTCTGTGGAAGACAGGCGCGAAATTGAAGCGCGGATATCAGAAGATGCTGAGTTTCGCGCGGAATACGATTTGCTTTGCCATGTGCAGAGACGCCTGAGTCAGCGTCCGATGGAGCCTTCGCCGGGGTTGTGGGATGGCGTTCAGGCACAGATTCGGGAAGAGAGTATCTGGAATAGTCTGGTATGGGCGGGGAAACGCCTCGTGCCATTGGCCGCTGCCGCTGCTGTTATTTTTATGGTGTTAATAGATAATGGAGATACCGAGGCAAATACGGTGTCGGATTATTTTGATTCTCAAACCGAGATGGTGCTGTCAGAGGTGCAACCCGATAGCCTGATTATCTATCCCGAGTAAACGACCGCAAAAGGACTTGCCATGATTTCTTTTTCTCCTCGCACACAAGCTATTCTTTTTTTTCTGGGTATTTTTGCTCTGGGACTGGTGTGTGGCGTTGTTGCCGATCGTAGATTTTTGCGTCAGCCAGGTCCGCGTGGGCGTCCTTATGACTACAATCGCCTGATTGAGCGAATGGGTCATGATCTCGCCCTGTCGGATGAGCAAAAGAGCGCTGTGCGGGATGTATTCCAGGAATATCGGCGCGAGATTGATACGATGCGCCGACAGATTGGCGAAGATATGCGGTCTCAGGAGCAGAAATTGCGCGAGAAGTTGAAGACGATTCTCACGCCTGAGCAGTTTGCAAAATTTGAGGAAAAACACAGACGTCAAGGATTCCGCGGCCGAGGTGGCGGCCGCCGAGGTCCCCCGGGAGACCGTCCACCCGGTCCCCGCCGAGGGCCACCATAATGACTTTCGCGTTGTGAGCAGACGCCGGCCTGAACACAGCCGAGGGTTGTTCGATTTTTTATCACAGACAGCATGCAGGGAAACTGCTGTTTAATCAAGAGGAGTAAATGTCATGAAACGCAAAATTATCTACGCAGTTATCGGTGTTTTTGTGATTGGCGTTATTGGAAGTGTTGCTTTTGTGAAACAGGCAGACGCCCAGAGGGGCAAACGTCGAGGTATGCGCGGTGGTATGGCGGCGCTGGAATTGACGGATGAGCAGAAGGAAAAGATGAATAGTCTGCGTTCTGCCCATCAAAAGGCGATGGTCGATTTGCGCGCGGCACATCAAAAGGCGCGGATCGATTTGGGTGTGATTCGGAGGCAGGACAATCCATCGGCTTCGGATATTCAGGCTAAGGTCGATGCGGTGACGGCGGCGCAGGGGAAAATTATGGCGCGCGAGATTCAGCACAGTATGGATGTTAAAAATTTGCTGACTGTTGAACAAAAGGAGAAGCTCGGTGAGATGCGACGAGGGGGACGCATGGGTTTTCGCGGGCGCGGGGGTCCCGGGTTCAGAGATGGCGTTGGTCCCGGATTTAGAGGTCGCGGGGGTCGCGGGTTCAGGGGACGCGGAGGCCCAGGTTTTAGAGGCCGTGGCGGTCCGGGCTTAAGAGATGATGATGGTCCCCGGTTCAGAGGTCGCGGTGGTTTCCGCGGTCGCCGTGGGGGAGATCGCGATCAGATGAAAAAGGAATCTGAGGCTCAGGAGAAGTCCGAGATGAAAGAGAAGTCCGAGCATCACGGTGAAGAGTCATCAGAGATGTAATTTCCAGTTTATCATTTAAACACATAAGCGCGGCGGGTTTTTCCC
>JAGWBW010000162.1:9563-19026 GCA_021295695.1 Candidatus Latescibacterota bacterium
CAGCGATCATGCGGCTGCGCTTTTCTGGCAGGTGCCGACGAAGAATGGCACGGCGTTGGCTGTTGATCGCAGTGAGGATTGGGTCAGACGTTGTGACCGCCCGCCCAGGGGATTTGGGAAGGATGTCCTCAAACAGGCGCAGGGGCAGTATGATCTCATATCTGCGACTGAGTATCAGCATATCTCCTGGCGCTGGCGGGTCAGCAATACGATTGATGATGGTGAGACGGCAGATCGCAAAGGCAAGATTCAGAAATCGGGCGATGATTTTGCAGCGAAGATCGGTATTTCTGTTCTCAATACCAAAGGAAAGTTGCGGGAGATTGCCTATCTCTGGACGCGCACCATTCCCGAGGAGACTTCACTGACGCAAGTGACGTCTATTCTGGGATTTTTCAAGTTTAAGTGGTACCGCATTGTTGCCGAGAGCGGGGATCAAAATGTGAATCAATGGGTCGGGGAGTCGCGCAATTTTTACAGGGATTTCAAACGCTTTTATCCCGATGAAGAACCCGCAGAGATTGTGCGCGTGTATCTCATGTCTGATTCAGATAATACGGGTAGTAAGGTGACGGGTGCGTTTGCGGATCTCGTTTTTCACCGGAAGCCTCCCGGCTAATTAGTAGGCTTTGACTTTCGGCTTGCTATACCGTACCATATTTCCAGAGGATACAGGGCATCAACAGGTAAAGGATCAATCATGAATATTACGAGAGATGTTTTGGCTGATCGTTTAAAACTTTATCTCAACGGACAACTTTCGCTTGAGTCACTTGTATCCTGGGCTGAAGATGCGATGATGGAAGGTGAGTTTGAGGATAGAGATTTACCGCTGATTCGCGATATTGTTGCGAAGTTGGGTGTTTCAGATGTTGCGGCCTTTGGCTTGACATGGGAAGATGCACGGTCCATGCTAGAGGCTCTTGGTTACCGCCCAAAGTTGTCGTTTGAACTCCTGGAGAGGTAGTTATATTTTTGTCAGACTGATGTTTTTTGCGCTGAAGATTATATCCATTTCTAACACAAAAAACCCGCTTGACTTTACTGTGTCCCCGATATATCTTCTGCACCGTTCAGTTTTATTCGCAGATATAGTGAGATTAATATGATTTTTGTAACCCACCAGAATAATACTCAGCAGATGATGGATAACTGCGCTATCAGTGCAACCGGGCAGATGTCATTTATCCGTGCTACTGGCCATGTGTGCCCGGATGGTGGATCGAATCTCGCGGTTTTCACGGGTAATGACAAAAATATTATTGGCGGGTTCAAAATGAGATGATAGACTTACAGTACATAATAGTCTTGCAAAAACGAACCCGCTGAAGATGCTTCAGCGGGTTTTTTTATTGGTGGTTAGCTACCCCTTTGGGGAGAAAGGACATGCAAGGTGGAATCCGATTTCGACTACCAGATGCCGTCCTATACAACTCTGATGGTTCACGATCTCAACATATCCACGCGCTGGTATTGCGATACGCTCGGTTTTTCTCTGGTTTCACAGATGCCGGGTGCGAATGGCGATCCGATTATGTCGCATTTGCGCTGGGCGCCCCATGCGGATTTGATTTTGATGGAGGAGGGACCAAATGTTTTGATTGCAAGCACCCGGGGCGCGGGTGTTACGCTTAATTTTACGGTGTTGCGCGAGTCGGTTGACGCGATTGCCGAACGGGTGCGGCGCGATGGCAATGTCCAGATTTCTGGTCCGCACGATCGCCCGTGGAATGCGCGCGAGGTTATTGTGATGGATCCCAATGGGTATCGGCTAAATTTCACAGAGCCTCTGCGCGAATCTATTGATGGCGATGATTTGATGAATGATATTAAAAAAGAAATTACTTTGAACTGATATAGGAGATGCAGATCTATGCCCGAACTATCCTGGTCTTTTCCGTATTCTTCACAACGCATGCCCGTTATGGCGCGCAATGTGGTTGCGACTTCTCAACCGCTTGCTGCTCAGGCGGGGTTGCAGATGTTGCAAAAAGGTGGCAATGCCGCAGATGCGGCTCTGGCGGCAGCTATGGCGCTTACGGTTGTTGAACCCAATATGAATGGTATAGGTAGCGATGCATTTTGCATTTTGTGGGATGGTGAGCAAATACATGGCCTCAACGCATCGGGGCGTTCTCCAAAAGCGTGGTCGCCCGAATTGTTTGCAGCGCGTGCTCAGATGCCCCAGCGCGGTTGGGATGCCGTGACTGTGCCCGGCTGTGTTTCAGCCTGGGCCGAGGTTTCAAAGCGGTTTGGCAAGTTGCCGTTTGAGGCATTATTTGAACCCGCGATTCACTATGCCCGCAATGGTTTTGTGGTTTCGCCTATTACGGGACATAGCTGGGCACAGGCTGTGTATAATTACGGCGATATGCCCGATTGGATGGCGACTTTTGCACCGGAGGGTCGCGCGCCCAAAATTGGTGAAAAATTTGTGTGTGGCGCACAGGCGCGTACGCTTGAACGTATTGCGGAGACAAGAGGAGAGGCGTTCTATTCGGGCGATCTGGCAGAGAGGATTGCTGCGCATGCAAAACGCACTGGCGGTGCGATGGCAGAAGAAGACCTGGCAGAGCATCGGGCAGATTGGGTGGATACGATGACGATGGGTTTTGGGGGTTACACGCTGCACGAAATTCCGCCAAATGGTCAGGGTATTGCGGCACTGATCGCACTGGGGATACTGGAGAATTGGGATGTGTCCGGGTATGCTGTTGATTCGGCAGATAGTTTGCATCTGCAGATTGAGGCGATGAAGTTGGCGTATGCGGATACGCAGAGGTACGTGTCTGATCCGGGTACACGGGATATTGAGTTCGCGCAATTGCTCGATCCGGATTATCTGGCTCAGCGCGCGAGGTTGATTGATCTGAAAAGGGCGGGGATGCCCGCTTTTGGCATGCCGCGTGGGGATACGGTTTATCTCACGGCGGCGGATGAAGATGGGATGATGGTTTCGTTTATTCAGTCCAATTATATGGGTTTTGGGTCTGGTATTGTGATTCCGGATACGGGTATTAGCATGCAGAACCGGGGCGCGGGTTTTGTTTTGACAGAGGGCCATCCCAATCGCGTGGATGGGGGAAAGCGACCGTATCATACGATTATTCCGGCGTTTGCGACCCGAGAAGGCCAACCGGTGATGTCATTTGGCGTTATGGGGGGGCATATGCAGCCGCAAGGTCATGCACAGATGATGATTCGGATTTTTGCTTATGGTCAAAATCCACAGGCTGCGTGCGATGCGCCCCGATGGCAGGTTTTTGGTGGCTCAAATGTGGGGATTGAGCCTGGCGCGGATGCGGGTGTGCTGGACGATCTTCGCGCCCGCGGACACGATATCCAAATTCCGCCAGCTATTGGATATGGCGGGGGCCAACTCATTTATAAGCTGGATGACGGTTATTGCGCGGCTTCCGATCCCCGCAAGGATGGCCTGGCAGTGGGGTATTGAAATCATGGGCAAACGCAAAGATACAGCCTGGCAGGCGCGGGATCTGGCGCAGAAATATCTCAAGAATATTCGGCAGGCAATTCCGCTGTCCGATGAGCAGATTGCCGTTATGTGCCGGGTGATCAATGCGGATGATCACAGGGTGAATACTGTGCTCGATCTGGGATGTGGCGATGGCATACTCGGCGCTGCGGTTATTGAATACCATCCGGATGCGCGCGGTGTTTTTGTGGATTTTTCTGAGGCTATGATTGAGGCAGCGCGGAAACGATTTGCGGGAACGGTGTCGCAACATCGTTTTGTTATTGGTGATTATGCGACGTCCGATTGGCTCTGCCTGGTTGCAGATGACGCGCCGTATGACGCGATTGTGTCGGGTTTTTCAATTCATCACCAGAGCGATGAGCGCAAACGCGAGGTTTATGGCGAGATTTTTGATCTGCTGTCTCCCAATGGCGTGTTTGTCAATGTCGAGCATGTTCGCTCTCCGTCAAAGTGGGTTGAGTCGCGTTTTGCCGATCGCTTTATTGATGCGCTTTACGATTCTGTGACGCGGCGAGATCCAAATGCATCTCGCGATGAAATTGCGCGGGCTTATTATTATCGCGATGATAAGCAGGCGAATATTCTCGCGTCTGTTGAAGATCAATGTGAATGGCTCAGAGCTATTGGGTTTTCAGATGTAGATTGTTATTTCAAGCTGTTTGAACTCGCTGTTTTTGGCGGGAGAAAAACTGGATGAATACCATGCATATACACTATTTCCAAATCGCTCAGTTCACTGGCAATAATAATGACGATAATAATCCGATTCGGCGACGGGCTGGACCGGCATAGGTCGTTTTGTGCCATCATGAAAGTGCCCGTTGTCATATTTTTCGACAACGGGCTTTTTTTGTGTCTGACTGACGTTACGCATGTCAGGCGTTTTTGTCATGCTGAGCGGAGTGAAACGGAGTCGAAGCATCTTTTCCACATTACCTGAAATCAAAAGGAATCTGTCATGAAATACATAGCAATATGTGAACTGTCCAAATATATCGGCGAAACCGTTACGCTTCAGGGATGGGTGCATGCCCTGCGGGACCAGAAGCATGTCCAATTTCTCATTTTGAGAAATCGCACGGGAAGTGTACAGGTTGTTCACGAAAAGACAGGGGCGTTGGCAGAGCGGGTTTCTGCTCTCACGCGAGAATCGGCGATATGTTCGTCTGAGGGGTGTTGAGATTCAGCTTGAGGAACTGAGTGTTGTCAATGCAGCTAAATCGCCATTGCCTCTGGATCCGTTTTCCGAAAGTGCATCGGGTATTGACCATCGGCTGGATTGGCGACATCTCGATCTTCGCGTTTCGCGCAATCGGTTGATTTTTGAGGTACAAACTACTGTTGAAATGGCGATGCGCGAGTATTGGATGCAGAATCATTTTATCGAAATTCATTCCCCCAAGCTCATGGGCACAGCCAGTGAATCGGGAGCTGAGTTGTTCGCGCTGCCGTATTTCAATACCACAGCTTATCTGGTTTACAAACAGATGGCGATGGCGTCTGGTTTTGATCGCGTGTTTGAGATTGCGCCCGTTTTTCGCGCCGATCCCTCGTTTACCTCGCGCCATACGACAGAGTTTACCAGTGTGGATGTCGAGATCGCATGGATTGATAGTCACGAGGATGTGATGGCATTTGAAGAAGCGTGGCTGCAGTATGTTATTTCTACAGTGCGAGAAAGACACGGTGACGCTATTGCCGAAAGTTATGGTGTTGAACTTGCGGTGCCAGCGCTGCCTTTTCCGCGCGTTACAATGGCCGAGGCATTGGCAGTGTTGTCTGAACTGGGCCACACGCCAGAGCGGGAAGGCGACCTCGATCCAAAGGGAGAACGTCTGCTGGGTGAATATATCCGCAAGACCCGGGGGTGCGATTATGTCTTTGTGATAGATTTATCACATGCGCCATGCGGAATACCCTGAGTTGACCAGGAGCTTTGACCTTCTCTATTGCGGTGTGGAGATCACTACAGGGGCGCAGCGCGAACACCGTCCCGATGTTCTGAGGGTGCAGGCGAGAGAGAAAGGGCTGGATTTAGAGGTTATCCAGTTTTATCTCGATTTTTTTAAGTACGGATGTCCACCGCACGGGGGATTTGGTTTTGGCCTGTCGCGCCTGCTTATGGTTATGCTCGGCTTGCCCTCTGTGCGCGAGACGACTTTTTTGTCCCGCACGCCCAACAGGTTGCATCCATGAATGTGAATTGTAGGGGCGACCCCCTGTGGTCGTCCGTTGCGATGTCCCCGTGACCATTGTCATCGCGGCATGCTTTAAGCCGCGATCCAGGAGGTTTTTTCTGATCGTTATAATTTTAATGTTGCGGTACAACGACATATAGAGTTTTTTTCTTTTTCGTCTATGAACTGGCCTGAACCAGTTGTACCTCGTTCCGTTGATTCGTTGATTCGTTGATGAACTGGCCTGAGAGGCGGCCAGTTGTACCCCGTTCCGTTGATTCGTTGATTCGTCTATTCGTCTATTCGTCTATTCGTCTATTCGTCTATTCGTCTATTCGTCTATTCGTCTATTCGTCTATTCGTCCTATTCGTCTATTCGTCTATTCGTCTATTCGTCTATTCGTTGAGGAGAAGTTATGCGTCAATACGATGTATATGGGCTGGGCAATGCGCTGGTGGATATTCAGTTTCGGGTTGATCCGTCGTTTTTTGAGGCGATGGGGATCGATAAGGGTGTGATGACGCTGATTGACGGAGATCGCCAGCGCGCGTTGATCGATGCTTTGGGCGGGAAAGAGATGGCGCGCTCGTCGGGCGGTTCGGCAGCCAATACGATGATCGCGCTGGCCAATTGTGGTGGACAGGGATATTACGGATGTAAGGTGGCTGAGGATGCAGATGGCGAGTTTTATCTTCGCGATCTCAGTGCTGCGGGGGTAGAGTCCAATCCGTCACATCGCGGGGAAGGGATTACGGGCAAGTGCCTGGTGATGATTACGGAGGATGCAGATCGCACGATGAATACATTTTTGGGGATTACGAGTACGTTTGGTGTGGCGCAGGTTGAGGATGCTGTGGTTGCCGATAGCCAGTTTATTTATATCGAGGGCTATCTAATTGCGGCAGACGATGGCTTTGAAGCGGCACAGGTGGCGCAAAAGGTGGCGCAGGCGCACGGTACAAAGGTCGCGCTCACGCTGAGCGATCCGTCTATTGTGGCTGCTTTTAAGGATAGGATGACTGCATTGGTGGATGCAGGCGTGGATATGCTGTTTTGCAATGAAGATGAGGGCAGGATATTTACCGGTGCCGAGACAACAGAAGAGGCTTTTGGTGCGTTGCGCCATCGCGTGGGCGGTTTAGCTCTGACGTATGGTGCTGATGGTGCCCGGGTTTGCGATGGTGGTGATGTGTTGCATGCGCCGGGTTTTGAGGTAGATGCTGTGGATACCAATGGCGCGGGCGATTCGTTTGCCGGGGCGTATTTGTTTGCTGTGACCCGGGGGTATGACGCGGCTCAGGCCGCGAGGCTCGCAACGTATGTGTCCTCGCGCGTTGTCTCCAAATACGGTCCGCGTTTTGAAAGAAAATTGAATGGGGCAGAGATCAACCGGATTTTAAAAATGCGTTGACCTTACACATCAATGTAGGGGCGAGGCACCTGTCTGCATGCAGGTTTTCCGCACAGGTAGATGCCTGCCTGTTGGCAGACAGGTAGGTACAGAAAAACGAAAAGTTTTGACTTCCAAATAGATAGCGAAAGCGGTATAATACTGTAACGCGATGTGTGACTTTAAAAATAAATGCACTATACACCCTGTCATGCTGAGGAAGCCGATAGGCTGACGAAGCATCTGTTACCCATGCAGACTGTTGAGGCAGCAGATTCTAGTGCTCATTTGACCACTGATCTTGCAAGTCACACATGACGTTACTGTATCGAATAGGGTGACCGCACTGATATCACAATCTGGAGATAAGAGATGGGCATATCAGACAGACGCAAGCTGCCTATCGGCATTCAGACCTTTCGCGAGATACGAGAGGAGAACTACTACTATGTCGATAAAACGGCCCTCATTCAGCGACTGATGGACGAGGGTAAGCACTACTTTCTATCGCGTCCACGTCGGTTTGGCAAAAGCCTGTTTCTGGACACATTGAAGGAACTGTTTGAGGGCAATGAACCACTGTTTGAAGGGCTGTACATCCACGACCACTGGGATTGGCAAGTGCGCTATCCCGTTGTGCGCCTCGACTTTGGCAGCGGCAATTTCAATGAGCCGGAGAGCTTGCACAAAGAGGTTATGGCACAACTGGACGCTGTGGAAAAAGAAACAGGTGTAGAAAGCCACTACGATACTGCTTCAGCACGCTTTCGCCATATCATCCAGATGTTGCACAGCCAGGCGGGACAGCGCGTGGCTGTTCTTGTTGATGAATATGACAAACCAATTCTGGATGTGCTCGATGAGCCTGAAGTCGCACGCGCCAACCGCGATTTTCTGCGCGGTCTGTATGCCACGATCAAGTCCAATGACGCGTACATCAAATTCACATTTCTCACGGGCGTCAGCAAATTCTCCAAAGTCAGCCTGTTCTCGGGTCTCAACAATCTTACAGACATCACCATTGATCCACAATATTCCGCCATCTGCGGCTATACTGAGGAGGACCTCGATACGGTATTCGCGCCAGAACTGCCGGGTCTGGATCGAGAGGAGATCCGCGACTGGTACAACGGCTATAGTTGGCGGGGACAGGAGAAGGTCTATAACCCCTTCGACATCCTCTTGCTGTCTACTGGTTCGAGACAGGCACGCCTACATTTCTGATCGAGATGCTACTATCGCGCGGGGTCGGTGCGCTGGCTCTGGACAACATGCTGGGCAGTGATGATTTGCTGTCGGCTTTTGATGTTGACCACATCGCCACCGAAGCCCTGCTGTTCCAGACCGGGTATCTAACCATCCACCAGACCGAACCGCGCGGTGGAGAGATGTATTATCGGCTATCCTATCCGAATCGGGAAGTGCGTCAGAGCTTGAACAGGAGCCTGCTAAATCACCTGACTGGCGATCCCTCACAGCGCACGGAGCATCGCGCCCGTCTATACGACCTGTTGCTGGTCAATGACTTCGCTGGCCTTGAAAGCCTGTTCATGGCGTTCTTTGCCAGCATCCCCTATCAGTGGCACACAAACAACGACATAGCGAACTACGAAGGCTACTACGCCAGCGTGTTCTACTCCTACTTCGCATCGGTGGGATTCGACATCGTTGTGGAAGACAGCAGTAGCCAGGGCCGTCTGGACATGGCGGTTCGTTTCAACGACAATGTGTATCTGTTCGTCCGAAGGGGCTGCAATGGCGCAATTGCAGGCAAAGGGTTATGCTGACAAATACCGCGACCTATGCGAGCCGATTTTTATGATCGGGGTAGAGTTCAGCCGCGAGACCCGCAATCTGATAGGGTTCGAGACAGCTCTTGCATGAGGAGTACTTCATCGCGGCAAAAGAGACTACCCATATCAATCTTAGAGACTGTTTTAAAATTAATATCTGATGTTACGCATGTCAGGCGTTTTGTCATGCTGAGCGAAGCCGAAGCATCTTTTCCACCTGCGTCAGTAGCAGATTCTTCGACTCCGCTGCGCGGAGTTTATCTTGAGCGTAGCCGAAAGGCTCAGAATGACAGGGCAATAGGTCATAGCCGAGGAAGGGACAAAATGAGTTTTAAAACAGCTTCTTACTTGCCATTGTCATTGCGGCATGCTTAAAGCCGCCACGCGCCACGCCGTAGGCATGGCGTAGCCACACCACAACGCCAGTAATCCACATCAATCAAGCCTATCAATGTAGGGGCGAGGCATGCCTCGCCCGTCGCCGTCATCGCGGCATGATGTTAGCCGCGATCCAGAAGGTTTTGACGTCATGTGTGACTTCAAGATCAAAGGTCAAATGAGCACTGTCATTCTGAGCGGAGCGCAGCGGAGTCGAAGAATCTG
>JAGWBW010000163.1 GCA_021295695.1 Candidatus Latescibacterota bacterium
ATTGAACAGTCATAGCGATCATCTCCTTTCGTTGACTCGTAATGTATGCACAGACAAATTTACGACCTGAACACACGCGAGGCAAGCCATATTGCTATCTGTGGTGAATCATCCTTTCCACGCCATTGGCTACAACATCTACAGCTATTTGCACATCTCCTTCAAACGGCACAATCAAATCCGCGTACGCACGCGTCGGCTCTGTATAGACGCGATAATTGGGCACAACATCCCGGCGATACCATGCCACGGCATCTTGCAGTGACATCCCACTCGAAGTATTCCGCAACATGCGCCTGAGCACCCGCTCGTGTGTATCCACATCCAAAAACAGCTTGATATCCAGCAAAGACCGCAGAGCCTCTTGCGAAAAAATCAAGTGCCCCTCCACAATAATTAGTCTATCAGGCGCGATCTTTTGGGGATCATTGCCTCGCCGAAAATCGCGTGTACCGGGCGGTGGCATTTCAATCGCCTGTCCTTCCCGCAAACATTTGACATGCGCGATCAGATGCTTCCACAGCACAGCCCGCGGATGGTTTGCCGTCCGCTTAATCTCGCGCTCGTCTTCTGGCAGCGCTGACCAATCGCGGAAATAGCTATCCTGATTGAGCACCACAGGTCCAAAATCTACGAGCCTATCAGATAGTATATCCGTAAAGGTCGTTTTGCCAGCGGCAGACCCTCCCGAAATACCAATTACTATGGGTTTGACGTCAATTCTTTTATTCATTCCATAGCCCTATTGCAAAAAATAGATACATAGCGTATTATAGTTTTACAGAACACGCCTGACAAGAAAATCCAATAGGGCGCGGCATCTATGCCTTGGCCCAGATCGGACAGCCAGCGGATTTGCTGGTAAAAATAAAAGAAACGATATTTGCTTTATGAGTGGAATGAGGTCTTATCTCGCTTACTCAGGGACCGATCAGATTTCTTACACAGTGTGTAATAAATTGGATAGGCTTTAATCAGAGATATCAGAACATGAATAATCCGATCAAACCACCGAGATTAAAACCGGGTGATACTGTGGGAATCGCCTCGCCCGCTGCATCATTTTTTTCTTTTACTAACAATTGGCTCTCCCGTGCTCAGGCAGCCATTGAAAATCTCAGTTTGAAAGTTCAATTAGCGAATAACGCACTCCATCAACGCGAACATTTGAATCCAGCCCCTGAATTGCGTGTCGATGATCTCCACGACCTATTTGCTGACCCGGACATCAAAGCGATTTTTTGTCTCTCAGGAGGAGCTGGTACCAATGCACTCCTTCCCTTGCTCGACTGGGATTTGATTGCGCGTTCTCCCAAAATTTTGATGGGATACAGCGCGAATACAGCCCTGCTACTCGGCATCTATGCACGTCTCAATATGGTCACTTTCCACGGGCCAACCCTGCTCAACGGTCTTAGCGAATTTCCGAAACCCTTGAGTTATACACTCGAAAGTATAAAAGATGTCCTATTTACACCAACCGCTCCGGGACCATTGGAGGTACCGGAGACCTGGACAGATGATGCGCCGAGTGAAAACAGCCCGCGCAAAATGAAAAATAATTCTGGTTGGCATTGGCTCAAAGGTGGCAAAGCGCAAGGACCTCTTATAGGTGGCAATCTCCATACCCTACCGATATTGGCCAGTACTCCATTTTGGCCTTCATTTTACGATAAAATTCTTTATTTGGAAGAGGCAAATATGGGAAATACCGTTCTCATGTATGCCGAGGAAGCCCTTGCACAATGCCAGCAGATTGGTCTTTTCAGGGAAATTTCTGGTTTGATCATAGGAAAAATAAACAACCTATCTCAAGACCAGGAAGAGTTACTTCAATCATTGATCGGTTATTATACAGCGGCATTTGATTTTCCCATCCTGACACAAGTAGATATCGGGCATACGAGTCCTCAAATGATTCTTCCAAATGGCATCCAGGCAACGCTTGACTCTGAACAAAATCTCTTTTCCATAGATGAAGCAGCGGTTGTCTGAAGCACATCAAACGCGTTTGTTCTCAACTTGTGTCCTGTAATTCCATCAAAAAACAATATCGAGGGAAGTTGCCCTCGGAAACACCGATCACTACGGGTTTGAATCCGTTTTTCTTATTCATTCACAATCCCATTGCAAAAAATATATACATGTCGTATTATGTGTCAAAATATGCACTATTTCCCCCCCCCTGCATATTCTCCCTAAATATACACAACATACATCCCTGGTAAATTTAATACGACTGGGAGTAAGGCATGAAATTTACCAAAGTAGAATTTCAGAGCATTCAGAATGCGACTGAGTTCCAGATTGATGAGGACACTTGTTTGACCGACACGAATGGGGCGATGCTGAATAAACCCATTTTAACACAACCATTGAAAACGGTTTCTCTTTTTACAGGATGCGGAGGCTCCGATCGGGGACTGATCGACGCTGGGTGCGAGATTCTAATGGCGAACGATATTCTGGCCTATGCCAAGGATGTCTATGAAGCCAATCTGCCCGAAACCGATTTCAAAACCGATAGTATTGACCAAATCAAGACCTTTCCGGCAGCGGACGTTCTGGCCGGATGCTATCCCTGTCAAGGCTACTGTCAAGGTGGAGCACGCGATACTGGTCGCAAAGTCAATATACTGTATCGCGAATTTGATCGCGCTCTGCGGAAAATCCGTCCTAAAGTCTTTATTGTAGAAAACGTATCTGGCATGGCGCGAAGCGACAATCGGCATTTTTTAGATGCTCAACTCATCCGTTTCCGTTTAGCTGGATATCGCGTCACCTGGGATTTCATCAACGCCGCGGAGTATGGGTTGGCCCAAGAGCGACGGCGGATTTTTATCGTCGGCATCCGCTCCGATTTCGGAGTGAAATATCAGTTTCCAAAACCCACACACGGACCAGGATTGAAACCGATTAAAACACAGCGAGAAGTTTTGAAACATTTGAAGGAAGAATGGCCTCAAAGCGAGTTTTGTGATCAGGATTTTCATTGGTACTATCTCTCTCGTGACCGCTACCGCGGATGGGATGAACCAAGCAAAACAATACTCGCAAACGCACGCCACATGCCTTTGCACCCAATGAGTCCGTCATTAAAAAAAATAGGCACAGATCAGTGGGTTTTCGAAGGAGATCCCAAGAAAGCCCGACGACTTTCCTATAAGGAAGCAGCAGCCCTTCAAGACCTCGGCGGCTGGAAATTTCCAGACACAGCGGGATTGATGAGCAAATATAAGGTCATTGGCAATGCAGTACCGCCAATGATTTTCCGGCAAATTTTCGAAGCACTACCGGAAGAGGTATTCTCATGAACGACTTTGAATCGCTCAATTTTGAATTGCTCACTATTGACAAACTCGAGTTTGACAAGGAAAATCCTCGATTGCCAAAAACGGTAGCTCCAAAAGATAGCGAAATTATCAAATATTTGGCGAGAAAAACCGGTATTGAGGATTTGATGACCTCAATTGGAGTGAATAATTTCTTCCCTGGTGAAGCCATCGTCGTAACTCCTTCTAAAGACGGCAAATACACAGTTCTGGAGGGTAATCGCAGATTGGCAGCATTGCGGCTATTGCAAAATCCGGGAGAAGCAGGCAACATCCGTAGTATCACAAGAGCAGAAGAAGAGGCTACATACAGACCGACCGAGATTCCAGTGCATGTAGTTGATTCAAGGGAGGAGGCCTTACAATATTTGGGCTTTCGCCATATTTCTGGGGTGCAGCGATGGGAGCCCTTGGCGAAGGCACGATACTTAAAATTGCTGTTCGACCAGACATCAGGTGAACCTGAAGACCGCTATGTTGAAGTTGCTCGTGAAATTGGAAGTAGAAGTAATGCTGTCCGGCGAAATCTGGATGCTTTGGCAGCGTACGAAGCCATTGAAGAATGTGACTTTTTTGACATTGAGGATTTGGAGGAAGGAAGTTTTCAGTTCGGCGTGTTCTACACAGCAATAGGAGACTCGGAAATCGCATCATTTATCGGCGTCCGAAAAGAGGGGAAACCAACCCACCCCATTGTCAAACCAAAATCCTTAAAGAAAAAATCTCTTGAAGAACTTACGGAGTGGATGTTTAAAAAAGATAATAGTGGTTCTACACGGCTTGGCGAGTCTCGAAATATCGGCAAATTGGGTAAGGTAGTAGCAAATCCTGACGCGCTGGAAAAGCTCCGGCAAGGTGTGTCATTGGAGAGTGCTCATAGCGCTACTGTGGACAATAGAGAGGAATTTTTAGGATATATAAACATAGCGATAGACAATCTTAAGCAGGCAAACTGGAATCTGCCCTCCGTAACGCTCCCTGATTCACAGGCTGTGGAGGTCGTCCGCGAAGCAATGAAAGCACTTGATGTAGCAATTAAGTACTTAGAGATAGATCGTAAGCAATGATTGATTTTGATTGGAGTGAAGAGATAATCAGAGATGCTGTCGATTTAACCGACTGCATCGAGTTGGTCGTCGCATTTTCAGATGATGACTACGGCGGTCGTTTCACACACGCAGATTTTCAAAACATAGTTCAAAGTGAACTTTTGGGGGATGATTATTCGTCCTTTTTTCAAGGCGAACAAGTCGATGATTTTTCTGCCTCATTTGAAGTCGCAGTGGATCTTATTAAACGGCGCGCATTATGGTTAGGAGCAATCTATCCCTTCAAAGAAAAAGATGGCGAAGTATGGTTTGAACCTCAAACTACTGAGAAACATTATTTGTCGTATTTGTTTTTGCTGGCCTGTTCGTGCCACAATCGGATTCCCTCTTTAAAGCATGCTCTGAGAGTGCAGTTTGAAAATCTATGCAAAGAGGCGATGCGGGCGTTATTTCCCGATTGGGCAGAGGTTTTTCTGTTCAGCCAAAACAGCGATGATAGAAGAGAACTTGGATGGCCCGCTAACAAGGCTATTCCGGCTTTGGCAAAAAAATTAAACGCCCAAGTGGAACCAGATGCCCAACTTCCCGATACGCAAAAGGAATATGGTATTGATTTAATTGCCATTTGTTCTTTCGGAGACGAGTTGGAGTACCCATTTTTCGCTTTCGCCCAATGCACAGTGGCAGAAGAGTGGTGGAAAAAGAAACATGAAGCTCGAGCTCGCCAGGCTTTGTCAGGGGTTGTGAGGTTAAATACAGATCATACAAATTTTTTGTTGATTCCCCATTTCCCGCGCATCAACGCTACAGAATGGCGAGAAGGTCGACCACATACTATTGACTGCATTCTATGTGACCGATACAGAATATGTCGGTTGTTGGAGAAATCCAATTCGTTTACACAACAGAATATGCCACCTGGTATTAGTGAGATTGTCCAAAAGATTCAAGAACATCTGCCCAAGAACCATTGACCGACCACCTTTCCCAATACCTGGCTTACTCTTCGTCCCTCTCCCCAATCAATGATCTATAGATTGACCTCTCTTGAGCACGATCAGCGAGAAACGGAGATGACAAAATGCTGACGCAACGGGATTTGGGACAGCGATTAAAAAGTGCGCGTGAGGCAATCGGGTTGACCCAACGTCAGGTTGAACTTACCCGTGTTGCAATTTCTCAAATCGAGTCGGGGCACCGGGCGGTCAGTTCACTTGAACTCAGGCGTCTATCGCGTCTTTATGGGCGAGATATGGTCAGTTTCTTAGAAGAAAGACCTGTCGAGCAAGACGCGCTTGCTGTCCTGCTTCGCGCTCATCCAGACCTGATCGAAAATGAAAATCCCGGTGATTCGTTTCAAAACGCAACCGAACTTTTTAGAGAATATACAAACCTGAAGGAACTTTTGGGTCTGGATCAGGAAGGGGTCTATCTTGAATCCAAAAATATATGGAAATCCATTCAAATAGGCGAACAGGCAGCAGGGGTGGAACGCCGTTGTCTTGAGTTGGGGATTGATCCTATTCTCAACATGAAAAGCGAGAACACCCCTTTAACAGCTTTGTGCTCAATTTCACGGGGCTGGCTATCGAAGCTTATCGACGCGATGAAATCACGTACAGAAAATTAGTCAATCTCGCCGAGCAAGTGAAATTTGATCCCGATGTCATAGACCAGGTACTATCCCGCCTGGGAATCGAAGATGAGATTGAACACCATGTCTATCTCCCGGATTGATACTGACTTGCACTTGCCAAAAAAACAAAAGGTCGTGAGGAATAAATCTCCACGACCTTTTTGATATCTGAAAAACAATATATTTTTTGGTGACCCCGAGGGGAGTCGAACCCCCGTCTCCAGAGTGAGAGTCTGGTGTCCTGGGCCACTGAACGACGGGGTCACTCACAACAGATGGCGACAACCTAATAAAGTTCGATAGTTTTGTCAAGCCTCCCTACTCCACAAGCGCCTTGTAAACCAGAGGCTGGAAAGACCGCGTAATATTGCCCGATCCGCGCAACTGGGTCCACACCATAGAAA
>JAGWBW010000164.1:0-2445 GCA_021295695.1 Candidatus Latescibacterota bacterium
AATCGAAAGCAGGAGTGCGAATTTGAGACTCTCAAATGACGCTGCGCGTTCGCGCTCTTCTCCGCCAATTTCAATGCGATACCCCGACGGCACGGCCATCGTCTGTATGGTGGCGCGTACGTCGGCAATAGATTCACTTAAAATGCGCCCTTCTGTGAGATACCCCGTAATGCGACCCACGCGACGCTGATCTTCTCTCAAAATTTCGCGGGGACCTTCAATAATATTGAGCTCGGCGATGTCTCCCAATGTCAGGATCGCGCCGTCTGATCCTTCGATTTGTATGGTGTGGAGTTCGCGCAGATCAACATCTCGATATTTTACCCGGATATCCCTCGTGCGCTGGTCTTTTGACAGTTCGCCGGCAACTTCACCCGACAGTTGTCTTTCCAGTGTGCGGCTGATGGTCTGTGTGGTCAATCCGAATGCTGCCGCCACTTCATCGCGAATCGCCAGATCGACTTCTGGCTGCCCGCCCTGAAAACTCGTGCGCACATTGTACACCGAAGGCAGGTCCTCAATCCTCACTTGAAGCTCTTTGGTGATACGCGCCAAAATATCGAGATTTTCCCCAGACACTTCAATCTGAATGGGCGCTTCTTGCCCCCCCATCACGCCTTCGAGCGCGGTTTCGTGTAGCTTGTATTTCACTTCGATATCGGGCATGGCACTCAAAATGGGATCCAGGTCGCGCACCAATTCGCTGACACTGCGCGACCGCTGTGTCTCTAAAGCCACCGATAGGGTCGCGCGATTGGGACCCGTCGGTTCGCCTCCGCTCGATACCAGGGCGGGATTGAGACCGGTCAGCGCGTACACATGCGCTACATCGCTTCCGCCAACGCTTTCGACAATCTCTTTGGCGTGCAGGGCGATTTGATCGCTCAGTTCCACACGCGAGCCTTCGGGCAATGTGAGGTCAATTTGAAACAGCCCCTGATCCTCGCGCGGGATAAATTCCGTCTGCAACTCGCGGGCGATATATCCGGTTCCGCCCAGAATGAGCAGCACGACGAAGAGGAGGATGGGTTTGCGGTTCAAAATACCATTGAGAAAACGATAGTATTTATCCGACCGAACAGTCGTTTTGTGCGTGGTATTCAACCGTCTAAAAATGCGCGATGTCAGCATCGGAATCGTCGTCATTGCCACAATTAGAGATGACAGCAGCGAAAATGCAACTGTCCATGCCTGATCCACAAAGAGCTTGCCCGCAAGTCCTTGCAAATAGACAATGGGCAAAAAAACAGCCACTGTCGTCAGCGTTGAGGCAAGAATTGCCACGCCGACTTCAGAGGCTCCGCGGCTCGATGCTGTGCGTGCATCCTCGCCGCTTTCCAGATGCCGGTAAATATTCTCTATGACCACAATAGCATTATCAACGAGCATGCCCGCGCCCAGAGCCAACCCGCCCAGCGTCATAATATTCAGGGACAGTCCTTCAAAATACATAAGTGTGAATGTCGCCAATACGGAAATGGGAATCGCCAACCCTATTACCAGTGTCACTGTCCAACTCCGCAACGCGATCAAAAGCACGAGAATCGCCAAAAACGCCCCGTGGATAGCAGATGTTTCGACTTCGCCTATGGCATCTTCGACAAATCGCGCCTGGTTTTCGACGGTTGTGAAGTGCATGCCGCTCAGGTCTGCTTCCATATCGTCTATCGCATCCAATACCGTGTTGACCACGGCGACCGTATTGCTGCCGGCTTCTTTGTAAATGGCGAGGCCAACGCATTCCTGTCCATCGAGGCGCACGATGGTTTCTCGCTCTTGATATTCCAGAGCAACCGTGCCCACGTCGCGCACGCGCACCGGCACGCGGTCTCCAGTAACCGCGCCCCCTCCTCCGCGTTTTTCTCCCACAATAACTTCCCGCACATCGTTGATGTCATTTAAGCGACCGAGGGCTTTGACCGTATATGACTGCTGGTTTTCTCTGAGTGTGCCTCCGGATACATCGGCATTGGCCTGTGCGATGCGATTGATGACCGCATCGGGTGAAAGCCCAAACGCTTCGAGCAAATAGGGATCGAGCGAAACGCGTACTTCCTTTTCTGACCCCCCTTCCACTTCGGCAGACGCCACGCCATCGAGGGCTTCCAATTTCGGTTTGATCAACAATTCTACCGTACCTACCAGTGCATCGAGTTCCGTATTTTCGTCTGCTGTAATCGCAATTCGCATTACAGCAAGCGCGAGCGGGTCTTCGCGCGTCACATCCAACTGCGATACATCTTCATTTGCCGCATAGCGCCCCACTCTTTTTTGCACGTCGAGCAACCCGTAATCCATGTCTGCATCCCAGGCAAATTCTGCAATGACCACGGCTTGTCCAGAGCGGGTAATAGAATAGACGCGCTTGACGCCGTTGATGGTACTCACATCGCGTTCGAGGCGGCGCGTATAGCTTTCTTCGATCTCAATGGGCGATTTGCCCGG
>JAGWBW010000164.1:2484-8410 GCA_021295695.1 Candidatus Latescibacterota bacterium
GATATCCATCCAAGCAAAACCACCGCGAGGGTCGCCATGGCAATTGTCACGGGATATCGCGTTGAAAATTCCGGCAAATTCATCGTCTATCTCCCGTGACTCGCACTCGAGTTCGCGGCCTCAGTGTTTCGTAATTGCTCGTAATCAATTGGTCTCCTGGATCAAGGCCAATCACAATTTCCACGCGATCTCGGTCTTCCAGGCCGGTTTCGACTTCGCGTTGTTGTGCGCGTCCTTCTTCTTCGACAAAAACGACTTTCTGATTTCTTCGCCGCAAAACGAGATTGCGCGCAATGAGTACGACATTTTGCCGCGATTCCGTGACGATTTCCGCTTTGACAAACATGCCAGCCCGCAACAGCAAGTCGGGATTATCGACCATACCGACGACCTGAACTGTGCGCGTGACCGGATCGATAGCCGGATCCATCTCGACAATTTCGCCCTCAAAAACTTCTTCGGGCAAAGCGTAATTGCTCACGCGGATACCCTGACCCAATTTCACATTAATAATCTGGGCATTTGGAATTTTCAGATCGATTTTCGCGATTGTGGTATTTGGCGTCACCAGCGTTCCCTGCGTAATATCCGCAAGTTCCGACATGACGCCCTGAATGGGGGCCAAAAGCCTGGTTTTATCGATCTTGATGAGGGCATCCTGGTAGTTGGCTTCTGCATCAGCCCATGCTTTGCGCGCATTTTCAACGTTCATTTCCGTTGCCAGTTGCCGGCTAAACAGAGTTTCCTGTTCCTTTAGTGTTCGCTTGGCTGTTTCAACCGCCAGTTTGCGCGCTTCCACCCGCGCGCCAACAACCCATTCATCGCTGTCGAGCCTGGCTATAGTCTGTCCCCTTCTAACCTCCGAACCCTTGGCGAGCAAGCGATTATTACTCCCCTTGCTCCAGTACAGACTCCCCCGAATCTCGGTCATGATCTGGGCTTCGCGCACTGGTCTGAGAGTTCCGGTAGCTGTCACAATAGATTCAATTGTTCCCGTCTCTACGGATTGAACAGTAACGGGAACCGTCAGATCAACGGTGCGCTGTTCTGCCTGTTGATCACAGGCGACTATCCCACAAAGGATAATTACCAACAGAAATTTTGAGCAAAAATCAAATTTCACATCCATCCTCCATTGTGGTTGCTATTTCTCAAATTATCTGCGTCCATCTGCGTTCATCTGCGGATAAAATTAAAATCCCAACAACCCGCCGCCACCTCTGTTACCACCGGGACCTCGCCTACCATCCCCACCGCCACGATCCCCGCCGCCGCGTCCGCCACCAGGTCCACCTCTGCCGCGTCCAGTAAAGGTGGGCATTTCATCTTCGTAGGCATCGGGGTTTTCCGGATCAAAAAAGCGCCATCGTACAGCATCGGCATAGAGACGCCCACGTCCATCTGCACGGTCGGACAATTCGACTACGGCTTCTTCTCCTTCGGCAAATTTGTATCGCCCCAGATAATTCCATCCCGCTTTCATCTGGTCGCGTTCCATTTCGAGTGTATCGGCCTTGCCCCCGTGAAAAATGGTGAGTATAAAACTCGATCCGACGCGCATGCGCCTTGCCATTGACGGATCGGGGAAAAAGAAGCCCACATCGTACTCGCCATCTTTGGGGATTTGCGCTGTCCACACGGCTGGCTGTGCGCCATCGCCCGGAGATTTCATCCGAAAATTTGTCTCAAAGCGTCCAAAGGCCATTGGCGAGCCCTGCTCGCGCCAGTTGCCGCCTTTGAGTCCTGGACGGAAGTAGCGCGTTGCGCGCCGCACGGGCATTGAAAATCCGTCGTCGTCATTATCTACAATAATTTCAACAGGACCAGAATCTTCGCCCGTCACGTCTTTTACATAAGCGGCCGGAAAGCCCTCTGTGACATCTTCGGGAACGCGCACGGGGGACATTAAAGGACGCCGATTCCGTGCAAAAAAAGGTTCGACCATTACCCTGAAGGGCTGTTCCCACAGAACCATCGAAACTTCAATTTCCTGTCCACCTTCAATCTCGACGCCTTTTAGGGCCTCATCGCCCCGCCCCGTAGCCGTAATTTGCACATATCCCCTGCCCGGTTCGCTGTTCTTAATTCTCAGAATCAATTGATAGACCACCATACCAAAACCGTCGTCCATCTTCAGGGCTTTGACTCTTGTAAGGGTATAGCCGGGGATTTCTGTACTAAAAATCCAGTCGTTGACGAGACGTTGCAATTTTTGGCTCTCAGCACTTTTTGTGGTATCGCCCACAGCAGCGCGTTCAAAGGTCGAAAAATCAATGTTTTCGTATTTGTGATTGTGGTCTATGTCGTTTAAAACCGTGCGAAATGTTTCCTCACCCAAAAAAGATTCCATCATTTGAAAAAGAGCGGGTCCTTTGGCGTCGAGAACCTGGCGATAGAGGCCAGCTTGCGTTTCGGGATTTAAATCGGCAAATGACTTTCGTTGCATTTTTGCAACCAACGTATCCCAGGCAGCCCCACCGCCAGTTGTCCTGCTGCGCCCGCCTGGTCCACCACGTCCGCCTGGTCCATCGCGCCCGCCACGCCCCCTGTCGCCACCACCTCCACGTCGTTGGCTCGAGTAAAAAGCGGAGGTCATATCGGTGCTTAAATCATTTTGGAGATACATGGGCATGCCCTTTTTGAGAAGGGAATGATGTTCGCCCACAAACTGCTTGTCATAAGCCCAGAGTTGAACAACAGGGCTGCGAAACAACCCACCGGGTTGTCCCTGTCTGCCCGAATTTTCTTCTCTGGAAAAAAAGGTCGAAAAAACCGCGCGTACCAAAAGGTCTTTTTTAATGTCTTTGGGTTCACGGTTGCCGCGCGAACGCTCCTGATAGCGCTTGAAATCGCGGGTAAATTGCTGCCGCATGAACACATCTTCTTCTATCATTAACACACCGGGCAGTGTCAACCCGCCCTTTTCTTCCCAGCCTTCGTAATACCATTGAACATGAAAGGGGATTTCCACCAAAGAAAGACTGGAATAGGGATATTTCATGCCCGATTCCTGTTCCATTGCGTCCATGATTTGCTCAAGCGCACTCAAAATCTCTTCTTCGGCCCCTTCAAAAAATCGGATTGGACGCAGATGCGATGGGTGGGCGTAAAGGGCGCATTCGACATCGTGAATGGTCGCGTGATAAACGCGGTATTCACCCGCATTGAGCGATAGGACAGGTACGGGATTTTCGACGATCCACTGACGCGTTATCTGTGTGTCGAGCGTATCGGTCTTGCCGACCCTTCCCTGGGTAATGACTTCTAAGCCCTGAGGATATGTTATTTTCAAATTTGCCGTTGAAAAGGAGACCGCACGCGCATCCTCATAGCCATAATCAACGCCCGTTACTGGATACCACCGGCTGCGCGGAGGCAAAAAGATGGAATTGTCGCGAATCCACGCCGTTAAAGATCCTTTATTAAATATGCCTAATGGTCCTTCGCGTTTGCGCAGCTTGGGCCTGGCTTTTTCCCGTTGGAGATCAAAACCATCCGTGTTAATATCACCCGCGTATGCCAGTGTCAGGTCGAGTTCACGCTCAGATTCCAGGGGGTTATCGGGTATGACGCGGATCACGCTACCCTTTCGCTCCCACGCTATTGCGCCGCCGTCGCCGCGCATCAGGCTCTGGATTTCAAATCCGGGATTGAGTGAAAGAATCAGCGTATCGAGCGGAGATTCGTGGGGATTTTTCAAGCCAATCGTGCCAGAGGCGGCAAGCGGCTCCTCCCCCAAAAGTGTCAGTGCCAGATCGTAATGGGTTATTTCCGCAACGGAAATATTCGCAACCGCTTCCTGTTGCGCTATCAACGAACTGCGATATGCTTTCCCATCTTGCGCGCCTGCATCCATATAAAAGTAAAGGCCCACAGCCAGACCAAAACCGGTCAGTGCGCAGCCACGGCCAAACCACCGCGCGACTATGGAATGTGCAAGACGGGGATACCAATCAATTGAAAAGCCAAAAAATCCAATGCCGAGCAAGATGTAAAACAGGCGTTGTAGTCCCACTTGCGTAATATCTGCCAGACCAATCAGATCGGAATAATACAGAGGCGTAAAAAAAGCACCAAAGTCGTAGATGCCGTCATATCGCCTGCCCAGGAATAACAGGACGGCCAACAAATACCCGATCACAATCAGGGCAACCGCAGCTTGCCGTCGCAACACTGCCCCCAGGAAAAATGTCACAGAAGACATAAAAATCAGGGCGGGCAGGTTCATGAGCACGAGGTAGCTGATATAGGGTTTTATTGTAAATGGATTGCCCGTCATGCTGATTTTTGCAGCCTGGATACTCAGGGTTAAAAGCAGAACCCCCAGGCTCAAAAAAATAAGCGCACTAACAATGCCCAGATACTTACCCGCAACCAGTTCCGCAGTCGAAATGGGACGCCCGGCTACAACTTCGTAAATATGTGCCTGTTCATCCGCTGCTCTAAAATCCCCCACAATAAATGCTATGACAACGGTCTGTAAGAAACTGTACACCAAAAATGGAACATAAGAATCAATTCCCACGGGCAGTTCAGCACCGTTGGCTTCTGCTATGGCAAAGCCGATACCGAGTAAAACGGGAATGCTCATGCCCAGACCGCCCAAAATACGGAATTTTGTGGTTCTCAAGAGCATTTTGCGCTCATAACGCGCAACGCCCCATACATTGTTAAAGATAGATAGCATGGTGTTGGTCCTTTACGCGGCGATTTCGCCTGTGGTATCGCCTCCGACAAAATAGACATAGGCATCTTCGAGATTGGGCGCGACTGCTTCGGCATCAGCGGGAGGCTCGCCATCGCCCACCATACGCAAACGCATCTGGTCGCCCTCAACATTTACTGTGACCACGCGAAACACCCGCGACAGCATTTCAAAGCCAGCGTCATTGACCTGCACTTCCCACGTTTTGCCATCGGCTTTTGAAATGAGTTCTCCGGGAGAACCGCGAAATATCATTTGCCCGGTATCCAAAACCGCGAGATCTTCGCAGGTACTCGAAATATCGCCCACTATATGCGTGGAAATCAAAATTGCGCGATCGCTACTCAAACGTCCCAAAATACTCCGAAATCGGATGCGCTCTTCCGGGTCAAGTCCAACGGTGGGTTCATCGACAATGAGAAACTCTGGATCGGTCAGAATGGCCTGTGCAATGCCAAGGCGGCGCATCATGCCACCGGAAAACGTGCCCGAGCGTCGATTGCGCGCTTCGTACAAGCCGACTTCGTTTAGAGCTTGCTCTACGCGATTTAGACGCGATCTTCTATTGTGTATGTCACCTAAAACGGCCATATAATCGAGAAATTCCCAGGCAGTCAGTTGGGGATAGGTCCCAAAATGCTGGGGCAAATATCCCAGACGTCGGCGAATTTCTGTGCGGTCTTTTACCAGATCGAATTCATCCATGGTCACGCTACCACTCGATGCGTCCATCTGAGTCGATAAAATTTTAATCAGCGTTGTTTTTCCTGCACCGTTAGGCCCCAACAAACCAAATGTTCCGTGTGGGATCCTCAAGGTGACATCGTCCAGGGCGGGAACTGCGCCACGGCGATATACTTTTGTCAGGTTTGAGATGCGAATGATCATCAGTATAGCTCCTCATTGTGCTTTGCCAACGATTAGACCTGAAATTTGCGAATGGTGTTCCCATAGACGGCAAAAATTTAGCGGTTAGGCCAACCAGCCCAACCGCCGATGGGGGAATGCGAGACATTCTCCCTACTCCTATTGCACAGCCCCCGTATAAACAACCATCCTTTTATCCCGTGCAAAACCAATGAGAGTTATTCCCATCGCCTGGGCAAGATCCGCTGCCAATGAACTCGCAGCAGACACGGCAACCACGACAGGTATGCGCGCAACAACGGCCTTTTGCACGATTTCAAAACTCGCTCTGCTACTCACCGCGAGTATCTGAAC
>JAGWBW010000165.1 GCA_021295695.1 Candidatus Latescibacterota bacterium
CTACATTCCCGTCTTCAACTTCAAAGATATGTACGATAGTGGTACAAAATTTGGAGGCACAGCGCATTATATTTATCACAAGCGCAAAATGGTCGAAGTAGAATTTCACCATGCCCGCTTTAACAATGGCAGCCTTGAAACACGCACCTTCAGTTTCAGCGACGGTAAAGATTACACCAGCCCGCAGGCCAAAGCCAGCATGACCATTAACAGCATCAATGCCAACTGGCTATTTGCACTGCGGGAACAAGGGTTTGGCCAGGGCACAACGCTCTATCTCACATTTGGCGCGGGCCTTCACGATTATTCCAGCAAAGTTAGCGGTCTGATCTTTCCCGGTCAAATACCTTCGGGTGCCGGTGCGCCTCCCGACCCAACCATCCTACTGGAACCCATTGACGACACGCGCACAGCCTTTAGTGCCAGCTTTGGCGGCGGCGTTCAAATCGGTATGGGAGACAAAGCCGCGTTAGATGTGCGCTTACGCTATAATATCGTGATGGGAGAGTTGCGCCCCTTTCTCATTTGGGGCATTGAAAAAACATATCCCTTTAACCTCATTGATATCGGTGCAGGTATCAAATTCAACTTAAATTAAAAGGAGAGCCGCGAATGAAACGAATCGTTATGATTTTCATACTTCTGTGTTTTGCCTCTCACCTCCAGGCAGGCACCACGGGTAAAATCGCTGGTATCATCAAAGACGATCAGAACAATCCGCTTCCCGGCGCTAATGTAATCGTAGAAGGCACGCGACTCGGCGCTGTAGCAGATGCCGATGGTAGCTATTTTATCATCAATATCCTGCCGGGAAGATACACACTCACGGCCTCGCTTATCGGATATACCAACCAAACCCAGAGCGATGTATCGGTCAAAACGGATTTCACCACGCCGCTCAACTTTGAACTCAAAGAAACCACAGTCGAATTGGCCGAACTCACAGTCGTGGCCGAACGCCCACCCGTGGAAAGAGACAAAACCACGAGCAAATACATCATGGGTGGCGATGCGATTGATCGGCTATCTACAGCGGCAAACACCTCAGAACTCATGAGCCTTCAGGCCGGTGTCTCTCTCGACAACAACGAACCCGCCATTCGCGGCAGCTACCAGGGCAACCGGGGCACTACGGAAACACTCGTCTATGTAGATGGTGTCGTCATGGATGCGGGCACTGCCCGGGGCGATGTTCAATTTGTCGGTGTCAACAGCGCCGCCGTGCAAGAAATTACCGTCATCACCGGCGGGATGGAAGCCGAATACGGCAATGCCACATCCGGCGCCATTCACATCATCACCCGCGAAGGCGGCAAAAATTTTCACGGCAAGAGCCGCCTCACCTATATTCCGCCCGGCAAAAAACACTGGGGGGGCAATGTCTATGACAGCCCCATCCACAAAGGCAGAATGAAATGGGGCGACGCGGCATGGGAAAATGAAACATACACAGATCCCGGTCCAGACCGCCAGATGGGAACCGGCGACGACATCACTCGCCTGGCCCATGAGCGCACGGACTACACGGGCATTCACGGCTATGAAGTCGATGGCTCAGTATCGGGTCCTTTACTGGGCAATGTCTCCTTTTTTGTCACAGCGCAGCACGAAGGGCAAGCCTCGCACTTTCCATCTCCCACCAAACGCGGCATCTTCCACCAGGCCGTCTCAACATCTCCACAAACCGCCCGTTGGATCGAATCGCCCTACAATATCAAAGGCACCTACAAGCTGGGATGGGATGTGCAATCCAACATAAAGGTTAAAGTCGGCGGGGTCTATGCTCGCCACGAAGCCTATCAGGTCGGCGAGGGCGAAAGCTGGGTGCAAGGAGTCAAGCGCACCGTTGGTCGAGAACTCCAGGGCATCGACATTTTCCTGCCCGCAAACGAAGCCGGTGCAGGCATCGCCAACGTCAAACACGACCTGGCATACATATCCCTCACACACACCCTGAGCAACAAAACCTTTTACGAAGCTCGGCTATCCTATTACCGCGACGCCACAGACACGACCAATGTGCCCGGTGTCACCAGCCAATTTGGCGGCGGCATTACGGAACCGCTCAGAAAAGATCAGGACGGGGTATTCACCATTGGCCCCAGACGGGTCTCCATCTGGATCAACGACCATCGCGCACGCCTCAATTTCAAACTCGATTATTCCAGCCAGATCAACAAGAACCACTTTATCAAAACCGGCATTGATCTGACGCGTCACACCTACTGGTGGAACCAGATCAACTGGCCGCAGGCGGGCAAATCGCGCTATCAACTCGCGGGTGTGCCCTACGAAATGGGCGAACCCATTAACCCCATACAATCCGCCCTCTACCTCCAGGACAAAATGGAATTTGAAGGCATCATCGTCAATCTGGGTATCCGCTACGACAGGCACGACCACAATGGCGATTTTTATTCCCCACTTGCCAATAATGCCTGGGGCGGAGCACCTATGACCAACTCGTGGTCGCGACAGCGCAAATTTATGCCGCGCACCTCTGTATCGACCAAATCCGCCTGGAGTCCTCGCCTGGGCGTTTCGCACCCCATTACAGCCAGTGCCATCATTCGATTTTCCTACGGTATCTTTCATCAGATGCCTGGGTTCTGGCACCTCTATTCCTACGAATGGCGCGGCGTTGCGCCTCCCGAAGACTTCAACAACAACGGCCAAATCGACGATACCGAATGGCTGAACAAAAACAACCAGCGAGCCACCACAGGTAATCCCCACCTCGACTACAAACGCTCCACCAATTTTGAGGTAGGCACAGACTGGAACTTCTACCAGGACTATGTTCTGAGCTTCACGACTTATCAGCAAAGCGTCGATGGTCAGGTTCGATTCGGCAATGCCCTGTGGCGCGATCCCAGTCGCAAAAGCCAGGTGGGCCGCAACACACCACTGGGTTATGTTTTTACAGACAATCGAGGATTTGAAATGAGCCTGAGAAAGGACTTCAGCCAGAACTTCTCTTTCCAGGTCGCGTACAACCACCAGTGGCAGTCGGGAGGCAATGCGGGAATCAACCGGATTATTTACTTCCCCAACTCGCAATTCGTCGCATCAGATCTCTATTTCACCCAGCACACCAAAGACACCAACGGCGATGGCTTAGTTGATGCCAACGACGACGGATCAGAAGCAAAAGTGCCGCTCACACCGCAGCAAATTCAGGACATCGGTGCCGAAGCAGACCGCTATATCCAGACCATACGAGAGGGCACCAACCCCGACTGGAATCCGCTGACCGACAGCGAAATTCAGGAAGTGGAAAATCTTCCGGGTGTCTTCTTCTTCACCCGCAACACCACTTCTGACCGCAGTGCGGGGCGCGGGGGACGCGCAGAAACCGCTGGTTTTGGCGACCGACGCGGCACCATGAAAATCGCATTTACGTATGAAACGCCAATGCATTACGGTCCGGCCCTCGGCGGCTTCAGGCTCAATTTGATCAACACCCTGAAAACGGGACGCCGAATCAGCATTCCGCACCCCACACAGGGCAATGTCGAGCGATTTGGGCCTATGGAAACCAAGACCAACCTGTCTTTGGAAAAACGCATTCGGGCAGGCAAAACAGAAGCCGTTCTGTTTATGAACGTGTACAACTTCTTCAACCAGCGCGACCCCGCCACCGAATATTTCTGGCGCGGTCCCTGGTTTGATCGACACAATCAGGGCCCACAGGCCGAACTCTGGTATCTCTACGGCATGGACATGCCCAAACCCACGGACAAAAACTATATCAACTTTGGCGATACCAAAGAATACCACCGCTGGGCAGGACGACCTCGAGAGATCAGCGTAGGTCTCCAGCTCGGATTTTAACTGAGGAGCAATAACATGTATCCATTGAAACACATCGGATGGATGGGCGTTCTATGTGTGCTGATATTTGCGTCCGAAATCTATGCCCAGCAACCCGAACTTCAACGCCACCTGACCCGGGGCAAGCTCTGGGCCACGTTTCGCAATACCGGTACCCAGGGCCTGCGCGACGACAGCCGCCTGGGCGCAGATGCTGGCTTGATGTATCCCGGCTGGGGCATTGGCGAGCGCGACTTTACCGAATACTGGATCATTGGACAGGACAACGACCACCGCTATCACACCAGCCAGGGCGAGGGATTTTGGATTTTTACCAGAGAAGGGGGATCATACAATGTATCGATCTCTAACCCTCGCTACAATACCGACGACATCTTTGAAATGATCTACGATGCGGCTTCGGGCCCAGAGCGCGATCTGGGCGTTGAAACCCGATCAGCTCTCACGGGCAATACCACGGCCAATTACTGGCCCGGGGCACCTGCACTGGTCGCCGACGAACCCATCGAAATCCACAACTACGATTACGGGCGCTATATTCCCAACGACAACGAGGCCGAAGAAATCATTATCTCCAAATGGACGACAGAGCGCGGCCTTACCATTACCCGCAAAGCCAGAGCGTGGAGCTATCCGGACTACGACGACTTTATTATTCTCGAAGTCATCATCGAAAACACCGGCGATAACAACGGAGACGGCATACCCGATGCGGGGCTACCCGTTGATCACGAGGATGTCTATTTCGCCTTTGTGAACAACCTCGCCCCATCGTGGGCTGGACACCGATGGCAGAACCAAACCGTACCGTGGGCGTATTCCGACCCGATCATCCTGGACGACTGGTACAAATACAGCGAAGCCTCCAACTTCGATGGCTTGCCCGCATTTCGGGGGAAAAAAATCTCTTATGTCTATGACAGCGATTTGCTCTCTTCTGCAGCAGACGACACGGGCCAGCCTTTCGATAAAAACAACGCCAAGTCAGCCTATGTCAACCGGGGCCAACTCACCCACGGCGAACTCCTGGCTTTCCAGTACATCGGCCTGGCGCCCCTCGATTACGACCCCACCGATGGGTTCACCAACGACACCGAGACCTACGTGGCCCCCAAAACAATGGATCAGCCCGCCTTCGTCAACTGGTGGGAGATCTACGGGCGCTTCGATTGGGACACGCCAGACATTACCAACCTGAATAGCGAAGAGAATCTCTACAATGAATTTATTGGTTCAGGTAGAGTTCCAGCCGTCCAGGATAATCCCTCTAAAATCAGCCGCGTAACCTTCTCACACACCTACGGCCCTTATGATCTGGCCCCCGGGGAAAAAGCCAAAGTCGTGGTCGCCTGGGTCGCCGGATCGGGTGCTGAATTTGCCGGTCCTGGTGGCAGCCCAATGGATGTTTACGAATGGGCGCGCCAGGGCAACCAGAGCCAGGTAGCTGATGGGGAACGCGCACTGGCACAGCATCTGGAACGCGCGCAATTTGCCTACGACAACAATTACGACCTGCCAGACGCGCCTCCCGATGTTGCCGTATTTGTAGATAGCGACGAAAATGGAAATAACGCCATCACCTGGTCTGACCGAGCCGAAAAGTCCCCCGATCCGGATTACACGGGCGACGAAGCCCTGGATGTGC
>JAGWBW010000166.1 GCA_021295695.1 Candidatus Latescibacterota bacterium
GCGAAAAAGCCCTCGAACTGGGCGCAGACGAAGCAATCGATCCGCTCGAAGAAAACGCCCTGCAACAAATAATGGACCTCACCAACGGCGTTGGCGTGGATGCTGCCGTAGATTGCTCGGGCGCCGTATCTGCACACCGCCTGTGCATCGATGCTTCAAGACGACGCGGACAAGTCGCATTCGTCGGCGAATGCGGAGAAGACACCCCCTTGCGAATCAGCCAGGACATGATCCGAAAAGGCATCACACTCGTTGGCTCCTGGCATTACAACTTAAAAGACGTGCCAAAACTCATGCAAGTCGTCCGCGCAAACACAGACAAATTGAATCGGATGATCTCACATACATTCTCACTGGACGAAGTACAAAAAGCCTGGGAATTGCAAACCACAGGCGCGTGTGCAAAAGTCGTATTAAAACCGTGGGAATGAGGTGAGAGTATCTCACACAAAGACACAAAGACACAAAGAAAGGCTAAAGGTTGAGAAATGCTTAAATGTGCAATAATCGGCGTAAGTGGCGGGCGGGCGCGGGGATTGGCGGAAGCGTATCAACACGTAACACACGGCAAACTCGCCGCAATCTCCACGCGAACAGAAGAAAATCTGCACACATTTGGCGATACATTTGACGTCGATATGCGGTATTTGGACTATCGGGAAATGTTTGAAAAAGAACAGCCAGACCTGGTACACGTAAATACCCCGCCAAGTGTGCGACTGGAGATATTCGAAGCCGCGGAAAACGCCGGTGTACCCGCTGTCCTCGTGGAAAAACCCATAGCAATTCAGGGAGAAGACTGGCGCGCGATCAAAAACTTTGCGGCAACCGCAAAGACCAAAATCGCAATAAATCACCAGCTACACTTTCACCCGCGCAGGCAGCACTTGCAAAATATTGTACAGGAAGGAAAAATCGGCGATGTGCGATTTATCGAAGCGAGCTGTGGCATGAACCTGGCGTATCAAGGCACGCATGCATTGCAAGCCATTGCCGCCTTTCATCCAGATGGCCTCCCCATAAAAGTAATGGGACAAGCCTCTGGCACGGACGGACTGGCAGACACGCCAAAAAAACACTTCGCGCCCGACCAGTGCATCGGAGCGATAGAATATGCCGATGGCCTGCGCGCCCAACTCATCTCGGGACCATTTGCCCCCCGCGTAACAAATGAAGACCGCACCAATGTCCACAAGCGGATCGCCGCCTATGGCACGCGGGGATATGTACACTGGACCATGTGGTCGTGGGAAACAGGAATCGATGGCCACATTGAGCGAGGCACGCACGAATACCCGGACGAAGACATACTCGGACAAGCGGCCATGACAGATGCCATGCTACAATGGATTGAAGACGACGCGAAGGTCCATCCTCTGAACCTCGACCTCGCCTTGCGAGACTTCAACATCATCCTGGGAATCTACACAAGCGCGCTGGAACATCGGCCCGTAGAATTGCCCTGCGAACCAGCAGATAATCTGATCCATGCCTTGCGAACGCGCCTTTAGTCCCAGGTATAATCCGTCGCACCTTCTTCACATGCAAAAGCCGACTCGATCATCGCATTCAAATCGCCTTGCGGACGATAATCAATCAAACTCCTGGCCTTGCCAATGGCATGGTCATACATGTACTGGAGGGGAACTCTGACCTCAAGCGGATCAATCCCTCTTTTTTCTCCAATCAATCGCGCCCCTTCCGTAAAAGGAAATGGCTCTGGCGCGCCTGCATTAAAAGATTCGCCCAGTGCTGCACCAGAATTCAGCGCGCAAACCAGACAATGGGCAATATCGCGGGCATCCTGCGGTTGATAAAGCCAGGGGCGTCCGTCCTCATCCGTAATACTACACGTTTGCTGCGGAGACGCCGCCTTCGCTTCGATATCGTGCCAGAGTTCCGTACCATCGGCCATGTACAGCTCTGTGCCGGGCTTGCTCTGGCTTTTCTTCAACAAATTAACCACGCGCGCAACACTGAACTGATTCAAAATTTTAGTCCCGGACAAAACGTGACTCGGACGCACAATCGAATAGCGCAAACCCGTCTCTCGATTAGCGCGTTCTGCCATCACCTCGCCGAAATACTTGGACATAGAATACTCGCCATCCGGGCGTTTGGGATGCAATTCATCAACCGGGTGATACGCACACGGGACATTTTCGCCATTATTGGGAAACACACCCGAAGAACTGGTATAAACATAGCGTTCGAGACGATCGGCAACGCTCTCGCAAGCGCGTGTAACCTGAATATTGATCTGATTGTTGAGTTCAAAATGGGGACCGACGAGATTGGCGGTGTGAATAACCGCGTCCATGCCTTGAACGGCATCTTTAACATAAGATAAATCCGTCAAATCCCCCTCGCGCAACTCAATATCGACACCATCGAGACGGCTGCGCGCGGGATCGTCGGGAAGAATAGTCCCCCGAACTTCACAATTTTGGTCGAGCAACTGGCGCACCAGCCGGCAACCAACCTGTCCGGCAGCACCTGTAACGAGAACTTTCATGAAATCTCCTTTTTGATTTTTTATTTATTTTTTCGATACGCATCCGCCCTTGTTTGCCGCGCCGTCTGACAGAATAATGTCAACGGGCCGATTCGTCAAGCGGTTCTGAATTATCAGCGCGGGACACTTGCTAAGAAACGCGTTTAGAAGTAAATTGTCCCATGAACTAACCAAAAGAGAAAGGAATATCTATGCGCATCCTGTACCTCGATCTCGACGCCTTAAATCCCACGCACCTGGGCTGTTACGGATATCACCGCAACACATCGCCTACAATCGACAAAATTGCAGCCGAAGGCATTCAATTTAACCAGGTCTATACAACAGACGCGCCCTGCTTGCCATCGCGCACCGCATTTTACTCCGGGCAATTTGGCATTCATTCGGGCGTCGTAGGGCACGGCGGCACCGCATCAGAACGGCGTAATAATGGGCCAAACCGCGGATTTCGAGATCGACTCGCCAACGAAGGCCTGGCTGGCTTCTTACAGCGTCAGGGCTTTAAAACATCCATGATCAGCCCCTTTGGACAGCGGCATGCCGCGTGGCATTTTTACGCTGGCTTCAACGAAATACACAACACCGGCAAAGGCGGCATGGAATCAGCCGAAGAAGTAACGCCCGTAGTCGAAAAGTGGCTAAATGACAATGCCGCAGACGACAACTGGTTTCTGCACATCAACTACTGGGATGTACACACCCCCTACCGCGCGCCAGAAGAATACGGCGACCCCTTTGCCGATGATCCCCTGCCGGACTGGCTGACCCCCGAATTGCTGGAAGAACACAAAAAACTCGTCGGTCCCCACACCGCGCAAGACATCATGATGTGGAACGACCGTCCCAATCCGCGCTTTCCCCGGCACCCCGGGCGCCTGGACAACATGGACGATCTGCGGCGGATGATCGACGGATACGACACCGCGATCCGTTACGTAGATGATCAAATTGCCATCATTGTGGAAAGATTAAAAAACAAAGGCGTGCTGGACGACACGGCAATCATAATCAGCGCAGATCACGGCGAAAACATGGGCGAACTGGGCATATACGGCGAACACGGAACAGCCGATCAGGCGACCTGCCATATTCCGATGATTGTAAAGTGGCCGGGCGGACAGTCTGGAATCACAGACGAGGGCCTACATTATAATATTGATTTGGCTCCCACATTAGCCGATCTTTTGGGCGGACAAAAACAGGCGTTGTGGGATGGCGAAAGTTATGCTCCTGTCATTACCGAAGGTGCAGACGCCGGGCGCAGCGAATTAATCTTGAGCCAGTGCGCGCATGTGTGCCAGCGGGCTGTTCGCTTTGACGACTGGATCTACATTCGCACCTATCACGACGGATATCGGCTTTATCCGCGCGAACTGTTATTTAACCTATCAGACGACCCCTGGGAAATGCGCGACGTAGCCGCTGAAAATCCCGATATATGCCGCGAAGCTGCATATCGGCTAATGAACTGGCACGACCACATGATGGAAACCATGCCGCGGCCCTACGACAACGATCCCCTCTGGACAGTCATGCAAGAAGGCGGACCAATGCACACCTGGGGTGCTTTTGAAGACTATTGCGACCGCCTTGCAGAAACCGATCGTGCAGAAGGCGCGGTCTTACTGCGCGAAAAATTTGGGAACAAATACCGCCATCCATAAAAAAAGTAAGGAGTAAAACATGCTCACCCAAGAGCAAATTGCATTTTATCGCGAGCACGGGTATCTCGGTGTAGAGAACGTGCTAAGCGAAGACGAGGTCAATGACCTGCGGGGGATTACCGATGAATTTGTGGAAAAATCGCGGGAGGTCACAGAACACACCGAAGTATTCGACCTCGAACCCGGGCATACACCCGAGAATCCAAAGCTGAGACGCCTGAAAAGTCCGATCTTGCTACATGAAGTATATCGCAAGACCCTGAATCACGAGAAAATTTTGGGAATCGTATCACAACTGATCGGATACGGCCTGCGGTGCAATGGCAATAAGCTCAACATGAAGCAACCCGGCTACGGCAGCCCGGTCGAATGGCATCAAGACTGGGCATTTTATCCGCATAGCAACGACGATTTGCTCGCCGTGGGCATAGTGCTGGACGACATGACAGAAGAAAATGGCCCCTTGCTCGTAATACCCGGCTCGCACAAAGGGCCAGTGTACGACCATCACCTCGACGGCCATTTCTGCGGTGCTGTAACCGACTCGACCTTTAGCGACAAAGGCGCCGTACCCGTAATGGTAAAAGCAGGCGGCATCACAATCCATCACGTACGCATGCTACACGGGTCAATATCCAATACATCTGACAAACCCCGCCGACTGCTCCTATTTCAATACTGCGCAATTGATGCATATCCCCTATCGGGCATGAACAACTGGGAAGCGTTTAATAAAACAATCGTGCGCGGCGAGCCGACCAACATCCCGCGCGTAGAAGCCGTACCTGTGCGAATGCCCTGGCCTGGTGCACTCCGAACCGGATCCATTTACGAATCGCAAACCGTATTAAAAGAAACAAAATTTACCCAAACACAATACGAATAACGAACGTCTCAATCCCGATAAGTAACAGCCGTGCCACTGGCACTGACCATCAGCATACTGCCCTCGCCAACAGTATCGTAATCGAGATCCACGCCAATGACGGCATTGGCACCCATACCGCGTGCCTGTTCGACCATTTCCTCAATGGCGAGATCTTTGGCTCTGCGGAGTTCTGACTCATACGCGGCTGAACGCCCGCCGACAATATCGCGGAGACTCGCAAAGATATCTTTGAAAAAATTGGCACCCAAAATAGCTTCGCCAGTCACAATGCCCTGATAGCTATCAATAGTTTTCCCTTCAATATTGGGGGTTGTCAATACCAGCATAAATGCCTCCTTATTATTTTTGATGATCTCATCTGAAAAATATTGCATTGTACAACATCGGGCAAGGACTAAG
>JAGWBW010000167.1:0-5453 GCA_021295695.1 Candidatus Latescibacterota bacterium
GCGCGGCGGCGCGAGAGCGTTTGAGCCAGCGTTCGATGCGCGACAGCACGGTTTCCTGACTCGGAATATGTCCCGTGCCATGGCATTGCGGGCAGGGCGCAGAATAAGTGGCCATCAAACTGGGACGCACCCGCTGGCGGGTCATCTCCATGAGACCAAACTCCGTAATGCGTGAATACCGAATTTTGGACCGATCTCGGCGAATGGCCTGGCGCATTTCGTCTTCGACGCGCTTGCGATCTCGCGCGTGGTTCATATCGATAAAATCGACAACCACAAGCCCGCCCATATCGCGCAAGCGAAGTTGGCGCGCAACTTCTCGGGCGGCCTCCAAATTGGTCTTGAGCACGGTCTCATCCTGTTTGGCACGCCCTTTACCCACACTGCGCCCACTGTTGACATCAATGGCAACCAGAGCTTCTGTCGGATCAATAACCAGATAACCCCCACCTTTGAACCAGATTTTGCGTTCCGTGAGTTTTTCAATTTCGGCTTCAATACCAAAAGCGTCGAAAATCGGCCGCGTATCGCCGTAGTATTTAACGGTCTGGCGCAACTCTGGCGAGACCCCCTTGAGATATGTCTGAATTTGCTTGTATTCGCGTTTCGAATCGATGACCAGGCGGTGAACATCCTCCGTGAACAAATCGCGAATAAGGCCAGACGTCATGCCTATTTCTTTGTGGAGCAATTTGGGACCGCTGCTCTTCTTACCCTGTTTTTGAAGTCGTTTCCACGTTGTCAAAAGTTGCTTGAGATCCCGCCTGAGTTCCCGGTCACCCTTGCCACGGGCTTCGGTACGCACAATAAGCCCAAAGCCCTCGGGCTTGATATTGCCCCCGATATCCCGAAGACGCCGCTTTTCGCGCCAATTGGTAATTTTGCGCGACACACCCACTTTATCCCCATCCGGTACAAGCACCATAAACCGACCGGCGAGCGATGGCACAGCAGTAATGCGCGGTCCTTTTGTACTGATAGACTCTTTTTTAATCTGCACAATAACTTCCTGGCCTTTGGACAAAAGCTCATCAATAGAGAATTTGCCCTGCCCATTGGTATGTTCCCGGATGTCCTCGAGAATTTCCGAATCGAGTTCGACCATTGAGCCGGGCGAGCCAGGCATATCAGAAACGTGCAAAAAAGCCGCTTTTTCCTGCCCAATATCGACAAAACCGGCCTGTAAGCCAGGCAGAACAGCGGTGACAACACCCTGATAAATATCGCCAACCATGCGTTCTTTTTCAGCGCGTTCAACGAGAATTTCTGCAAGCCGACCATCTTCGAGAATGGCAATTCTCGACTCGTGTGAAGCGACATTGATAATGATTTCCGTTTTCATTTTATTTTTTCCCTTACTAATTATAGCGCACGCACATAAGCGGACAGACTATCTCCCAACCACCCGGCGTGGAAAAATGGTAATATCTTCGACAATGACGCGGTCTGGCATCTGAGCGACCATAAGTGCGGCGGCGGCAATGTCTTCTGGCAAAAGAGCGGCGGCGCGTTTCTCATCAGAAACGGGATTGGGGCGGTGGTCTAAGATAGGTGTATCGACTTCGCCGGGATAAATACAGCAAGCGCGAATGCCATCTTCCCGAAACTCGACATTGATCGATTGATTCAGCGCGGCCATCCCAAATTTGGACGCACTATAAGCCACACCACTGATCATACCCGCTCGTTTGCCAGCCATAGATGAAATATTGATAACCAGACCGTCATTTTGCACTTTCATTTGTGGCAAAACAGCGCGAAACGCATTAAAAGCCCCCGTGAGATTGATCTCCATAACGCGGTCCCAGTCTTCATCCGCAATATCGATCAAGTGGCGTTTTTTGGTATTGATACCCGCGTTGTTCACCAAAATATCGATGCGCCCAAATGCCGCGACTGTTTGTTCGGCGAGCAATTGAACCCCCTGGCGGTCGCCAACATCGGCAGCGCAGATCTCGATATTATCAGTGCCGCATTGCCGTGCTGTCTCTTCCAAAGGTTCTATGCGCCGCCCCGCGAGCGCGAGATTATAGCCTACCTCGGCAAATGCAATGGCAATGCTCGCACCAATACCGGTGCCTGCGCCAGTAATAATTGCTGTCTTGGACATATTGCTCCTCATATAAGTTGAATGCGATTGACAAGCGTGTGAAAAAAAGTGTGAGACCAGACGTCCAGTGTTTCGGGATTTTTGACAAAAGGTTCTATATCTCTTTTGGCCTGATCGACATCTAACGCATCAATGGCATCATGCAAGTCTTTTCTGAATACTTGCGGCGTTATAACATCCCGGTCACCGCTTTGTCGCAAACGCTGCTCCAGGTGCGATAAATGCAATGTGGGGTGATGCGTCACATACCAGATCAGATCATACCAGTCGCGTCCCTTGACCCTTTGCTTCCACTTTCGGCACAACAAAGCGTGCATTTTTCCAGCAAACAAATCGGGTAGAGTATAGACGCGCACAGAAAAGGGAATAGGCTGTAACAAATACGCGATTTCTGTTTCAAATCCCCCAGGCGGATCGGTATCCACTTCCACTTTGATTTTCACCTGTTGTCCTCTGGGCAGTTCGCGCACAATTTCTTCTCCTGCTTCAATAATCAGGAGTTGTTTGAGCGTATTTGCTTTGAGAAATGCCGATTGTATCGCACTCGTGGTTCGCTTGCTTTTTGTTTCCGTCCAAACATCAAAGCCATAAGCACGCATTTCCCGCTGTAAGGCATCGCCATACCTGCCCAAATTGAATTTTTTTTTTGAACTTAAAAGCGAAAAATCCATATCTTCTGAAAAACGGTCTAATCCATGCAAAATTCGCAGTGATGTGCCGCCATAAAAAGCTGCCCGCTCAAAAAATTTGCTGCGCCACAACCCGAGTAAGGCAATTTCCTGCAATATTTCTCGCAGTGCCTGCACATAATCCTCGAGCCGTCGGCAATCGTATTTTTCCAACATTTGACGGATAGCCTCATGCATAAACAACATCCTCTGAACGCTGGTGTCGATAGAGCAAAGCCTGCAACAGTCGAAGTTTTTGAGAGCGATAGCGCTCGACAATATCGCGCAATTTGTCTGCATCGAGACGGTAGAACCGATCTTCGTCAACGCGCAGGTCGTCAAACAAATAGATTTTCATATCGCGCTGCGAGCGAATCGCATACCCGCGTTGGTTGCGCACTTTATCCGCAAGAGCTTTTTCGGGTGTTGCTATTAAAAAGGCGCGTTTGGATTCCAATTCAATGCGCTGCACCCCCGTCTGATATGCCAAAAGGGGCACTCCGCGGTACGTGAATTTTCCCACAGGTGTGGAAAACGTCCTGTTGTAACCGCACGTAACCGAAGTGATCGTTTCAACTCGCTCGGGAATCAGACCGTAATAATACAGGGCGTAGTCCATTGAAATATAAGAAGGTCCATAGATCAAGTTGGCCAGCACTTCTCTTGCGTAAGCACCACGCGCATAAGAATCGCCAAAGACGTACAACCCCTTTTTCACGCGAATGATCCACCCCTTCCGCAGCAAGTCCGTGATCTTGTCTCGCGGGTGGGCATAACATTTCAAACAGTCCAAAAGAGCCAGATAATCAAACTCTTCGTGTGGAATCTGCCGTCTGATACACTCTATCACGATTTTTCCCGTCAAAAATATTGTCGTTTTTAATATAGTATGTCGGATAAATATCGACATACTATACAAAAAATACAAGAAAAAAATCGCAGATGTTTTGATCCGTTTGCGTATATTATGCGCGATGAGGAAAATAGACAAGGAGTAAAGTTATGATTGAAATGGATGATGCCATTCGCATAGTAATGGAAAACACACAGATAATTGACAAAACCCGCGTTGGATTGGACGATGTACTCGGGCGCGTTTTATCCGAAGACGTGCATTCGGATATCGACATGCCGCCCTTTGACAAAGCCCTCATGGATGGTTATGCCCTTCAGGGAGCAGATATCGCATCCGCATCCCAAAATACACCGGTCATACTCGATGTGATCGAAGAGATCCCAGCGGGCACAGTACCGCAAAAGCGCGTAAAACGCGGGCAAGCATCTCAAATTATGACGGGCGCCCCCGTGCCAGAAGGCGCAGACACGGTAATTATGGTCGAGGATACTTTACCACACACAGACGCCCAAAAAGTGCAGGTCCTCGACACCACGGAAACAGGCAGGAATATCGCCCGCCTCGGCGAAGATGTGCGCATCAATCAGGTCGTATTACAGGCCAACACAGTCATACGCCCCCTCGAAGTTGGCATTCTCGCCGCTGTGGGACATATCCATGTCGAGATCTATCGCCAACCAGTAGTCGGCATTGTGGCAACCGGTAGCGAAGTGGTTGAACCACACCACAAACCCAAACCCGGGCAAATACGAAACAGCAATGGATACTCAATGATGGCTCAAGTCCTGCGTTCAGGGGCTCAGGCGCGTTATTTCGGCATCGTAGAAGACGACATCCATGCATTGATACAAACCATTGGTGAAGGTCTGGAGACCTGTGATATAGTCGCCCTTTCGGGCGGTGTCTCCGCTGGCGATTACGACCTGGTACAAGACGGCATGCGAGATCTGGGTGTCGAAGTACTATTTGACCGCATCCGCATGAAACCCGGCAAACCCCTGACATTTGGCGTAAAAGGCTCCCGACAAGTCTTTGGATTGCCCGGCAATCCGGTATCTTCTGTGGTCGGCCTGGAATTGCTCATGCGCCCTGCAATCAGGAAAATGCAGTGCATGACAGATTTGCATCTCCCCATCGTCCGCACAGTGCTCAGCGCCGACTTTCGACAAACGCCCGGACGAAAGCAATTTGTACCCGCGCACAGTGTTCAAGACAAAAATGGTACATGGGAAAGCACATGGGTCGGACATCACGGATCGGCTGATCTGTTTTCAATGGTCCGCGCAAACAGCTTATTCGTGGTCAATGCCGAAGATGCACATGTGCATGCAGGTACAGAATTAGACCTCATTTTATTAAACAATTGGTAAAAGATCATGGCAAAATTGACACATATAGACGAACAGGGATCCGTGAAGATGGTGGATGTCACAGACAAAGATGTGACAGACCGCGAGGCTATCGCATCGGGAAAAATTGAAATGCAGCCCGAAACCCTGCAACTCGTCACCAGAGGAAATATGCCCAAAGGCAATGTACTGGAAACAGCGCGCATTGCGGGCATCATGGCCGCCAAACGCACATCTGACCTCATTCCAATGTGTCACCCGCTGGGCATTACGGGTGTTGAACTCAATTTTGAAGTCGAAAATACGAGCATTATAGCGCGTGCAACTGTGCGCGTACCCGACCGCACAGGTGTCGAAATGGAAGCCCTCACCGCGGTCAGTGTCGCTCTGTTGACCATTTACGACATGTGCAAAGCAATAGATCGCGGCATGGTCATCAGCGAAATCTGTCTCTTACAAAAAAGCGGTGG
>JAGWBW010000167.1:5494-6374 GCA_021295695.1 Candidatus Latescibacterota bacterium
AAAAAACGCGCCTATAGCTCAACTGGCAGAGCAACTGACTCTTAATCAGTAGGTTCGGGGTTCGATTCCCTGTGGGCGCACCATAATCTAAACAGGCACTTACGTACTTTCGCAGGTGCCTGTTTTCTATGGTAATCCAATATGAAACCTCATACTCCCATCCTGCCCCATTACAAAACCCAGGAAATCCTCATACGAGCCGCAGAACAAAAAACACTGCCCTATGTGAAGGCACCCCACATATTGTTTCTGGACAAAAATAATATCCTGATCGCCTATAAACGCGGCACCCGGCACAACACAGAACCAGCGGCTGACTGGGAAATGTTTCGCTACAATCCCACCACAGAGACAATTTCAGATCGAAAAATTGTCGCGCATCTGGATGGTTTCACGATCCAGAACGGAGAATTTGTTTCCCAAACTCCAAAGACAAACTCGGGCTACTCGCATATCGGTCTTCGGATAATGGTATGCACTTTGAAGGTGGCGAAAAACTCGGTCCCATCAACGGCACAGAATATGTCTATGCGTTTGAAGCTCTGACAGAGGGCGAAACGACCTATATGCTCCTGACACCCTACCGGCATTATCGAAATAACAGTCCGAGCGTGGATGTAATTCGATCCGATGACAATGGGAAGAGTTGGCAATTTGTGGCAAATCTCACAAAAGCCTTTGGCAACGCACCAATCAATGAAACATCCTTCCTGCGATATGAAGACGGATACATCTTCAACACGCGAGGACTGGACGGCATCCAGCGAATGCATCTCACCGATGAATCGTTCCGCCTGATTAGAGAAGTGAACCTGACGGAAACCTGCACATTCATACGCGCCCAGATAGGCAGACCGCGACTTTTCAAGCGAGATGGCAA
>JAGWBW010000168.1:0-5450 GCA_021295695.1 Candidatus Latescibacterota bacterium
ATGCAAAACGACAAACGCGCCACGGGTTTCATAGACTTAAGCCTCAATAGGGTTGGGAACAGGGCAAGATCATAACAAAAACTTAACAAAGTTTAGAAACCGTTCAAAGATGATTTTACATCTCGCCCACTGCCGATGGTGCGTGAGTGTACGCGGGGGGACTATGACAACAACGGAAAACAGCTTCTTTGATCCTAAGAGGGTCCAAATTCCTGTTCTGACGAAAGGCAAGGCTGACGATGATGACCGAAGAACAACGCTATCTTTTTGACCTATGCGGTTTCCTCCACCTGAAGAACGTCCTGACTCCGGAGGAACTGGATGCGGCTTCGGAGGCCGCCAGGCGCTACATCGACAGCGCACCGGAAGACCTGCCGCCGCATTCCTGAGGCGGTCAAAGAGCGGCTGGCACCCGAAACGCTCGAATTGCTCGAAACGGCGCACTACACCCACAAAAAGGAAATCGCCACTCGACAACGGGTGTGCCTCAGCCAGTAATCAGGGGATATGAAATGATAAATCCCCACGCATTTCGCAGAAGAAGCATCTGTGATTTACAATAACCAACTTTAAACAGGAGCATTCACATGTATCCCGACAAAGAAGCTGCTCTGCTCAAGGCGTTTTCACCTGCTGAACCCATATTTACAGTAGATCCCGATTACATCAAGCGGGCGCGCTCGTTGAGCAAACAGGAAGATAACCCGTGTGGGCAAGCTCTTAAAGCCTTGCTTGTGAAAGCGGATGCCGCTTTGAAGCAGGAACCGCTGACCATTGTGAACAAACCGATCTTGCCTTCCAGTGGTGACAAACACGATTACATGAGTGTTGGGCCTTACTGGTGGCCAGACCCCGATAAACCTGACGGTTTGCCTTATATCCGACGAGATGGCGAGGTCAATCCCGAGGTCCAGAAAACGGATCGCCCTTTGTTGGCAAAATTCATTTCAACAGTGAAAACGCTGGGGTTTGCGTATGGTTTTACACATCGAGAAGACTACGCGGCTCACGCTGCATTGTTGTTGCGAACATGGTTTATGAATCCCGAAACAAGGATGAATCCAAACCTTTTGTTTGGGCAGGCCATACCCGGGATATGCGAAGGACGAGGTATCGGGCTTATTGAGACAGCTGCACTTGCACGCGATATGCTCCCTGCGGTCAGTTTTTTGCGCGACTCCAGGAACTGGTCCAAAAAAGATATGGAAGATTTGCAGGCATGGTTTCATGCGTTTCTCGAATGGATGTTGAAGCATCCCTATGGGGTTGACGAAGCGCGTCACGGCAATAACCATTCGAGTTCTTATGATGTTCAGGTTGTGACATTCGCGCTTTTTGTAGGGCAATCAGATCTTGCGCGAATGATATTAAAAGGGGTGGGAGAAAGAAGGATTGCCGATCAGATTGAGCCAGATGGTCAACAGCCTCTGGAACTCGCACGCACAAAGACACTTGGATACGCGAGTATGAATTTGGAGCTTCTTTTAGAGCTCGCTGAGATTGGCCGACAGTGGGGTATTGATATCGCCAATTTTGAATCTGTCGATGGACGATCCCTGCGACGCGCCTTTGATTGGCTTTACCCCTACTGGACGGGCGATCTCGATTGGACGCTTCCACAGATTCAACCCTTTTCTTGGGAGCCTGCATTTGAATGTATGAGGCTCGCCGCTTACCTTTATTTAGATATGGATATTGAGCCTGTGAAAGCCGAATTGGCAGGCATGAATCAGAAGGAGAAAGCGCAACAAATCTACAATCTTTTGGTACCGCCATTTGAAGGAAGCGGTTTACACGCGCTCAGAATTTCCGAAGACGTCGTCATCCGCGATCCCCATGTATTGGTCGATCCAGAATTTGCGAACGGAGACCCAACCCTCTTGCCCGATCCAGAATTTGCGAACGGAGATCCAACCCTCAGTGAAGCCGAAGTCGCGTTTTTCAAAGAGAATGGTTTTCTTGTGAAACGTGGGTTTCTGCAAGAGAAGGAGACGTTTGACCGGATCGTGGATTACGTGTGGGAAAATGTGCCGCGTGAGATTGTCAAACGCGACGATGTGCAAACGTGGTTCAATGCGCCACACGGACAATGGACAGAGACGGATGCCGAAAAGGCAGGGCAGTTTGCGCGCGGCACATGGAAGATGCGCTCGCGTAAAATTGGTACAGAGCCTTTTTTTGTCGATAAGATCGCCAATCACCCGCGTATGCGGCAGTTGGTTTCACTGTTTATCGGCGAGCCGGTTAAGCGTTCAAAACGGGTGCGCGGGGTCTATTGTATATTTCCAAAACCACCAAATTCAGAAAGTCGTTTGGCCCCCCATGGAGACCATACAGCGGCTCAATTGTCTGCAATGGTTTTTGTAGATACGGTGCCTCCACACTGTGGTGGCTTTACAATCTGGCCGGGGTCACATTACATGAGTCACTTGTATCACAGTACTGTTTACGGTCCCCTTGACTCCGACCTCGCAGAGCCGTATAGCAAAGCCCGTGACAATGTGCTGAGAGAGATCACACCAGTGGAGTTTTCAGGCAAAGCAGGAGACGTTGTTTTCTGGCATCCTCGCCTTATTCACGGAGGAGGTGTCAATCGTTCTGCTGAGCGCGATCGACCTGTCGTGCGTCTCGTCGTTCCCTGTGAGTATCAACGAGATGGTTTGACGCCATATTTTAACCTGTCGCATGGACCAGCACCAAACCGTCAGTGGTGGGTCGATACCCGAAACTTTCGAGAGGATGTGCCAGCGACCGTTGACAACATGTGGGATGGATGGGCATTTGATACCGGTACAACAGACGCCGGGACTGCTCAGCGTGAACGCAAATGATGGATACCAACCCCGACAACTCGCCGGTCTGCATACCACTGCGCGAGGTATTTCATCAAGATTGAAGAAACTTCACCATGCGAACTTATTTTACCGATTGCATTTGGAGGTCAGGCTGTGGATACTGAGAAACAAACGGACTTTTCTGTTGTTCCCTTTGGAAGTGGGGGACAATTAAAAATGATCTATGACAGAAGGCAGCGCCCTCAAGCCATCTTTATCAACAATCAAGTATATATCGTTTATAATGGCGGGGCACCAATGGATGCTGAGGTCAGGGAAAAGACATATCCTTTTGTTATTTCTTTTACCCCTGAGACAAAGTCCTTCTCGTCTCCCCTACAGCTGGGGACCAAAGGCTCAAACGACCAGCATTATTGCCCCATAATCTGGGCTGATAATGATGCCTTTTTACATATTTTGTCAGGTTGTCATAGAACGCCAGGAACACATTTAATATCAAAAAAGGTAGCGGATATTGGAAACAGTGTAGAAGACTGGTCTCCAGCCCCTGAAATAAGAAACTCGCTTTCCTACCCTACGGTTTATCACATATACAACAATAGACAAGTGGTTTATTTCCGAACAGGAGAGCACAGAAGTTCGTGGTCATATTTAATTTCAGACGATGAAGGTAAGACCTGGTCAGGGCCTGAAAATGATGTCACAGATTTAAACATGGGGGAAGAAACGGCAACAGTAAATGATCCGATGGACTTGAATGAGTGGTCTTCTTATCACACTTGCTTTCCGAGTAAAGATGGAAAGTTTTTGCACGCCGTATTTTGTTCTTATGATGACAATAAGAAGGATATCCCCGAAAAGTTTTACAATCCTCGTTATGGAACCAAAAAGAATCTCGGCCTCAAATACAATCTCTATTATGTAAAAATCAACCTTCAAACGCATGAGGTCGCAAATTTTGATGGCGAGACAGTCAGAACGCCCATTGATATTGGCACTGCAAATGACAAATGCAAAATTTGGGATACCGATTGGAGAGGGGCAGGCGTTCCACCTGATATTGTCATCGATGAAAATGACAATCCGGCCTTTTTGCATGTGCTATCGGAAGATGTGCCCGACAGGTGCAATTACTATTATGTGAGGTATATCAATCGTGAATGGATACAGACGGTTATCACCCCTGCCACTGATGATTGGAACAGTTGCTATCTCAGGCTGGATGAAAGTGGCACGCTACATGCTTATCTGATAGTAGGTGATCACAAATTTATAAAAGGAAAGTGCGGCAACATGGACGCCAGAGGTGGAGGAGATATTGAAGAGTGGATCTCTACAGATAGTGGATTTACCTGGCAAAGAGTGAGAGATTTGACGCCACGTGCCCCGGAGTATGCCGGTTGGAAATTTAACAATATTCAACCGATTAAAGATCCAAAAGGAAATGTAAGAGATGGCCTGCTCCTCTTTTACGGGTGGAAGGACAGTGAACTGTGTAAAGCGAAAGGATTTCTAATTATAGATCAGAACTGGTGAGAAGTTACAAAATGAGAACAACGCGACTGGCAGTTAGCACTTTTATCGTCTGATACATAAGGAATGATCCATTGAATATTGGGAAGTCATGGACAATCAGAGCTACACTGAAATACAAAAGACACCAGGAGGCTGAAAATGCGAGAAGACACCAAATCTCTCCAGGAACACCTTGAAGAATTTAAAACCGCTGGATTTACACTTTTCCCAAAGATGCTGGACGATGACTGGGTCAAAGCCATGCGGGATTCATTTGAAGAAATCGGTGATCGCATCCCCAATTGCGATGGCAGCCGACCCCAGGTCTTTGTCGATGTGTTAGAACACAAACCCGATCTCGTTCTTTCTGCATTGTCAAATGAGCGCCTCCTGGACTTTGCTGAGATGATCGTCGGACCTCATGTCCAACTCGAATCAATCACGTACCGCCGCACGGCGCCACAGGACCCAAACACAAACCCGGTGCTGGGTTTTCACCGGGACATGTTTGCCGAGTTTCCTCAGGAAGGCGTTTACAATAGACCCTTACTCTTTAATGCCCTGAGCTATTTACAGGATCTCGATGATGAAATTGGTCCCCTGCGAATTATTCCAGGTTCTCACATGAAAGCCCTGTCTTTAACGCCAGAAGAAAGAAAACAACCCCATCCCGACGAAGTCATTGTTTATCCCAAATCTGGAGATATCGCAGTGTTCCACAATGCGATCGTACACTCGGGAACAGCTAATTATTCAAAGAACTATCGGTATCTTTTCTTTTTAACGATGAATCATTCCTGGCTCAAACACAGGGCTAATTATTCTGGACCGATTTCTGAATCTGTCAAATCGAGAGCCCGAGCTACTGGAAATCGACGACTCCTGCGCCTATTGGGGGAAGATGAAAAAGTATTTCGACGAGCCAATAGTGGATTTATGCAACCAGATGAACTGATGTGGGAACAGTGGATTGCTGAGGACGCTGCTGATCTCAAGAAATGATCCTGGACTTCAATCAGATTGGTGTCTGGATCATTGGAGCTATCCCACACGCACCAGAACTCTCCGGGAGAATCGGGCTTCTCCGCATGGGATTGACAACAAGCGATTAAGGTATTAACCTACCTTATCCCAACAACC
>JAGWBW010000168.1:5480-7910 GCA_021295695.1 Candidatus Latescibacterota bacterium
TCTGATGTGGGCGGAATGTTACCGACCACCAATGCCGATGGACTCCCGGTCATTCCTATGACCGAAGAGCACAAATACCTGTTTGATATGAAGGGCTGGATTTGCCTGCCGGGATTGATTGAGGGCGATCAACTGGCAGAGATCCAGGAACACCAGATGAAGCTCGTTAAAGAGCCTGAGTCGCTTCCACCAGAAGAACGGAATCCGGTGGGAGGACCTTCTCAAGTGCTGCTAGATCATCCCGTAATTGTCGGGATTTTGAATGAGGTTGTTGCAAGTCAACAGTTGGCATCCGAGGACTGTTATGGGTTTACATTTGAGCGCACACGCACGGACTATCGCGAGGCGGGATACGATCAATTCAAGCCTCACGGGGGCAGCGGCTATTTCAATCTTATTGGAAATTCACACATCTACCAGATGCTTCCGGGCAAGGTGCATTCAGGATTGACACGCGTGGTTTGGGAATTAAATGAGATCAAGCCGGGTGACGGGGGCACCATGCTGGCTTCTGGCAGCCACAAGGCAGCATTTAAACGACCCGAGTCATTGAGCAACCGCGAGAGCGAAATTTGGGACACATATACATGCCCTGCAGGTTCTGCGCTGATCTTCACAGAAGCACTATGCCATACCGGTACTCTGTGGACAAACGAGAATCGCCAGCGGTTGAGCTTGTTTCACCTCTACAATGCCGTAAACAGCAGATGGGGAGGTCGCAGCGTACCCAAAGAAGTGATTGCTACAATGCCACCAAAACGGCAAACACTGTTTCGCGGCGTGTGGGTAAGCGGGGGGAACAAGATACGATACAACAGGTATTATGACGAAGAGAACGCAGCTTTTGGAGATGAAGATAGCGAAACTCGGGCGGCCGATCAGAGAGTAGTTGCTACTTAGACGTGCCGGTCTTGGAGGCCGTTTTCACAGGTTTACGCTATCCATGACAAACGCACTCGCTGTGAGGCGGCGAAGCAGCGTATCCCGCATCTCGTTCTCCGTATCCCGATGCTCGGGATCGCCGATCAGATTGTGTTGCTCATCCGGGTCCTGCTGTATGTCGTACAGCATATACCCCATGCCGTGCTGATCCATAGCGTACTTGTAGCGTTCGGTTTTTACCATCGTATTGCGCGAACCGCCGTAGTAGATCTCTGACAGCACCTCGGTACGGTGGTGTGCGGTCGGTTCCGCGAAAAGGTGCCCCAGCGACTGCCCAAGGGACATCTGCAACTGGTCGAGTCCCAGGGCTTCCAGCAAGGTAGGGCCAACGTCGATGGTTTCCACCAGTGCGTCGCAGACGATACCGGGCGGTACCCGTCCGGGCCAGCGCAGGATCAGGGGGACCCGCAACGCAGATTCGTGAAAGGTGCGTTTGAACACCCTGCCGTGATCGCCGGTCATTTCGCCGTGGTCGGACCAGAACACGACGCAGAGATCATCGAGCCAGCCGCGTCGTTCATACGCCGCAAGGATCTCACCGCACCAGTGATCGACAAATGTGATCTTGCCATCGTAATTTGCCCGGATCGCGGCGGCGATTTCGGCAGTCAGGCCTGGCTCCGTCTTGAAGTCCTCCTTCTGAGCGACTTCGTCGGGAAGCGTGGCAGGTCGTGGTGGCACGCCGATGGCGGGCGGCGAATCGGCCGGATCATACATGGTGGCGTACTTCCCCGGCGCATCCCAGGGGTCATGTGGTCCGGGGAAGTTGACGAACAGACAGGTCGGGCGGTCATCGGGCGCAGAATCGACGAACTCGACCGAGCGCCTGCCCACGTACCCGTCCATGTGGTCGTCTTCCTCAAACGCCGCCGGTTTGACGAGTTTTGGGTCGCGAACCCGTTCCCGCGTATCGCTGACGAAGAGCTCGAACAGATCCTTCTCGCGCAAATAGTCGGTGAAGTACGAGCTCGAGTTGAGACTCCCCCGCGGTCCACCGAGTTCGTCAATGACGTCAAAGCCGAGCGCTTGCAAATACGGCTCGCCTTCGCGCAAATGAGACACCTTCTTGTGGCTCCAGAGGTGAGACTTGCCGACGGTTGCCGTGTGGTAGCCCGCGTCTCGCAATTGGGAGAACAGCGTCGGGTAGTTGATCGGTAGTTCGCCGCGATTGTACCAGATGCCGTGGTTATGAGGATAGGTGCCAGTGATAAACGACACGCGCGACGGCTGGCAGACCGGCGACACAGTGTGGCAATTGCTGAACCGCAGGCCGTCGTTGGCAAGCGAGTCGATAACCGGCGTTTTGACCCGCAGATGACCGGCGCAGCCCATGGAATCCGCCCGTAGCTGGTCCGTCGTGAGAATGAGTATGTGTGGTCGTTCTTGTGCCTGTGCCATATGTATTCTTCCTATAGTTTCGAGTCCAGTCCGCGCTACCGGATCGGTGTAGCGCAAGACAACGTGCGTGTAGAACTACTATACATACAA
>JAGWBW010000169.1:0-1897 GCA_021295695.1 Candidatus Latescibacterota bacterium
AGGTAAAAAAGTAAAGCGTGGCAAACATGATTGGATAATCGCGGTTGACCGTGGCTTCATAGCCCAGGAGGCCCAGGCCATCGAGCGAAAAGATTATCTCGGTCAATAGCGAACCCGTAAACAAGATATTGACAAATGCGCTTGGGAACCCCGCGATCACAATGAGCATCGCATTGCGAAAAACGTGCCCGTACAATACGCGGCGCTCTTCCAACCCCTTTGCTCGTGCTGTCATGACATATTGCTTGTTGATTTCATCCAAAAAGGAATTTTTTGTCAAGAGGGTCAGGCCGGCAAATCCACCAATTACCATGGATGCGATGGGCAGTGCGAGGTGCCAGAAGTAATCGGTGATTTTGTGAAAGAGGCCAAACTGATCCCATTCGGGGGAGGTCAATCCCCGCAGGGGAAAAAAGTCGAAATAACTGCCGCCGGCAAATAACACGATTAAGAAGATCGCAAACATAAATCCCGGCACGGCATTGCCTATGACGATCACGCCCGATGTCCATACGTCGAATTTGGACCCGTCGCGCACGGCTTTGGTCACGCCCAGTGGAATTGAGATCAGGTAAACGAGTAATGTCGTCCACAATCCGAGGGAAATGGATACGGGCATTTTGTCAAGGACGATATCGACAACGGTTTGGTCGCGATAAAAACTCTCGCCAAAATCGAATTGCAAATAGCGCACGATCATTTGATAGAAGCGTTCATGAGCCGATTTGTCAAAGCCATACATCCGCTCCAATTCCGCGATTAGTTCGGGGTCAAGTCCTTGTGCGCCGCGGTATTTGCTCGTTGATCCCTCACTGCGCTGTCGCTGGGTTTGAGATGAGGATAGTTCGCCCCCATCGCCGCTCACACGGGCAGACGCATCTACTTCATGGCCCTGTATCTGCGCGATGGCTTGCTCAACAGGCCCACCGGGCGCGGCTTGAATGATCAAAAAATTGATCACCATTACGCCGAGTAGCGTTGGGAAGAATAGCAAAAAGCGTCTTAAAATATAGGATCCCATGGTACTTAATTTTTCTTTAAGGCCTCTTCTTTTGCAGCATCGACCCACCACGTATCGGGGAAGTACTGCCCGGGTTGCGGCATGTACTTGGGCGAAATATCGGGTTTGCCAAATTTGTTCCAATACACCACGCGGTGTGCGCGAATATGCCAGTGCGGCACTACATAGTGGCCCCACAGGAGGGCGCGGTCCAATGCGCGGGTGGTCGCCACGAGGGTTTTTCTGTCGGGTGCGTTGATTAGCTGATCTACCAGCGCATCTACGACGGGGTCTTTAATGCCCGCATAATTTCTCGTGCCTGATTCATCCGCAGCTGCCGATGTCCAGTAACCGCGCTGTTCGTTGCCGGGACTTAGCGATTGTCCTCTGGAAGATACGATGACGTCAAAATCGTACTCTTGAATGCGATTTTGATATTGCGATGTATCCACAATTTTAATTGCCGCTTCCACGCCGAGCCGCTCCAGGTTTTGGATATATGGTCCCACAATGCGCTCCCATGAAGGAGAATTGTTGATCAGAAACTCAATCACCATGGTTGCGCCCGATGCATCGCTGGTGAGCTTCCCATCTTTTACCGACCATCCGGCTGCTTTTAACATCCGGGCGGCTATGCGCAAGTTCTGGCGGATATTGCCCGATCCATCTGTTGTGGGTGGTTTGTATTCTGCGGTAAATACTTCTTCGGGGACTTGTCCGCGAAATGCTTCTAATATTTCGAGTTCCTGTCCCTGGGGCAATCCCGACGAGGCGAGTTCTGTGTTAGAAAAATAACTCGTCGAACGTGCGTATTGCCCGTAAAACAGATTGGTATTGGTCCATTCAAAATCAAATGCATGAGCCAGCGCGTGTCGCACTTTGGGATCGGCGAATTTG
>JAGWBW010000169.1:2004-2424 GCA_021295695.1 Candidatus Latescibacterota bacterium
AAAATCAAATTCGCCGCCTTTTTGCGCTTCGGTTGCTACGGTTATGTCTTTGTAATAATCGTAGTGAATGACGTCAGGATTATAGCGCCCCTTTTTTACAGGCAAATCCGCACCCCAATAATTTTCGATGCGCCGATATGTGATTGAACGCCCGGGATCGTATGCTTCAATTTTGTAAGGTCCGCTGCCAAGGGGTGGTTCCAGTGTTGTTTCTTCAAAATTTTTGCCTTCCCAATAGTGTTTGGGCAAGATCGCCATTTGCCCAACAATGAGGGGCAATTCCCGATTGTCCTTTCCGCCAAATGTAAATTTTACCTGCCGCTCGTCAATCTTTTCAATTTGTTTGATATCCGCATAATAATTGCGATAAAAAGGATGGCCTTTGGTTTGAAGTGTTTCAAAAGTAAAAACGACATCTTC
>JAGWBW010000169.1:2628-8044 GCA_021295695.1 Candidatus Latescibacterota bacterium
AGTGCCGCCCCTGGGTGCGTTGGGGTTGGCATAGTCGAAGTGTTTGAAGTCAGGTCCGTATTTTAAGTCGCCGTACATCGAAATTGCGTGGCCCTTGTAATTGGGCTGATCTGCCAGTGGCATTGCGACAACCAACAAACTCAATACCAGCGCGAATAAAATAGTTTTCATAAGCAGGCTCCAATTGTTAAAATGTTCAGGCTCTATACAGTCCTGGTGTTAGGAAGGTGTGTTAAAGTATAAGCCCATTTGCCAGGATCTCAATCTACTTTGCAGTGCATCATGGCTTGAGGAAATTTTGTCAATCTGTTCAGGTGGTATCGGATCAAGTGAAATGGACATAAACGGCGATTCGGTTGCTACAGCCCAATAATCTTGCCACCCTTCGAGAAAATTTTCTGGTGAAGTACGAAATAATTTTTGAACTTCTGAATGAGAGCACTTCTTTTGTGCATCTGCCATAAATATCCCAAGTTCTTTGAATAGCCGCTTTATAGATCTTGTCTCAGACATGTCTGGATGTTCGGTATTAGCCAAGACTTTGTTGTTGAGGTCGCGCAATTTTTCTCTCAATTCATCAAAATATCCCAACAACATTTCTCGGCGTTTTAAATCGGTATTCGATCTCTGGATAATGTAATAGGTGACAATACCAATGAAGAATAAGTTTGTGAGAATGTTCAACAATTCCCCAAGCGTGATTTCTCTGAGCTTCGAATAATCCTGAATGCTTAAAAATACACCAATAAGAATCCCCACTACAAGAGCGGGGATAATCTGTACTAAGGTTCTGGTCATTTTGTCAGACTGCAGTGGCTTCACAATTGCTAATAAATTCATCGATTTTGGGTATCATATAGCCAAATTCTGTTGACTTGAAAGCGATTCTTTCTTTAACCTTCGCAGGGCCTACAATTCTTGCCAGTCCTCCAAATGCCTCTTCAAGGAATGAAGACACATACCCGTCTGTGCCATCCAGGTCAATATGGATTTTATCTTTCTCCGATCCATTTTCAAACAATGGCATCAGTATCTTTTCTCTAAATTCTTCTCCAGAAAAAGGGCCATCTGAGCAAAATCTCGCTCCCGGCGTGTCTGAGAAGTCAGTTGCAATTTTAATTGTCGTCATGGCTGTCTCCAATATTCAGGATTTACTGATTTACATCATGTCAGTAGATGTTTTGAAATCCCAACACATAACGCACATCTTTTACAGTATGTAGTATTTCCATTCTATTGTCAAGAGATGGCAGTGACAGACCCTTAGATTTTTTGCGAGACAAATCGATAAAATAAATGCGATAATCCCTGATCACACGCGCCAGATTTTATCACATTTCTTGATGCGACCAATTTTTATGAACTTTCTACCTCCCGAATGGCACGACCAACTCGCTTCGACCAATACGCATCTTCTCCAACGTCTATCCGGAGGTGAGAGGCTTTCCTCTGGCTTTGTCCTTGCTGCGCGGGAACAGACTGCTGGACGAGGGCGTTACCAACGTGAATGGATCGCTCAGGTAAATGAGAATCTTACGTTTTCTTTTCTTCTCATTACAAGAGCCGCGTTTTCCCAACTGACCTCCCTGCCCATTGCTATTGCTCTGGGTGTATCCGATGCGCTAAAAACTTATGGTATAAGTACGCAAACCAAGTGGCCCAATGATGTTTTGATTGACCGTGCCAAAGTTTGCGGTATGCTCCTTGAGCGCAGCGACCAAAAACAGCCCGATGGCACGGCGATTGTCGTTGGTATTGGTCTCAATGTGAATATGGATGCGACGACCGCGGCGCTGATTGACCGTCCCGTTACTTCTATGCGTCTTGAAACGGGACGCGAGTATGCTCTCGCACAGGTACTCGCGCAAGTCCTTTCATCCACTGCTCCGTGGATTGATCGCTGGGAAAACGAGGGATTTCCAGCACTCCGCATAGCGTGGGAACACCGCTGTGTTTATATTGGTGAGGAGATCTCGGTTGGCGAAGGCGATGATGTGAAAACGGGTGTTCTCGCGGGATTTGGCGACTGTGGTCAGCTTTTGTTGCGCGGGTCAGACGGTCAGGTGAGTGAGATTTGGGCAGGCGATGTCGCGGCGATTTAAGTGAGGCGTTTTACCCCACCATCGCAAGTGTCTGACCATTGGATACTTGATCGCCGACGTTGACGGGCATTTCGACGACTGTGCCCGCATTGGGAGAGGTGATCTGGACTTCCATTTTCATGGCTTCCAGAATGAGGATCGCTTCGCCCGCCTGGACGTGATCTCCTGCGTGTTTCAAAATTCGAATGACTTTTCCGGGCATTTGCGCGCTTACGGGTTCGGCATTGGCGGGTGTTGACGCCTGTGTAGATACTGAGTCTTCTATATCCACTGTATAAGCTGTGCCATTTACGGTGGCGATATTGCCGTCAATTTGCACGCGCACAGATTTGCCATTGACCTGTAGCTTATATTCTGCTGCACCGTCGGCAACTGGTACGGGTGCGTCATCCTGCTTTTCGATTTTCCGCACGCCGACTTCGGCATTGCCTTTCAAGAAATCCATTCCCTTATCGCCGCATGTCGCTACGATAAAGATGTGTTCATCTGTCGCCTCAATTCCCTCGGCGTCCAATAGTTTTTTTGCAGCATCTCTCCCTTTTTCTGGATCGGCATCATTGCGTTCCAAAGGCGGCTGGTCTGTGGGCTCAAGTCCCAGTTGGTTTGACGCGATTTTCACAACTTCGGGTTCGGGAGGGACGGGGGTTTTGCCAAAATAACCGAGTACCATTTGTCCATAAGGTTCGGCGATTCTTTCCCAAGGGCCAAACATCACATTGTTGAATGCCTGTTGAAAATAGAATTGCGACACGGGCGTGACAGATGTGCCAAAACCACCCCGCTCCACCACGTCGCCCATGGCTTTGATCATGTCAGGATATTTGTCCATGATGCCATTGTCGCGCAACATCTGCGTATTGGCCGTGAGCGCGCCACCCGGCATTGGACTCCAGGGGATCATGGGTTCAACTGCCGTGGCTTCTGGTGGCAAAAAGTAATCCGCCATGCATTCCTTAAATACTTCCTCGGCGTCGCGGACTTTCTCTATATCGATGTCCAGGTCGTAGTTTGTGCCGCGAAGAGCGTGCCACATGACCAGGATATCGGGCTGGCATGTGCCCCCTGAACACGGCGCCAGCGACAGGTCGATGGCATCGGCTCCTGCTTCCAGCGCGGCCAGATTGGCCTGCACGCTGATCCCGGCTGTTTCATGGGTGTGAAAGTGGATAAATGTGCCGTCGGGCAGCAGTTGGCGTGCCCGTTTAATGGTCTCATACACTTTTGATGGCACAGCCGTGCCCGAGGCATCTTTGAAACACACCGAGTGATATGGAATATCGGCATCTAAAATTTCGCGGAGTGTTTGTTCATAAAAATCTGCGTCGTGTGCCCCGGTGCAGCCTGGGGGCAATTCCATCAAGGTCACACATACTTGATGGTGCAATCCCGCATCTGCGATGCACTGTCCGCTGTAGATCAAATTGTTGACGTCGTTGAGGGCGTCAAAGTTGCGGATGGTGGTGATGCCGTGTTTTTTGAACAAGTCGGCGTGCAACTTGATGATGTCGCTCGACTGTGATTCCAATCCGACCACATTCACACCGCGGGCGAGGGTCTGCAAGTTAGCCTCTGGTCCTGCGGCTTCACGAAATGCATCGGTCATTGCAAATGCGTCTTCATTGCAATAGAAGTACAGGGATTGAAACCGCGCTCCGCCACCGGCTTCATGATAATCAATTCCGGCTTCGCGTGCGGCCTCTACTGCAGGTAAAAAGTCGGGCGTGAACACCCGCGCCCCATAAACCGACTGAAAGCCATCGCGAAATGCCGTACACATAAATATTACTTTTTTCTTTGCCATAATTAAAATCCTTCGTCAAGCTTAATGGACCAATACCGACCACAAGATCCCCGCGGCAACAGCTGAGCCGATCACGCCGGCCACATTGGGTGCCATGGCGTGCATCAACAAAAAGTTGTGGGCATCTTCTTGTTGCCCCACCATCTGCACGACCCGCGCAGAATCGGGCACTGCCGATACGCCTGCGGCACCTACGAGGGGATTGATTTTTTCTTTTGTCAACACGTTCATCAATTTTGCAAATAGGACGCCACTGGCTGTAGCCACTGCAAAAGATAGCGCGCCCAGGCCAAAAATCAAAAGCGAATCAGGGGTCAAGAATGTCTGTGCCTCTGTGCTGGCGCCCACGGAGAAACCGAGCAAGATTGTCACGATATCGACCATTGCCGTGCGTGCGGACTCTGCCAATCGATCTGTCACCATGCTCTCTTTTAGCAAGTTGCCAAAAAATAGCATGCCCAGCAGAGTCAATGCGCCCGGTGCAATTAAGGTTGCAATTAAGAAGCCAGCTATTGGAAAAATGATGCGTTCGCGCTTGGAGGGTTTGCGCGGTTCGGGCATGCGAATCAGGCGCTCGCGTTTTGATGTCAATAGCTTCATAACCGGTGGCTGAATCACTGGTACAAGTGCCATGTACGAATACGCGGCGATGGCGATGGCTCCCAAAAGATGAGGCGCCAATTTGGCAGATAAGAAAATCGCCGTCGGTCCATCAGCACCGCCAATGATTCCGATGGCTCCGGATTCGGAAGGTGAAAAGCCCAGATATAGCGCACCGATCAGGGTCAGGAATATGCCCATTTGCGCCGCTGCGCCTAATAATACCAGTTTGGGATTGGATAGGAGTGTGGAAAAATCGGTCATTGCGCCAATTCCCAAAAAGATTAGCGGTGGGAACAGGCCCGATGTCACGCCAAAGTAAATATAGCGCAATACACTGCCCTCGTCGTAAACGCCGAGGGCCATGCTCGGAATAGCGGGGATGTTGCCCACGATCATGCCAAAACCAATTGGCAGCAACAACAGAGGTTCGTAATCTCTGGTGATCGCCAGATGAATAAACACAATGCCGATTGCGATCATAATGACATTGCCCCAACTCAAGTTGGCAAATCCAGTTGTATTTAAAAAATCGTAAAATATGTCCATCAAATACCTTGGAAACTGTTCTAAACTTTTTGTTTGATTTCGGTACTGCGCCTCATGTGCATGACAAAACCGATGGCAGCCAGTGCAGAGTTATCATCTTCAGTCTGTACGGGGACGCCGTGATGTCCCACAGATTCGGGAAATTTCCTTGCAACAACAGCCAATATTTTGGGCAATATTACAATAAATACGCTGATCAATGTCAAAACGCTGAATACAATGATCATTCCGGTCAGCGCAATACCCAGGCCCTGACCATCTTCAATATTCTGTACGTTAAAGTTAAAATTGTACATAGGTTACCATATAGAAACCCCAAAGGATGGGGGCTTTTTCATCACCGCACCGTGATTAATTGGTTAAG
>JAGWBW010000170.1:0-2969 GCA_021295695.1 Candidatus Latescibacterota bacterium
CATAAGCCAGTTTGGTGACATCTTCAAAGTACCTCCTGGAGTCGATGATGAAGATGGTGTGTATGCACACCTCTATGCGCTCAGCGCACATTGTTACCACAAAGCATTATTTAGACCCGGTGAAAATGTCGCCGTTGTTGGTCTGGGTGTTCTGGGCCTGGGGGCAGTCGCTTTAGGTCCTTTGTTTGGTGCCTGTGTCGTTGGGCTTGGCAATAGTCCCATCAGGTTAGATATGGCAAAACGAATGGGGGCGCATGCGGCTTATTTATCAGATGATCCTGACCTCGAAGAGAAACTCGACGCTTTTACAAATGGTAGAGGCATTGACCTGGTTATTCTTACGGCGAATCCCTGGCCCGCTTTTAGAACATCTGTTGAAATTGTGCGGCCAAATGGTCGGGTTTCTATTGTCAGCCTTATGGGGCGGGGCGAACCGCCGCTTGATTTTAATCCTCTGGCAATGGAATGGTTTTACGCCAAGGGGATATCTCTGATTGCCGTGCATGGAGAAGATGCCCAATTATATCCGCATGATTTGGGTCATTGCAATCACGTTCTTTCTCTGATGGCAGAAAAAAGACTTCAGCCCAGCCGTCTTATTACGCACCGTTTGCATTATACGGAAATGGTCCAGGCTTATGAAATGGCCTATGCGCGTGAAAAATCTATGCTGGGCGTCATATTCAATTGGCGGGAATAGACATGTCACATGATGTCACGAGATCGTTAGAACTGTATAAGAAAGCAGGAGAACGCATTCCGGGGTGGACACAGCTCATCAGCCGAAGAGCTGACCGGGTTGCAAATGGCGTTAGTCCTCTCTATGTCGCGCGATCAAAAGGCGCGCGATTTGTCGATGTTGATGGCAATGAATATATCGATTGGATTCGCGCTTTGGGGGCCCGTTGTCGATGGTGCTGTTAAAAAGCAGATCGATCGTGGAAGTCTGCATTCTATGAACAGTGCGCTCGAAATTGAACTGGCAGATGAATTGATCAATACCATACCGAGCGCTGAAATGGTGCGTTATACAAAGGGGGGAGGGGAAGCCTGTGCGGTAGCTGCCCGCATCGCTCGAGGCACGACAAATCGAGACATCATTCTTTTTTGCGGTTATCACGGATGGCACGATTGGTACCAATCGGCAAATTATCTCGTCGATCCCGAGAGCGGAGAATATCCCTTTGCCGGTATTGAGCCGATTGGCGTGCCGCGTGCTCTGGCGGGAACGGCGATTCCATTTATCTATGGCGATCTCGACATGCTCGGCCGTTTGCTGACCGAATATCAGGGCGAGGTTGCCGCGGTTATGATGGAACCCGCGCGATCTGAGTGGCCCGAAGAGGGGTATCTCGAAGGGGTCAAAGAACTCGCTCGCAGGCACGGTGTTCTGCTCATCTTCGACGAAGTCTCCTGCGGTTGGCGCGAGTCTCTGGGCGGTATGCAAAAATATTTAGGTGTTACGCCAGATATCACGGTGATTGCCAAAGGTATGTCCAATGGGTATCCGATGGGGGCTGTTGTCGGATCTCGGGAGGCAATGGAACCCGCTAAGGCGATGTTTATTTCCAGTTCGTATTGGAGCGACAATATCGGTCCAGTTGCATCACTTACGACCATCCGCGAACTCAAAAGGCGCGACAGCGAGACACACCTATCTGAAATGGGCCAAAAAGTAGCTGTGGCAATTGACGAAGCCGTCTCATCTGCTGGTCTTTCGGGATCTTGCCAAGGGTTTCCCGCAACGCCCAATCTGGTGCTCGATTTGCCCGATGAGGCATTGCGCGGCAAGGTTCAGACGCTGTTTATTCAGGAAATGGCCCGCCGGGGTGTGCATTGTTACATGGGCTTTGGACCCACGCTTGCACATACCGAAGAAGATGTGCGTATTACTGCTGAAGCCGTTGAAGCCTCTTTGCGCGTTATCAAACAGGGGCTTGAAAATGATTCTATCGACGATCTGCTCATTTGCGATCTGCACTCGGAACCCTTCCGCCGGATCGTCCGATAAAGTGGAGGAGTGAAAAATGGCATTGAAAATTGACGAAACACCTGCAGGACCGGGAGAATGGGGATTTAGACCGGAAAATGTGACGACAGAGGAGACGCCACCGGCATTTGTGTGGCGTCCGCAGGAGAATGCTGCGAGCTATGACATCCAGTGTGCGCGGGTCGCGGATTTTTCAGATATCGCGTACGAGGCAAAGGGATTGATATATACGGTTCACCGCGCAGCAGAGGTATTTGATTCGGGACAGTGGTATTGGCGGTTTCGGTTTGCCGATGGAGATGGGCAGGTGTCGGAATGGAGTTCGGGGCGCGCTTTTGTGATTGCCCAGAATGCAAGCGCATTGCCCTTGCCCAAACGCAGTGAATTGATCGGACGCATCCCCAAGAGCCATCCACGCCTGTTTCTGCGTCCAGAGGATTTGGATAGCTTGCGCGCACGAGCGCGGGGTGATCTGAAACCGATTTACGACGATCTGGTCGCAACGTGCGAAGATATTTTGGCCGATATGCCATCCACCAGGGAACCGCCCCTGTATCCCGAGGGGACTGTTGTTCTGAGTGAGGAATGGCGGGAGATCTGGTGGGGAAATCGGATGTACACGATTCGCGTGTTAAACAGCGCGGCGACACTGGCTTTTACTCGGCTTTTGGGTGGGCAAGATCACTATGGCGAGAAGGCGAAAGAACTGCTGCTGGCGTGTGCCAAATGGGATCCTCTGGGGGCGACGGGCTATCGGTATAATGACGAAGCGGGTATGCCCTACAATTACTATTTTTGCCGTACTTATACGTTTGTGAACGATTTGCTGTGCGAAGAAGAACGCGAAATATGCCGCGCGGTGATGAAGGTGCAGGGGCAGGAGATGTACGATCATCTGGCGGTTCAGATGCGCTATTTGTGGCATCCTTATGGCAGCCATGCCGGTCGTGCCTGGCATTTTCTGGGTGAGATTGGCGTG
>JAGWBW010000170.1:3282-9499 GCA_021295695.1 Candidatus Latescibacterota bacterium
ATCCATATTGGAAGTGGTATGTGGATATGCACCCGGAGAAAGTGAGAGAGGAGACGAGAGATCGCCGGTTGGATGCCGTGGGTGCTGGTCGGTCGCTTTATATCGAATTTGTGCGGGGTGCATTGCCAGAAGTGCATGCAAAAGCGCCAATGGATTTGCCTTCTTCGAAATGTTTTCGCGGCACGGGGTTGGTGGCGATGAATTCGGATTTGACGGATGGTAAAAACAATGTGTCGATCATTTTTAAGAGCAGTCCACTGGGGTCACAGAGTCACGGTTTTGACGCGCAAAATTCATTTTCGCTATTTGCTTTTGGCGAGCGTTTGTTGATTCACACAGGGCAGCGTGATATTCACGGCAGCGACCACCACAAGAACTGGATGCACCATACAAAATCAACCAATTGCATTGGGGTAAACGGCGAGATGGGTGAAATTCTGGATTTTTACACGTCGGAGGTATTTGATTATGTGGCTGGCGAAGCCGCCCCGGCGTATGGGGGAATGCTGAAAAAATTTACGCGGCAGATTTTGTTTGCCAAACCAGATGCTGTGGTGATTTGCGATACGGTGGTGGCACACGAGGCATCGATATTTCAGTATTATTTGCACGCTGAAACGGAGATGGATATCGAAGGACAGACGCTGAAAATTACAACGGGTGATGCGGGCTGTGTGGTGTCTCTGCTGCGTCCAGAAAATTTGAAAATCAGTCAGACAGATCAGTTTGATCCACCGCCGCGAGCGCGCGTTCAGCTTGAGGAGTATCATGTGACAGCAGAGACGGTGATACCTCGGGAAAAGGCCACATTTATTGCGGTATTGCGACCGCACAGGACGGGGGATGTGCCCGAAGGTGATCCCATTCTGATGAACGACGGGATTCTAATGGTGCCATTGCCCGATGGCGAGTTGAATTGCGCGCGGAGAAAAAAGATCAGAATGGTGTTGTGATAGAAAGTTGATGCTGGCTTTGCTTGAGGTATTTAGAGATGGATGGCGATGGGCGCAAATACGAGTGGCAGTACGTCACTGATGAAGCTGCATTCGCGGCTCGAGATGGCGCTGGCGCACTGGTGTTTAACGATAAAATGTGGCTGCTGGGCGGATGGAATCCTGGGGATAAAGTCAATTTTCCCTTGATTTGCAATAGTGAGGTCTGGTCGTCGGCTAATGGTGTCTCGTGGACGCTTGAGAATCCTCACGCGCCGTGGGAGGGGAGGCATACGGCAGGATATGTGGTACATAACGGTCGGATGTGGATCGTGGGTGGTGACTGCAATCAGGGCCATTACCAGAACGATGTCTGGAGCAGTGCGGACGGCGTTCATTGGGATCTGGTGAATGATCGCGTGCCATGGGCTTCCCGAGCGCTTCATTATACCCTGGCTTTCGATGGCCGGATCTGGGTGATGGGCGGGCAGACAATGCCCGATTTTGCAGGCGGGGATGAGGTCTTTTACAATGATGTGTGGCGTTCTCCCGATGGGATGAACTGGACCCGGGTTGCTGAGAGTGCTTCGTGGGCACCCAGAGGGATAATTGGTGGAGCCGTTGTGCATAAGAACAGAATGTGGATTCTGGGTGGGGGGACATACGATACGCCTGCAACGCCTATCCGGAATTTTTACAATGATGTGTGGAGTTCGGAAGATGGGGTGAATTGGGAACAGCACCTGGTGCACGCTCCGTGGGCACCAAGGCAATACCACGAGGTGGCTGCGTTCGATGATCGTATATGGGTGCTGGAAGGCTATGGGGCAGAGAGTGGGAATCGCCGCGATGTGTGGTATTCTGCCGATGGTGTAAACTGGACCGAATTGCCCGACACTCCCTGGGAAACGAGACACGCGGCAAGTGTGTTCGTATTTGACGGGGCGCTATGGATGGTGGCGGGAAATAATATGGAGCCGGATGTCTGGAGGCTTTCGCGCAGGGAATAGCTTATTCAAGAGTTGTGGTCCGGGCCATTGAAGCCGGGCCTTGAAGATCTGTTTGCGAGTGCTGTCGTTCGCCCTGCGAAGGGCTGAGGCTCATAAAGGAGGATCGATGTCGAAGAAAGGCTATCGGGTAGATTGCCACACACATCTCTGGCGCTATCCGGGAGAGTTGACCGACGAATTGGCGCGCGAGACTTTTATTATGCGCAATAAGGAGGTGGATCTGGATATTACCCCCGATATGCACATGGCAGCCGTGGCAGAGGTAGATTGTGCTATCGTGTTTGGGCTGCGGGCGCCACTGACGGGTTTTTTTACTGTCAATGATACGGTTGCAGATTATGTGCGCACCCATCCGGAGAAGCTGATCGGTTTTGCTGCGATCTGCCCAACTGAGGACAACGCGCTTGAGGAGGTGGAGCGTGCGGTCAAAGAACTGGGGTTGCGGGGTCTGAAGATGAGTCCGATCTACGGTGGGTGGGACCCACTGGATGCGAATGCGCTGGCTATTTTTGCCAGGGCGGAGGAGTACGGGTTGCCCATCTTGTTCCACCAGGGAGCGACTTTCCCGCGCAAGGCACCGCTGAAGTACGCGAATCCCGTTCTGCTGGAGGAGATCGCGCTCCGGTTTCCAGATCTGAAGATGATAATCGCTCATCTGGGGCATCCCTGGGAGGCGGAGACTATTGTCCTGATCCGGAAGCAGCCGAACATGTTTTCGGATATTTCGGGTCTGTTCTACCGCCCCTGGCAGTTTTACAACTCGCTGCGGCTGGCGGTCGAGTACGGGGTTGTGGATAAACTGCTCTTTGGAACAGATTATCCTGTGGCTACTTTTGAAGAAACAGTGGAAGGGTTGCACCATGTGGTCCGGCTTTCCCAGGAGATGCGACTGCCTCCGCTACCTGAAGACCTGCCGGACCAGATTCTGTACCGCGATACTCTGGGTCTGCTGGGGCTTTCTGATACTGCGCCCCGAGGTGAACCTTGAATACTGATGGCAAAAAAATCGCAATTCGATGCAACGGAGGTGTGTTATGATGCTCAAAGAGATAACAAATCCTGCTCCGGCGTTGACAGACGAGACATTTGAGGCGTTGTTCGGAGTCTGCCAGCCCCAAAAGGAACGGTGGACAGATATCCCCTGGATCGGAGGACTATGGGAGGGGCGACAGAAGGCGGCGCGCGAGGAGAAGCCACTGTTCATCTGGGCGATGAACGGCCATCCCCTGGGGTGTACGTGAAATAATGGGGTTACGGGCCGTGCGCTCGTATTTTCAGATCCGCGCGTGATCGAGTTTTTGAACGAACGGTTTATCCCGGTTGCTGTGAACAATTCCCGGTTGCAGCGACAAGCCGATGATGAGGGCCGGTTTTTGCGCCTGATATCCTGGCAGGGAAGGTACGGGTATTCTTTTGAGGAAGCTCAGGCCAGGTTGGAGGATATCGATCACGGGCTGAACCATCAGGGTCTATATGTAGTGACGACAGAGGGGGAAGTGTTGGGTAGTCGCAACAGGCTGTTTCCGGGCGGCAAGGCCTCGGTCCATGGTGTGGGTAGCGATCCAGACCGGTTTTTGTGGATGCTGAGACGGGCACTGGCGAATTGGGAGAACCGCAAGACCCAGCGCGAGGTATTGGAAATCGAAGATCTGGGGTATCGGGATTCCACATTTAGCTGGACGGGGTATCCGGAAGACGGATTGGTTTTGCACCTGGGTGTTCGGGACCTGCCCCGGGAGGTAGATGCACGACCTTCGGGAATGAAGCGAGAGGCGCACAATCAGGATTACATCTGGTTCCGACGGGAAGAGGTGCTGTCTATGGTTCCGCCGGATGCGGTCGTGGGCGATGTCGTACCCTTGCCCGAAGGGTTGATCAGACGGCTGGTGCGTTATCATCTGGCGGATTATGTCCGGGGAGAAACGTCTTCTTGGCCGTCCGAGGCGATCCGGGATGCGGCTATGACGTTGACGGTGACTGAAAAGACGTCGGAATGGGTGGATTTAAGGCTTTCCGGATCCGCACAGTTGTTCTCGGAGGGGAGTTGGTACGAGGGCGCGTGTCGGGAACGGGGGTTGGATGCATCGCTGCTGGGGTATCTGCGTTTTGATCGGCGAGTGGAACGGTTTGCGAGGTTCGATGTTGTGGCAGTGGGATCGAGGTGGGGCGGCACGGACTACAACGTACGGCAAGAAGATTTGGAGCCTGCGCCAATCGGTATTGCGATGACGATTGCCGGGCAAGAGGCGAGGGATCGCATAGCGCCGCATGCGTGCCAGAGTCGAGGAGGCCTGGAAAGGTATTTTAATGCGTGAGGCTTGAGGAAAGGTGTGCATTAGTGGTACATATCTTTCACATGACCGCCTATTTATCGATCAAAATATACAGAGATTGTTCTGCGCCAAACAGGCGATCCACAAATTCAAGTTGAAAAAAAGGGGGCAATACAGCATATTGAAGAAAAAATTAAGTGTGTTTGGTGCTGTTCATAGCTATTTGTCGCGCGATGCTGTGACATTGGCCTGATATTTGCTTGAGTTCTGATTGTTGCGTTTGTCCAAAATACGACCAACCCTCAGACCAGGCATCTTACATGGCAGAATTTGATACGGTTTCCAAACACTTGATTCAGAAATATCCAGAAGACTTTGTCGGTTTCACCCTCGGACGCGAGGACATTGAAGTTCTTGCAGTCATTGACACAGAACAACTCACGATTGAAACACACCAGACCGATAGCCTGATTCGCGTGCGTATTGATAACGAGGAGGTGTTGGTTCACAACGAGTTTCAAACGACTGACAGCACCAATCCGCCTATGCCGCGCCGCATGGCAGGCTATATTGGGCATGCTATTCGGCAACACGGCCTGCCGATCTATTCCAACGTGATCTACCTGCGCCCCAATGCTGGGCGGCGCGATCCTGGGTACTATGTCCAGAAGCGTCTCGGCTACCAAATAGCGATTCATTACAGGGTGATCAGGCTGATTGAGATAGAAGGCGAGCGCGTCCTCGAATCGGGGCAATCGGGTCTGATTCCTTTCACGCCATTGATGAAGCCACCTGAAGAGATGACCTCGGATGCGTGGTTGCAACAGTGTATTTACACGGCTCGGACGCGCCCTATCGATAGATCATATAAGGCGGATTATCTGGCAAGCATGGTGGCATTGAGTGAGTTGGTATATGAGTCTGAAACGATTTCTGGTATTATTTTCAAGGAGGGTATCATGGATCTGATCCGCGAATCATCACTTTTTCAATCCCTTACTCAACAAAGCAGAGAGGAAGCCAGAGAGCAGGGCAGAGAGGAAGGCATTGAACAAGGAGGTAGAGAACGCGCTATAGAAGATATCCTCGACGTGTTGGAGATCCGATTTGATCTCGACCAGACAGATCCCTTATCTGCTCGCATTTCAGCTATTGAAGATTTACAACGCCTCAAGCAGTTGCTCCGTGAGGCGATACAGGTTTCCAATCTTGATGAATTTGAACGCATGTTAGATTCAACGACGTGATATAAAAAAATATCAGCATCCATCCCAATTTATACCATCGGTTACGGTAGCCATTCTATTGAGCAATTTATCGAAGTTCTACATCAACATGAAATTGCCTACCTTCCCAACTGCTTCAGCGTTGGGAAGTTGGCATCAAGGTAAGTTAGTTTTATGCCCAAAAGGATATGTGGATAATTTTCAAACAGAACTCGGCTCTTGCCGAGTTTTTTGTTTTTTCTACGATTTTTTATCTAAGGGAACGCCCCACCAGAGATACATGTCTAATAACTCAGGACCGAGGGGGGAGGGAACCAATCCACCGGAGAAAAAAATGACCAGATACACACATAAATTGCCTGCTTCTATTGACCGGAGGAATTTTATTCATCTGGCCGGACTTGGCACAATGGGTGCGCTTGTTCTGGGGCTGGATGTTTCTGTTGGCGCACAAAAACAACCCAATTTTATTTTTATGGTTTCTGACGATCAGGGTTGGGACGGGCTTTCGGTGCAGATGCACGATGCGATCGCAGGTTCAAAGAGCGACTTTTATCAGACGCCCAATCTCGAGAAATTGGCACAACAGGGCATGCGCTTTTCGGCTGCTTATGCGCCTTCTCCCGTCTGTTCGCCAACGCGATGCAGCCTTCAAACAGGCAAGAGTCCGGCACAGAACCGCTGGACAAAGGCATCTCCTATCCTGACCGCCGCAGATGGCCGTAAACTTATCCCACCGATGCATGGCAGAAATCTCTCCAGTGGTGAGATGACAA
>JAGWBW010000171.1:0-5377 GCA_021295695.1 Candidatus Latescibacterota bacterium
CTTGTAAATAATCGCCGTATTCTGCAAATGAATATCTGGACTCAAAAGCTGAATCACCAGAGGCACCGTCCCCGAATGAGCAATCAAAGAGCGAAACACAGGCACCTCCACAATCCCGTCTCGAAACTGCTTGTAAGCCCTACCCCTATCATCATAAGACGCCATCATCTCATCACACGCCTCTGTCAACCGCGCAATTTCCTCAGCCCCCAGCACATTCTCCACCACCAGATACCCTTCCACATCAAAAAACTCCCGCTGCTCATCGCTCAATTTTACAAAATCCATGACGTTCCTCCTTCACACTTCACACTTCCCAATACTCCCACATATCATCCGGCGTCTCAAACTGCAACAGATCCCAATTCTTTGTGCTAATGCGACTCACCAGCGCCATCCGTATCTGATCGCTGCAATTCGATGTACCACTGTGAACCATATACCCGTGCCAGATACACGCAGTACCTGCCTGCCCGACCAGTTCAACAGGTTCATTCAGATCAAAAATGCGGCCCATATCGCGCTCGACAATACCGCCGGGATGATGCATATTGAGACCCAGCAGAGAATGCGACTTGAAAAATTCAGCAACAGTCTTATGGCTACCGGGCCACAGTGTAAAACCTCCGCCACGCGGAGCTACATCACTCAGATAAACCGTCACCCCAATCGCGAAACCCACGGTTGCCTGCTCGCTCTTATTATATCCATCCAAATGTGGCAACTTGATCGCCCACTCATCGCTGCCACTCGGATATACCAGAATAGTCGAAGGATCTGCATCATCGCTCAAATCGCCTGCCAATTCTCTGCACATCGCAAACAAATCCGTTTCGTGAAGCGTTGCGCGAATCGCCGGATGATCCCCACAATCGGGACTCCGCGGTCCAGCATCCACCCATGTCTGCGGATCATTGCGATCTGCTTCAATATAATGCCAAAGTGTATCGACCGCCCCTTGAATTTGACCCTCACTCAACATATTGTGTCGAATGAGATAGCCATTTTCTTTAAAAAAAGTTTTATCTTTAGCTGTTAAAAGTGACATACCAACCCTTTTCGGAGATTCATAATGACCAAACAACCCAACATTCTCTTTTCCATGTGCGACGACCAGCGACACGACTGCATGGGATGTGCGGGACATCCCGTCATCGACACACCTGCTATGGACCGCCTCGCCCGTGAAGGCATCCGCTTTGCCAATGGCTTCACAGCCATACCCCTTTGCGCGCCCAGCCGAGCCAGCCATCTTTCCGGTGTTTATCCTCACACCCACCAGGCAGCGCACAATCGCGCACCCATTCGCCCCGACCTCGTAACCTGGCCCGAACAATTACAAAAAGCGGGATATCGCACGGGCTTCTTTGGAAAAATACACTACGGAACCGAAGGCATTGACCTGCCCGGCGGCGATCCCAAACCAGGCTTTGAGCGTTGGGTCAGCTTTCGCGGTCAGGGAGACTACGAAGACCCCATCTTTATTATCGACGGTGAAGAAGTCAAACACCAGGGATACAACACCGACCTCCTCGCCGATTACGTCGAACAATTTCTCGATGAAAATGACGACCGCCCCTGGGCAATCTGCCTGTGGTACAAAGCCCCTCACGGACCCTTCACCCCACCGCCGCGTCATGCCCATGCCTATTCCAACGACGAACTACCCAAACCCAATGCCCTGGGCGCATCGCGCGATGGCAAAGCCAGAACCCTTCGCGAACGCCCGTATAACTTCGAAGACAATGAACGCTACGACACCTTTATGCGCAACTACGTACGCACCGTGCGCGGTGTTGATGATGCCCTGGGCCGAGCACTCGACAAAATTGATGCCATTGGACAAACCAATAACACGCTCGTTGTACACACCAGCGACCACGGCTACTTCCACGGCGAATTTGGCCTGGGCGACAAACGCTGGATGTATGACCCATCCATCCGCGTGCCCTATCTCATGCGATATCCCGACCTCATCGCCAACCCCGGGCGCGTAGAACACACCGACGTAATCAGCCTCGACATCCCGGCAACCATCATGGATGTATCCGGCCTGGGCGTACCCAATCACTACCACGGCCACTCTCTGCGGCCACTCCTGACCGACAAAGGCGAGTTACCTCGAGAAGACCTCTTCTTTGAATATTTTGAAGACCCGCCCTATCCGTATTTCCCAACAATGGTCTGCTTGAGAACCCAAACCGAAAAACTCATCCACTACATCCGAGAAGGCGAAGGCGACGAATATTACGACCTCGTCAATGACCCCGAGGAATACACCAACGCCATCGCCGACCCTTCTTATGCCCATCGCGTGGCCGACATGCAAAAACGGCTTTCAGACGCCCAGGAACGCTATAAATTCACCGTTCCAGATCTGTCTGACCGGTACTGATATCACCACATAAAAGGAACACACATGGCAAAACAACCCAACCTCTTGCTCATCACAACAGACACCCAACGCTGTGACACACTCAACTGCATGGGCAGTCCATTTGCCTATTCACCCCATACAGATCGCCTCGCAACCGAAGGCGTCATGTTCACACAAGGCCACACCCCCTCGCCGGTATGCAACCCCTCGCGCAGCAGCCTCATCACCGGCCTGCACGCCCCCATACACGGCGTGTGGGAAAACGGCATGACCCGCCTCACCCACTTCCCAACCCTACCCGACCTCCTCAAAGAACAGGGCTACACCAACATCATGGTCGGCAAACAGCACTTTGGTCAAACCCCCGACACCTTCGACATTATCATTGACCAGAGCGACTACAGGGAATACATCCCAAAGTATGGATTCACGCCTCAAGACTGCCACAAACAACCCACACCCGTACCCGAAGAACACTTCCTCGACACCTTTTTCGCCAAACAAACCATCGAACAAATCGACAAAGTCGTCAATAGCGATTCAGGTCCCTTTTTCGCCTTCTGCTCATTCCCAGCGCCGCATCCACCCGAATGTCCACCCGGCGACTGGCTCACCATCTACGACAACTGCGACAACCTGCCTGACCTCAATTACACCCACCGCGAAGAACAAAACCAACCCACACACACCAAACGCCTGCTCGGCATCAAACCCGAAAACGAATGCCATCCGGGCGAAGACCCAAACACGATCAAATACTGGCGAGAAGCCATTGGCCGCATCTACGACCCACAATATCACGACACCATCATGGAACTGCGCAAAATCTATTATGCGTATGCCGCGTACTGCGACGCCCTCCTCGGTCGCATCCTGAACTACCTCGACCAGAATAACCTCCGGGAAAACACCCTGATCATCTTCACCTCTGATCACGGGCAACAATTCCTCGACCACGGCTTTAATGACAAACACAACTTCTACGACGAATCCTGGCGCGTCCCCTTTATCATGAGCATGCCCGGCACCCTTCCGCAAGGAGAAACGCGAGACTTCGCCATCTGGAATGACATCACCACCACTCTCCTCACGGCTGCCGGCACCGGATGCCCCACCATGCAGGGATTCGACCTCTTCACGCCGCTTACCAGAGGCGAACAATCCCCCCGCCGCTGCGCCGTCGCCACCCTCTACAAATCCTGCGCCGTCGCCACCAAACGCTGGAAACTCGATTACTTCTTTGAAGAAGACGAAGGCCGTCTTTTTGACCGCATCAATGACCCCAAAGAACAAAACAATCTCTACGACCAGCCAGACCATCTCGAAATCCGCAACGAACTGCGCCACGCCCTCTTATCATGGCGCGGCGACATCGCCGACCTCAAAACAGTACTGGACGGCACAACCAAAAACAAAGGACCAAACGCCCGGGGATATACCAACGTAGCCCCTCGCATTGCCCCACACACCCATCAAATGCGCGGCACCGATGCCGAACAGCGCCTCAATGAAAAATGTGAACGGATAGACGAATAATCCGCAGATAACGCAGATGAACACAGATGAAGGACGAATAGACGAACCCCGCCTAACCATCCAAAACCTCTGGATTGCGGCTAAGACCATGCCGCAATGACGGCTTTGTTGATTCGTTGAAACGCAAAAGACTCGAATGCCTTTCGGCACCCGAGTCTTTTCACCTAAAACCAGCGCATCTATCTACCGGTATTGAAACTCCGGCGACCCGATCAACATACTCACCACCTGCATATCTTTGCGCTTAGCGTCTGCGGAAATCGTCTCTTTGACCTCCGACGCAATCACACTGGTATCTTGCGCTGGCAACAGCAACTTGCTATACATCGCCAACGCTTGCTCCGTTGTGGGCGAGTGCTCGCTCTCTCTGGGCAAACGCTTCAGTACAATCCCTCTAATTCTGCCCGTAGCCAAACGCACACCGAAATTCATTCGCGCAATCAGCGTACCCGAATTTGCCCACGATTCGGCATAATCCGGAAAACCCGTAGGCGGCTCATAACCATACAGCGGCTCGCCCATGCGATCAAACCAGTACATCATCGGCTGTGGATTCCTTATATCCGCTTCCAGTGCGCGCAGAGAACTCGCCGCCAGTTCTAACGGAGACTTCATCTTGCTGCGCTTCTTCGCCTCTGCCCAAAACACACGCGATTGCGCCAGCGTAGCTATCACAGCGGCGATATCCCCATCGGTTTTGGTAAAGGTTTCCGCCATCTCATCAATCACATCATCTGACGGTGCATCGTTTACAAACCGACGCGCCAACTTCGTAGAAATAAAACGCGCGGTTGAAGGATGTTTAGTCAGCATATCCAGAACGCGCTCGCCTTCTTCTATGCCGCCTCCTGCGGGGAATGTCTCGCCCAACACCACCTTGGCCTTTTTGTCGTGCCAGACATTGCGGAACAGAAATTCACCCTGGCGAACGAGATTCTTATTGCCATTGGCAATTGCCTTATTGGTATTTTTTCGCCCATTCCCATAAGGCATCGCAGTCCAGCCCGTCAGCACGCGCGCGACCTCCGTAACATCCTGCTGCGTGTATCCACCATCCACGCCCAACGTATGCAACTCCATCAACTCGCGGGCATAATTCTCATTCAAACCATACTTGCGTCTTGGAGGCGTCTTCGGCTTTGCAACAGGCTTGGGGGTAGCCTTTGCCATCTCACCACCCATCATCTCACCACCCATCATACCGCCATCCATACCGCCATCCATACCGCCATCCATCCCACCGTCCATACCCATCTCGCCCATCGCCACTTCCTTCTTCGGCTCAGGCTTGGGTTGATTCTGCTGCTGTGGCGGCGCCATACGCGACTGTGCATTATCCAGATAATACAACATCGCCGGATGCTTTGCCGTCGCACCCAAAATCGTGCGGAACTGGCCCAACACATTGGGACGAATCGCATCGCGCTCATAAGCGAGCACGCGACTGCGCGCGCCACCATCGCG
>JAGWBW010000171.1:5587-9902 GCA_021295695.1 Candidatus Latescibacterota bacterium
CGCCCATTTTGAACATAAACGTCGTACATCTCGGGCAACGTCATCGACAACGCGGGAAAAACCTTCAGGCGTTTTTCCATCTCAGCATCCGGCAAATTGCCCTTTAACTGCTGAGCCAACCACTTCTCTGGACCCATCTTTGCCACTTTTTCCACTTCACCGGGCCGCGCACCAAAGGCAAAACGCTCCAAAAGATACGCCGCTGCCTGCTCCTTGCTCAGCCCTGCCTTTTCATAGGGCAATTTCAACCCGGCATCTGCCGAAGCCCCTGCAAGCAACGCACCACAGCACAAAACAACAAGTGAAAAACGAAATATCATTGCAAACCTCCTTGAAAAAATCTAAAGATCCTTATCGGTATTGAAATTCCGGCGACCCCAGCAGCATGCTGATCACCTGAACCTCTTTGCGTTTGGCATCATCTGGAATCGTCTCTTTGACCTCTGACGCAATAGCACTGGTATCCTGCGCTGGCAACAGCAACTTGCCATAAACCGCCAGTGCCTCATCAGTCGTCAGACCAGCGCTATCCCGGGACAATTGCTTCAATTCAATCCCTCTAATTTTGCCCGTAGCCAGATGGATACCAAAATTCATTCGCGCAATCAACGTACCCGAATTCGCCCACGACTCGGCATAATCCGGAAAACCCGTAGGCGGCACATAACCATACAGCGGCTCGCCCATGCGGTCAAACCAGGACATCATCGGCTGCGAATTCTTCACATCCGCTTCCAGTGCGCGCAGAGAACTCACCACCAGTTCTAACGGCGACTTCATCTTGCTGCGCTTCTTCGCCTCTGTCCAAAATTCCCTGGACTGCGCCAGCGTAGCCATCACAGCGGCGATATCTCCATCCGTCTCGCTAAAAGTCCTCGCCATCCGCTTGACCAGCGCCTCGGGAGGATTATCGTTGATAAACCGACGCGCCAGTTTCGTGGAAATAAAACGCGCAGTTGAAGGGTGCTCGGACAACATATCCAGAACGCGCTCGCCCTCTTCTATGCCACCCCTTGCAGAGAACTTCTCACCCAACACCACCTTAGCCTTCTGATCGTGCCACGATTTGCGGAACACAAACTCGCCCTCGCGAACGAGATTATTGCTTCCTTTTGCGATCTGTTTCTCGAGATTTTTCCGCGCATTTTTATAAGGCATCGCAGCCCAACCCGTCAACACGCGTGCAACCTCCGTAACATCCTGCTGCGTGTATCCACCATCCACACCCAGGGTATGCAACTCCATCAACTCGCGCGCATAATTCTCATTCAAACCATACTTGCGTCTGTTTTTTGGAGGGGGCTGCGCCTTTGCAGGAGCACCCATCATACCGCCATCCATACCACCATCCATACCCATCTCACCCGATGCCACCTCCTGTTTGCGCCTGGGTTGATTCCTTGGCGGTGCCATACGCGAATCTGCATTATCCAGATAATGCAACATCGCAGGATGCTTCGCCGTCGCACCTAAAATCGTGCGGAACTTACCCAGCACATTGGGACGAATCGCATCGCGCTCATAAGAAAGCGTGCGACCGCGCGCCCCACCATCGCGCGTAGTCACATTAAAGTGATTGAACCAGAAATCCGTCAGCACCTCAGTGAGCTGATTCTCGCTATACACAGCCCGCAAAACTTTCTGCCCCTTCAGTTCCTGATTGTAAAGCGCATTATAAGCACGCAGCCCGTGCTTCTTGCGATACGCGCTTATCTTCTGATTCATCTCTTTGCGAGACATCTTTGTGGGATCAACCGCGCCCTCTTTCTGTAGTATTCTGCGAATCGGCCCATTACTCACATAAACTTCAGACATTTCAAACTGCGTCATCTTCAACGCGGGAAACGCTTCCAGACGCTTGTCCAACTCTGCATCTGGCAAATTGCCAGCCAACTGCTGTGCCAGCCACTTCTCGAGACCCATCTTTGCGACCTTTTCCACTTCACCTGGGCGCGCACCAAAGGCAAAACGCTCCAGAAGATACGCTGCAGCCTGTTCCTTACTCAGCCCTTCCGCCTTATAGGGCAGTTGCAAATCGGCCTCCGCCGGAGCTACCGCAAGCAACGCACCACAGCACAAAACAACGAGTGAAAAACGCAATATCATTGGCAAACCTCCAGAAAAAAACTCAAGTGCCATACTCCGACACTCGAGTTTTTTTTTATCCTGAAGCGGTGTAAACTGCACACGCGCAACACAACGTGTCAGTACAGCATCAAATGAGTGGTCAATAATGGCTTTACGTCATCACCTTAAACCGCTCACCTTCCCAACCTGGGAACATCGCAATATCATGGGAACGATCGATATTCAGATGCTTACCCGCCACATCGGCAAACACAGAACGGAAATCTGTCGTCACGGGCAAATCGCGCCGATCCTCAAGCGCATCTTTCACCAGCTTCTCAGGCACATTTCCGTGGATCTTTCCACCATCCACGTTATTCCCCAGCACAAACAAACACGACCCGCGGCCGTGGTCTGTACCCAGAGAACCATTCTGATGCACCGTGCGACCAAACTCCGTCATCGTCATCAGAACCACATCGTCCTGATACGTACCCAGATCCGTCCAGAATGCCGCGATAGACTTGGACATCTCATCTGCTCTGCGCTGGAAAGAACCGGTCGTTGTGCCTTGCTGCACATGCGTATCCCAACCGCCTGTCTCGGTAAAGGCAACCTCAAGCCCCACATCCGACTTGACCAGCAACGCAATCTGTTGCAGCCTGCGACCCAATGCCGTATTGGGATATTCCGCGCCTTCAACGGGCTTGTAATCCCTTACACCGATTTTTTCCAACAACTCAATCGCATCAAAACTCTCCTGGCTCACCCGTTGAACCAGGCGTTTGGCACTCCGCGCATACATCGCCTCAAAACCTTCCTCTACCTGTTCGGCCGCCTGCGGATTATTCGGCACCTGAATGCCAAAGGAACGCAGATCATCCACTGCAATCGAAGGCTCCTTCCCGTAAAATGCGCGCGGCAATGCTCTCGTCAAAGCCACTGACCGGAAGGGTGTACCCTCGTGCCCGAGCAAACCCACAGCCCGATTGAGCCAACCCGTCCGCGTACCTTTCACACCCGGCGTCCCATTTTCCATGTAATCCTGGGCGTCAAAGTGTGATCGCGTCTTATTCGGCGAACCTACGCCGTGTACAATAGCCAAGCGACCATCTTTGTACAGCGGTGCCAGATCTGCAAAAGAGGGATGCAATGCAAAGCGTCCATCCAGATCCGTCAGCTCATTTTTCGGATCGGTCAGGTGCATAAACAAATTGGGGCGCGCCTCGGCGAGTGCCGGATCGTTAAACGGCGTCACCGCCATCAACCCATCCATTGCCCCGCGCTGGAAAATCGTCACCAGCACTTTGCGACGGCTGTGTGCCAGCGGATTATTCGCAGCATCGGCTGCGCGGCTCAAAAACAGCGGCGTGCCACCAAACGAGGCAGAAAACAATGCCAATCCGCTACCCTTCATAAATGCTCTTCGACTCCATTCCATAACGCTATCTCCTTTCCGAATTTATCGGTATTGAAATTCCGGCGACCCCAGCAACATACTGATCACCTGAACCTCTTTGCGTTCGGCATCAGCGGGAATCGTCTGTTTAACCTCTGACACAATAGCACTGGTATCTTGAGCTGGCAACAACAACTTGCTATACATCGCCAATGCCTCTTCCGTTGTCAGACCACTGCTATCTTCGGGCAATCTCTTCAGTGTCACTCCGTTAATGCGACCAGTAGCCAGATGGATACCAAAATTCATTCGCGCGATCAAAGTACCCGAATTCGCCCACGATTCGGCATAATCCGGAAAACCCGTAGGCGGCAAATAACCATACAGAGGCTCGCCCATGCGATCAAACCAGCGCATCATCGGCTGTGGATTCTTCACATCGGCTTCCAATGCGCGAAGAGAACTCACCGCCAGCTCAAACGGAGACTTCATCTTGCTGCGCTTCTTCGCCTCTGCCCAAAACACGCGGGACTGCGCCAGCGTAGCCATCACAGCAGCGATATCTCCGTCGGTTTTGGTAAAGGTTTTGGCCATCTGATCAACCAGATCATCTGACGGTGCATCGTTTACAAACCGACGCGCCAGCTGACTGGTCAGCATATCCAAAACGCGCTCACCCTCTTCCAGGCCACCACCTGCGGGGAACTTCTCACCCAACACCATCTTGGCCTTGTCGTCGTGCCACGATTTGCGGAATACAAATTCGCCCTGAAGAATGTTATTTTTATTCCCATTTGCCATTTGTTTTTCGATATTTTTTCGCCCATTGCCATAAGGCGCCGCAGCCCA
>JAGWBW010000172.1:0-5336 GCA_021295695.1 Candidatus Latescibacterota bacterium
CAATAACTCACCCAGATCGCGCAAGCGTTTATTTCCCGCTCTCAGTGCGATCTCTGCGACAACTGGCGCCAGATCTTCCCCTCGCCCGTGAACAACATCGGCATGAATAGCACCCGTACTTTCCTGCGTATGTGTCTCCAATTCCTCAATACGCGCCTTAATCCGCCGAAAACGATACCCCTCCGACCACGAACCCAGCGACAGATACGGACCGCGACCGCCCCACGGCGGATTATTTGCCGTTGCCACCCAATTGCGCTCGGGATCCACCAGATGCGGCAACTCGTCAAAAGCGTGCGGCGCGCCCCATTCGTGATCCGGATTATTTACCTGGCGGAACCCAAAATCCCCCACCTTGCGCGTTGGCACATGCCCAACCGCGTGGTATCCAAGCCTTCCATCGGAATCGGCAAACACAAAATTCAAAATGGGCATCGGCCATTGGGCGAGCGCATCCAAAACCTGCGCGACATTTTTTGACCGCATCAGCCCCAGCATCGCTTCAAATCCCGTTGTCGCCTCAGACCCTATCCAGCGCATAGACAGCACGGGTTGCTCGCCCTCATCTACCGCAGGCACAAACTCATTGACAACCGGGCCGCGACGGGATCGGCGAATCACCAGCACATCCGCTGCGGCATCGCGCACCGGAATCGCCTGCTCCTCCACCTCAAACGCATGCCATGCATCGCCATCTCGACACAAATTCTCATCCTCTGCCGAAACCTCTTCAACGTACAAATCCCGCACCGAAGCCGAGTGATTGGTCACGCCCCACGCCGTATCGCGCGTATGCCCCAGATAAATACCCGGCGTCCCCAAAAAAAACGCGCCCACAGCATCCATACCCGGCGCCTGCACCTGCGCCTGATACCACTGCCGGCACAAACTCACATCGTTGTGAGGATCTGTTGCCAGCACGGGTTTGCCATTCGCCGTCCGCTCGCCTCCAATCACCCAATTATTGCTGCCAATCCCCGTATCGTATCCCCCCACACCCGCCGGTTCATCAGACGGAACAATGGTTTCTTCTGAAGCTTCTGTGGTCAAAAACAAATCGAACAAATCCGGAGGCAAATGGCGTTTGGCCGCCTCATTCACCGCAACCGCACTCAGCCGCCCCGTTAGCATCCACCACCGCCATTTCCATATCGCAATCGAATCCACCACTGTCCACGGCGCGGGATCGTAATCCAACAAATCGAACTCAACACAACGCCGATCACCCATCGCTTCCATCCACGCATTGATACCGCCGCCCAGCGACTGCAACACCATCTTCACCTCATCCGACATCGCCGAAGCCGCACCCTGTGCCGCGCGCGTCAAACCAATCGTTCGATGCAAGCGATCCTGCGCCAGATAATCAACCCCCAAAATCTCCGACAATTGCCCGTGTGCCAACCGCCGCATATAATCCATCTGCCACAACCGATCCTGCGCCATAGCATATCCCAGCGCAGTAAAACAATCCGCCATCGAAGCCGCTTCGATATGCGCCACACCCCACCGATCGCGCAACACCGTCACCGGCTGATCCACTGGTGCTTTGACTGTCTCCTGCGTATTGGGCAATTTCTGGCGCAAAAATCGCCGTTGAAAATCCCGAAACGATCGGTGCGAAATACCCAATTCACCGGCTGCCTGCTCAACAGTTATTTCGCCGCGCAACGCCTGCATCAAACAAGTTTTTCGATCTGCCATAGTCCCCCCAATACCTCAATCTCACCGTTCGCGATAAGAATTGGAATTTGGATCGTACCACGCGAACAACCGCTCCTGCAAATCCGCGCAAATACCTGCAAAATCTCGATTGTCAATCAAATTGACACACTCGCCCGGATCATTTTCCAAATCGTATAATTCATGCCTTGAACCCCCATCATTATAAACGTACTTAAACCGTTCGTCCCGCACCATATATTGGGGCATATGAGAGCGCAACCCGTGCTCGGAAAACGCGGCATCGGGACCCTGGGTGTCGGGATCGCGCACCATACGGGCAAAACTCTTCGCATCCATTATTTCGCAAGCACCTTCAAAATCCACCAGCGTCGTCCGATCGGGCACCGACAACCCACACAACTCTGAAAGCGTGGGATATAGCCCAAAATATTCGGTCAACGCAGAAGCCACCTGACCCTCTGGAAAACGAGACGGACAACTCACTATCAAAGGCACTTTCACCGCAGGCTCAAACAGACAAAACTTCTGATACAACCCGTGATCACCGCCCATCTCGCCGTGATCTGAAGTATAGACCACAATCGTATCATCCGCCAGCCCCAATTCCTCCAGCCCATCCAGCACGCGCCCGATGCAATGATCGACAAAAGATAGATTGCCCATATACCCCGCCTTATGCGCCCGAAGCCGCTTTTCGCCCATTCCCTGAGTTCTATCAATGCGTTGTTGTATATGCCGTGGATATTGCGTGCTATCTCCCACCTCCGCCATATCTATCAATCCCGGCGGAAACTGCTCTGCCCATTCGCGCGGCGGATAAAAAGGCGGATGGGGCTTCATAAAACTCGCCATCAAAAAAAACGGCTGATCGCGATATTCGCGCATAAACTTTACAGACTCGCGCGCCACAAACATATCCAGATGATCCTCGGCATCGAGCGGCGAAGCCGTACTCGAAAAATCCCATCGCGCCACATTGCCCGCCCACGGACTTGCGCCCTCCCAAAGCGACGACACATCGGGAAACCCACTTCCCGTATCAAAAACCGAATTGAAAAACCCCTCGCCTATCGCGTGATTGGCAATCTCATTCGCATAATGCCCGACCTTTGGTCCCAAATACATCAACCAATCGTTAATCGACAAATACGACGCAAACCCGTGATTATGTGCATCGTTAAAATGCATCTTGCCGATCAAACTCGTCAAATATCCGTGATCCGCAAAATGATGTGCCACCGTGCGATAGCGCCAATCCAGCCGATCACTATTGTTAATTGCCCCCGTACTGTGTGCATACAAACCCGTCAACAGCGACATACGCGAAGCCGTACACACCGGATAGGGACAATAAGCGTTCTCAAACCGCACCCCCCGCGCAGCCACGCGATCTATCATCGGCGTAGGCACCGTATTATTGCCGGCACACGTCATCCAATCCGCGCGGTGCTGATCGGTCATCAAAATGAGAACATTGGGACGATTGCTATAATCCAAGATATGACCTCCAATCTCAAAAAAACCTATTCCTCAGGCATCTCAACCGGCAAATCCAGCCGGTCACCCCACTCTTTCCACGACCCGATATAATTTCGGACCTTCTCATAACCCAGCAACCGCAATGCCAGGTACGTGTGGGAAGAGCGGTACCCACCCTGTCAGTAAGGCACGATTTCCTTATCGGGCGAAATCCCCAATGCCTCGTACATCGCCCGCAATTCATCCGCAGGCTTAAACGCCCCCGTCTCATCCAGATTGTTCACATACTCAACATGCACAGCACCCGGAATAGCACCCCCTCGCGCAGCCCGCACATTGCGCCCGAAATACTCATCCTCACCCCGCGTATCCAGAGGCACAACATCCTCGCGCCCCAAAAGACCATTTAAGACATCTGCCCCCATATGACGCCCCGGCACAGCATCTGCGACAAACTCCGCGGGCGCGGCCTCCTCGCAATCCGTCGTCAACTCATAACCCATCGCCTGCCAGGCATTGCACCCCCCATCCAGCACACGCACATCGGAATGACCCAGATATTCACAAATCCACAAACCGCGCGCCGCGCGCACCCCGGAATCGTCTTCGTACCAGACCACCGTCTTATCCGTACCAATACCCCGATTGCCGAACAAATAACCGAGCATCCACATAAACGCATCAAAAGCCTGTTCGCGGGTATCGTTCAGACTGATCGAATAAAGATCCAGATGAAGCGCGCCTGGAATATGCCCGGCAACATAAGCATGCGTCGGCCGCGTATCCACAATACAGACATCGGCAACCCTCTCATGCAAATCCCTCGGCGAGATCAACAATTCGGGATTCGCATACCCTTTATCGCTCATAAACACCTCCCCAAAAGTTGAACCAACAACCAACTCATGTGTTCTACTGCTTGACAATATCGCACATCAGTATCCATATTAAACGCCTAACCTTCAGGAGATATATATGAAAGGCATCTTACTCGCAGGCGGAGCTGGCACCCGCCTCTATCCCATCACGCGCGTGGTCAGCAAACAACTCCAGCCCGTTTACGACAAACCCATGATCTACTATCCCCTCTCCGTCCTCATGCTGGCCGGCATCCGCGATATATTGATCATCTCCACCCCCCACGACCTGCCCCTCTATCGGCGTTTATTCAATGACGGCTCCTATCTCGGCCTCAACATCACATACGCCGAACAACCGCGCCCCGAAGGCGTTGCCCAGTCATTTATGATAGGAAGCGATTTTATAGGCACCGACCCCGTCTGTCTAATTTTTGGCGACAACATCTTCTACGGCCATGGACTCGGCGAAATATTACACCGAGCCGGACAACTCACCGAAGGCGGTCTCATCTTCGGATATTCAGTAACCGACCCCGAGCGATATGGCGTCATCGAATTTGACAGCAAAGGCCGTATCATCGGCATAGAAGAAAAACCCGAACACCCCAAATCGCGCTACGCCGTTCCCGGCCTCTATTTTTACGACAACCAGGTCGTTGACATCGCCAAAAACCTCACACCTTCGGCGCGTGGAGAATACGAAATCACCGATGTAAACGAAGAATATCTCAAACGCCAGCAACTCGAAGTCGAATTGCTCGGTCGCGGGTATTGCTGGCTCGACACCGGCACATTTGAATCGCTTCACCAGGCATCGGGTTTTGTTCAGGCAATTCAGGAACGTCAGGGCCTCAAAATCGCGTGCATCGAAGAAATCGCCTATCGCCGGGGATACATCGACGCTGCACAACTTGAACAACTCGCGCAAACCATGGCGCAAAACAGCTACGGAGAATTCCTCTTATCTGTCCTGAACGAATAACTGATGTTATACCTGTCAGGCGTTTTGTCATGCTGAGCGGAGCCGAAGCATCTGTTCCACCTGTGTTAGTAGTAGATTTTTCGACTCCGCTGCGCTCCGCTCAAAATGACAGGCTTATTATATTGTGCAGATGCGTAACATCAGTGAGTAACGCCTCTCACACTATCGGATGTATCGCGTGCCAATCAGTAGCCTGTTCATAGGCTCGTGCAACAGCCAGAATCGTCGCTTCATCGTACAAATTGCCCAAAAAAGTCAACCCTCTCGGCGTACCCTCGGCAAACCCACACGGCAAAATCACCGCGGGATGTCCCGTCAAATTAGTCACA
>JAGWBW010000172.1:5361-5730 GCA_021295695.1 Candidatus Latescibacterota bacterium
AGTTTTGCATCACCTGCGCCACATCGCGCATCAACAGAGCACGCAAACGCTGCGCCCGCAAATACTCCACAGCCGTCACCGTGCGTGCCGCCCGGAAAGTATTGGGCCACGAACTCTTATCCGCTTCCGTCATCACATCCAGTTCTCCGCTAAGCATTGCATCGTCAAACATCGCGGAAGCCTCAACCCGCAGCACCATCGCAATCGCATCCGTCGGATAATCCGGCAACGAAACGGGTTGTAAATCAGCACCCAAACCGCGCATCGCGTCCAGTGCAGCGGCATAAACACCAGTGGGATCTTCGCCATCTGCCTCCTTCTGAAACTCAGACGCCAAATACCCAATCCGCAACCCGGATAAATCCACAT
>JAGWBW010000172.1:6021-7949 GCA_021295695.1 Candidatus Latescibacterota bacterium
CGATCCCATCTCGGTATCCCACGGATTGCGCGTCATACCCTCAAACCACGTCGGTCCCGACGCCAGCGCACCGAGCGACAACTTGGCGACCAGCACAGCACCCGCCTGTCTCAATTTTTCAACCACACTCGCATCCTCATCGGGCACTTGATCTCTAAACGGCGTGGCACCCCACGTTGTGCGAATACCCTTTGTGCTCAACAAATCTTTCGCACCCCAGGGAATACCGTGCAACGGACCCCTATAATCGCCCCTTGCGATCTCCGCCTCAGCGGCTTTTGCCTGTTCCATTGCCAGATCTTCTGTCAGCGTAACCACACACTTCAGCTTCTCCCCATAACGCGCAAGGCGATCCAGGTACAACCGCGTCAACTCAACCGGTGAAATCTCCCTCTGCTCAATCAAGCGCGCCAGAGAACTCGCCGGCAAAAAAGCCAGTTCATCGTCGGCATCTGGCCGCGCAATATTTGCTTCACTCAGCGCAAACGGCTGCTGTTCGCCCTCGGGCACATCCCCCGGCACAAACACCAGAGGTGGCTCGACATCATACCCCACCGACACATCGCGCAAAGCAACATATTGCCGTCCCTGCTTTTCAATTTGCCCCCGTACCTTTTGCCATTGCGCCCTGGAAAATGGCAACCGGGCAATATCTGCTAACCCCGATACAGCGCGATCCACCAGTGCATTCTCGCGCTCGGCAACCTCGCCCAAAAACACATGCCGAATCTCCGTATCGATATCCGGGCTACACCCCTCACCTATTTCACCGTGCGTGTACAAAAGCTGGGGAACCCCGATCTTGTTCTCAGGGGTAGCGCAACGCTCCAAACTCGGCAACCAATCCGATACCGTCTCATCTTCCGGCGAAACCCGGTATGCCCGCCAGGTCTCCCCCACATCCCGCGATACAAACAACACAATCGCATTTGTCGGATCGGCCCAATGCCCGCCGTACTCACACACCACACCCGCCGCGTACAGCACACCATCCTTTGACACACTCAACACACACCGGTCTGACATCGCACACCGCCCAAAAACTTTCTCGGCCAAAGGCAAAAAAGACTTCCGCTCCCACTTCCCATTTTGCCAGCGATACAAAAACGTCTCCTCAACCTCGTCCTCTCGTCGGTTCAACGTAAAAAGCACCTCATCGCCCCCACAAGCCACCACATTGCCAATGCGAATATCGAACCCATCGCTGTATTCAATCACACACGGAGAATCTGGCGTCACGCGTAACCTGAGCCTCTCCCCCGCCACAGTTTCCCATGTCTCACCCCAATCGCGCGACCGCATAATGCCAAAACCGCGGCCCTTTGTATCCCCCGGATTATCCTCATTGCTCCGCGCCAGGTGAAAAGACAAATACAGCACATTGCCCTCAATATGGATACAATTCTCGAGGTGCACATAAGCCGACGGTCCCAGAGGATCGACCAACTTCACCGGCGCTGTCCAATCCCCATCCACAGACCGCTTCTGATAAAACAGACCCCAGGGCAGCTCGCGCTCATACGCCCCCCGATAACACGCGTGCAACACATCGCGCCCATCACATACCAGACTGGGATACGTCGCATTCAAACCGCCAAAAGGAGGAAGCATTCTCCACCTGGACGTATCATTGGGATATGCACTCACCGCGTGTTGCATCGGATTGTGATGCGGACCAAACGCGAGATAGAGAAACCCCTTCGAATCCATGGTCATCGCTGCACCCGCGTGATTATCAACCCCATCCGCCACAAAAACCGGATCGCTCCACACTTTCGCCTCGTGACAATATGTTGCCACATACGTCTTGTGAATCTGATCCAGCCACACCGCATGCGTCTTGCCCTCGTGCGTAATAATTTTATTGCTCATCCCATAAGCCGTGCCACGCGTCGAGCCAGTCTTTGACAAAATGGTGTATTCCATAA
>JAGWBW010000173.1:0-814 GCA_021295695.1 Candidatus Latescibacterota bacterium
GCCCCTTGTAGTGGAAATCGAGCGGTGCAAAGTCGGCATTGGCAAAGCCGCGCCTCTCCTCCTCCAGACGGATGGTCATGGCTGGACGGAATACCGCCAGGCCCTTGTTGAGACGAATGACCTCTTGATCGTGCAGCCATAGCAGGGCGTGATGCAGCAATCTCTCGGGATTTCTACTCTTTAGAAACAGGTCGGATGTGATCGCTTCCAATAGTTTGCCAAGGGTGGTCTCAGCCAGTAGATCCGTGCCCCGGCTTCCGGGCGGTAGGCAGGCGAGCAAGTGATCCAGCAGGCATTTTGCCCCCTCGCGCCGCCGCGCCGCGAGTTCCTCCAAATCCGACCACTCACGTCGCAATGTCACCTGCACTGTCTCAGCATCTCGTCGTCGTACCCCAAGGCTACCTTCGCCGCGCCCGTCACCGGCGATGCTGCGGAGAATGCGCCATAGCCGTTCTGGCAGGGGATCGTCCACTCCCTCATCTCGTAAGGTTTGTGCGGCGACTCGCAAATGCAGGATTGAGGTGTCTTCTTTGCCCATATCCGGTGCCGCCTCGCGCATCTGCGCGATCAGGGCGGTCTCCAACTCTGCCGCCTCATCAAAGCGCTTGAGCGAGTTACGCGCCACTCCCGCGTGGACAAAGGCGGTCAGCACCGTATCGTTGCTGGCGATGCCCAGCCGCTCCAGGTCGTACAGAGCACTGCGTACGCCTTCGGCACTTAGACCGGATACGCCCATCAGTTCGTCGGTGGAGATGCCCTCGTCGGGGTCGGCATCAATCAGTGTCTCGGCAATTCTGAGCAGCCGTCTTCGGTG
>JAGWBW010000173.1:1100-1493 GCA_021295695.1 Candidatus Latescibacterota bacterium
ACATGCCGAACTGTCTCTCCACATCGTCCGTTGCATAGAGTAGTACGCAGCGCGCCATCTGCCGATCTCGTCCAGCGCGGCCCGCCTCCTGCAAATAGTTCTCCAGCGATCCTGGTATATCGGCGTGGATCACCAGTCGCACATCCGGTTTGTCGATGCCCATGCCGAAGGCGTTGGTGGCCGCGATCGCGCGCAGTTCGCCGTTGATGAAGCGTTGCTGCACGCTTTTTTTTGTTTCCGGCGGTAGTCCTGCATGGAAATAGTCTGCCGCGATCTCTTTGTCCTGCAGGAACTCTGCTACTTCTTCGGTCTGGCGGCGCGTAGCACAATAGACTATGGCACCTCCGGGCATGTCCGGTGGCAAGTCAGCCATTAGAATCTGGTGGATGTGCG
>JAGWBW010000173.1:1588-12712 GCA_021295695.1 Candidatus Latescibacterota bacterium
TCCGCCATCACGTCGGGCTTGGCGGTCGCGGTCAGGCATAACACCGGCGGGATCGGATCCTGTCCCGCCTTTTCGCGGATGAAGCGTCCTACGTAGCGATAATCGGGCCGAAAGTCGTGCCCCCACTTCGAGAGACAGTGGGCCTCGTCCAGCACCCATGCACCGATCTCGCGTTGATCCAGTACCCTGTGCAGGGAACGATTGCGGAGCTGCTCCGGCGAGATGATGAGGATGCCCGCGTCCCCGAGTCGAACCCGGTCCAGCGCATCGGCTCGCTCGGGCATGGACAGCAACCCATTGATGGCCACGCATGAGCCGATGCCATGAGCCTCCAGCCCCGCCACTTGATCCGACATGAGCGCGACCAGAGGCGAAATCACCACCGTGAGAGCACCGGTCTTGTCATAGCGAGATAAAGCCGAGGGGGTTGAGCCACAACGTATCTACTGCGGGCAGGTTTAATATCCGTAGATCGGACTTCGCGGCTTTAAGATGTGGTAGATCGAAATTGATCAGGTTGTGACCGAGCAGGAAGTCCGCGCCATCAGCGAAGTCGTCGAGTTTCGCCAACGTCGCCGCCAGGTCGCCGCCGTGGAAGACCAGCGGTTGCTCAACATCTGGACGCACTGCGGCGAATGCGCGAATGCGGTGATCTCGCTTGCTGACTTCGAGGTCCAGTGAGAGAAAATGGGGAGAAAGACTTGGGACCATAGCGACATCTACATTATTGAAAGATCAATAAGCGGCTCAAAAAATGCGATCTCACTTCTGTGCTGCCATGACACATTCTGCCAACTTAGGAATACCTTCTCGGATTTGTGCGAGTGATGCGTAGCCAAATGCGAGGCGGAGATAGGGCACGTCGTCGTGGTGTACGTGAAATGGATTCGGCTATTTGTTCGCATTCGATCACATCGGTGGCATCGGGCAATTTGACCCAGATAAATAATCCGCCTTTGGGACGGCTGAACCATTCAAAAGCGTCGGGACATTGTCCCAGCATTTCAAACATCAAATCGCGCTTTTCTTTTACGATTGCATTGATGTGATTGACATGGGTCCACAGGTGCTCGCGAAAATATTCGTACACAATGGCTGCGGCCAATGAACTCGTGCCGCCATCTCGACGAATTTGCAAAATTTTGCCCAGGAGAGGTTGTTTGGTAAAAAAGCACCCCAGGCGCACACCCGGCCCCAAAATTTTGGAGAGGGATTCTATATGTACCACGGGGACTTCTGCTGGTAGGGTATAGAGCGAAGGTACGTAATAATCGTCTTCGTACACCGTATCGGCATAACAGTGATCTTCGACGACAGGGAGCTCGTATTGCGCGGCGATTTGTAACAATTCTTTTCGCCGTTCGAGGGGCATAATCGCACCCGTGGGGTTTTGGAATGTCGCCAGTACATAGATGAATTTGGGTAGCTTTCCCTTATCGGCGCGTTTTTTTAATTCGTCTGATAGCGCGTCCATCCGCATGCCGTGTTCATCCACGGAAATGCTCACCAATTCCGCGCCTTCTTTGTTATACGCGCCAATTGTGCCGGAATAGCAAAATTCTTCCATCACCACCCCGTCACCGGGTTGATCAATAAACATCTGTGCCATCAAAGTCACGGGCTGCATCGAGCCATTGGTCAATGCAATTTCTTCAACGGAAGGGGCGATCCCTTCGCGCCGCAACAAGCGATCGGCCATGACCTGTCGCATTGGTTGATATCCCAATGTGCCGGGATAAAGTGCCAGTTCATTGCCCATTTCGGGTAAGATACGCATGGCGGCTTCGGCCAATTCCCGCTTGGGAAACGACGACGGATCGGGGCGCCCGCTGCCAAAAGGATATCTCTCCATGTGATTTTTCTCCTGAGTATTTGAATTCGCTGGCTGCACTAATACCCTTTTTCTCGCGCCTTCATGCGCGGATCGTACATGGCCAGCAATCCTTCTTCCACGATCTCAATCATCCGAATATTGGCGGCGACTGCGCCCTTTGTATTTATTTTGTAACCTGTTGACTTGAGGTAGTCTGGCGCAGCTTCGCCGAACTCTTCTTCTATGCCTACCCATTCATTGCCTTCGGAATGTACCCGAGGGGCTGCGATGGACCATTCGGGGTCTTCGTCGAGTACTAATCTTCGCGCCAAAACCTGAAAGACAGACGATGGGATGCGCGTGCCACCAGATGCGCCCACAGTCAAGACAGGCTCGCCATCTTGCAACACAATGGTTGGGCACATGTTCATAATTGGTGCTCTGCCGGGGGCAATTGAGTTTTTTAAGCCTCCCCCGGGGTCAAATCGCGACATGCCCGCATTCAGCAATAGACCCATGCGGGGAATTGTTACGAAAGACCCATAGCCCGGTCCGTGTGTGAGGGTAAGCGCGACCATATTGCTTTGCGCGTCTATTGTGCAAATATGTGTCGTGCCACCCGTATAAAACGGTCGCAATAATGATTGACCGCGTTTCCCTTCGGCAATATAGGTGGCAATTTCTTTGGCGTTTGCACCGATATTGATATCCGACATCAGCATGTCTGTATCTACAGGTATTTGCTTTGGATCGCCAAAATGCCGATAGCGGTCCATCCATGCTGCGCGAATAATTTCAATCAGGCCGTGGGCCAATCGGGCGGAGTCTCGCGCGTAGAGATCTAATTCGGCTTCGTCGGCTATGGCACACATTTGTGCCAGACTCAATCCAGCGCTGCAAAGGGGCGAACTGTACACATCGTATTCCATACAAGCCGTTTGTACAGGATCAACGATCTGAGCTTCGTAATTTGCCAAATCATCTCGCGATAAAATTCCACCGTTATCCCGAATGTGTTTGACAATGCGCTCTGCGATGCGTCCCTCATAAAATTCACGCACGCCTTTGTCTGCAACCTGACTGAGCATTCTGCCCAAATAGGGGTTTTGTGCACGGTCTCCACTCTTGGGCACTTCGCCACCGATCATCAATAAGCGGGCTGTTTCTGGAAATTCGCGGATGCGCGCTTCGCTTTGGGCAACACCCGCAGCGTAGTTTGCAGATACCCTAAAACCGCGTTCACAGGCGCGAATAGCGGGTGCGAGTACTTCGGATAGTGGCATTTTGCCGAACTTTTCCAGAGCCAGAGCAAGACCTGCCAGTACGCCGGGAACGGAGACCGCTTTATAACCTATTGCATTGGCATAACCGCTGACAGCAGAACCAAATCGCCCATCGGATCGCGTTACGCGAAACATCCTGTCGTGGGCTTCTTTGGGTGCGACAGTATTAAAGTCGATGCAGACGACTTCGCCGCCAATATAGGCGGTCATTGCGCCGCCATAACCTCCGATTCCGCAGGATTTAGGTGATAGAACACACGCGAGAAATGCCGCTGTTACAGCGGCATCAACTGCATTACCACCCTTTCTCAATATGCTTACAGCCGCAGAATCAGATTCGGGTTGTCCTACCACTGCGCCATATTCAAACATTGCTGCCACAAGTAAAAACCTCCATTTGTGTTTGTCAAAGTTGTCCCGCTGGTCAGGTCCGCAGCGAATTGTAATCAATAACCACTTTAATGGCCCCATCCAGGCGATCGGTAAATAACTCATACCCGTGCTGAATCTCTTCAAAGGGCAGCACATGTGTTACCAGAGGTGCCACGTCAACACGTCTTTGTGCGATCAGGTCGCGGGCAAGAGAAAAATTGGGCACTACATTGGGCCCAACTGTAGAAATCAGGTTGAGATTTAATCTAAAAAACTCGGGATATGCAAATGGGTAATACGCATCATCGGGTACGCCAAAGCACAGCAGTGTGCCCATGTGGCGCACGAGTTCCATGCATGAATTGAGCGTTTTTGTCTGATGGCCGACCGCTTCGACCACCAGATCCGCCATTTTGCCGTTGGTGATCTCGCGGATGGCTTCCACGGGATCGACTTTATCGACATTGACAGTATGGGTTGCGTGCATTTTTTTTGCAGTGTGTAAGCGGTAATCCAATTTGTCGAGCCCAATTACGGTTCGCGCGCCCAAATTGGCCAGCATGTGCGTGAACATCAATCCCATAGGGCCTTGTCCGACAATTGCCACATCACTATCGACGATATTGCCCAGTTTTTGACACGCCCATACGACTGTGCCCAGGGGTTGGGTCATCAGAATATGTTCGTCGGGTACAGCACCTTTTGGCAGTGGAATGGTTCGGCTATCGAGGGCGCAAATATATTCGCTCAATCCCGTATGTGCATCGGGCAATGCAAGTACAAAATCGCCAGTTTGAAACTGGTCAGATGTCGATTCAACGACTGTGCCGAGGCATTCGTGAATCGAGAGGCCAACGCGCAGGGGATACGGGTCCCCATTGACATAATCGACAAATGGTACGTGTTTTGCCTTGCGCGGATTGAGTCGCGCTGTTTCTGCCAGTTCATTGTGATCGTAATCCCATAACGGCACGTCTGAACCGCAAAGACAGGCCCGTTCCAGTTGGATTTTTACTTGCCCGGCACCCATGAGTTGTGGTTCGTCTGTTTCGACGACCACAATGCGTCTGGGTGCGACGATTTGTGCTGCTTTCACTTGGTCTCCCCAGTCTAAAGTTTCACGTACTTATTATGACCGCGTAATATAGCTTGTCACCATCGAAAAGTCAATTTGACATTGGACATATCTTTATAAAAAATAAATAAAAAATAAAATCCCCTTTCCATTTAGTAGGAGAGGGATTTTTGCACGTTACGTTATGATGTTTGATCTTAACGCGCTAACTTTTTTGGTCGTGTCTCAAATTGAAAATCCATAAGATTAATCGGTTGTTCTCTCTTGGAGAGATACAAAATTTCAAGACCGACGACCTGTTCAGATGCATCGTAGTCGATGATGACACCAGGCGCAACTTCCTCTGACTCCTCAACAGGAATATTTACCAGTTGAAGGTGAAGAGCATCAGCTTCTTCATCTATTTTTAATTTCATAATTGCCTCCGCATATTGCGATCAAAATAGCATGTGATGATTTTTAACGGAAATGTATCTTTTTTTACGATCACACGCAATACTCGGCCATCATATTCCCGAATTCGCCCTAATCGGTGTTCTAATTCTGGGTCATGTTTATCGGGGTCCACGCGCTCGGGATGGTCAAGTACGCTTTCAATCCACTCTGTACGAATATTGGGACGCTTACGCAAACTATCACGCGCATGTTCTGTCAGCTCATACGCCATATCAATAACTTGTAATCTATTTACTTTTCGATTGCTCGGCAAATATATCGATGACCTGCGCGAGTGTTCGGCTCTTGTCTCGCGTTTCAGGTGCCTCGTCTGCCAGTGGTGTTTCGCTGACGAGGCGGTACATGTCTGCGGCGCCTTCGTATATTTTGGGCGTGAGTCCCAAATCGCCAAAGGTTTTGGCTATTTCCTCCATTTCACCTATCCACCGCTTTGCTTTGGTCGGCATTCCCGGCAAGCCCCGCTCCATGCCCGCCAACCGATCTTTCTGGCTCATTTCCCACTCCGCGATCAATCCTTCGTACAGGCCCATGCGCCGCGCGGCGATGAGCAGTTCCGTTTGTAGCGCGGTCGTTCCTTTGGTCTGCGCGGCATAGCACATTTTTAATCCCGATGCCTGTCCGATCTCATCGCCAACTTTTCGCACGTCCAGCCCGTAATCGTTCAATTTTTCAAAGACCGATGTGTCTGGTCCCGAACAGTAAAATCGCGTGCCACCCGGTTGGCGCGGCGGTCCGCCGATAATACCCGCATCGACAAATACACTGCCCGCGGTTTCAATTATTTTTCCTATGCACACAGTTGTTGCCGGGGCTATTGCGTTGCAGTCGGTATATACAATTTGTTCATTCGTTTCTTTCAGGGCGTCAGCCACGCGAGTGGCTACCGATTCTGCTGCTGCGGGTACGAGAATGCATATTACGAGTGAGGCTTCGCGCACGAGATCGAAATATGTGGGTACGTCTTCGATTCCCGCTATTTCTGCGAGTTTGCGCGTGCGCTCACTGCGGCCATTCAGGCAGGTTATTACCCGAGCGCCAGAGGCGATTGCCACTTGTCCGACGACATGGCCAACTGTGAAGGTTGACATTATTATCTCCTTGTGTTGTTTTTTAGCCATAGTCGCACATAGTGTCGTCTTTGGTCTGGGTCTGGATGGTCTTCAAATGCCGTTCGATTGTGCAGGATCCATTTGTTGTTGGTAAATAGCATTTGTCCTGGGGTGAGATTAAATTCCACACGTATTTCGGGACGCTTCAATATGTCTTCAACGGCTTGTAGTGCGCGCTCTTGTTCTGACGTGAGTGGTACTCCTGCTTCCCGATGTCCCACCTGGATATAATAATGCAGGTAGCGCATCATTAGTGTTTGTTTATCCCAGGAAAAAACAGGGGTCTTTTTTACAGGTGCTTCGCCCGGGAGATATTGTCCGCGTCGGTCAAAATAGAAAGATGAGTAAAGTGCGTTTAGAACATCAGGGGCTTGTCGGTGTAATATATTGTGTACTGCACAGGCACTGATCAGTTGGCTGCGCCCACCCGACCGCGCGGTTTTGATACATAGCAAGCCTACTATTTCGGGTACTTGCGTTCCAAACGCACCATCTGTGTGAAACGAACTTTCTGCGTTGGTTACAGAAAAGCGCGCGCCCGATTTTACATCTCGTCCGGTGTCTCGCACGTCGTAGAGTAGTGTGCCTTCGATATTTTGTTCAAAGGGGACGCCCAAACACTGTCCGATCATCCAATATGCGGCGCGCGCTTCGTCCAGTGTGTAATATTCTATGGGTAAATGCTCGATGATGGCAAATCCGCGTCCGGTTTGTAATGCCTCTGAGACGGGCTGGAGACAGGGCGCACAGGCGATGGCGTCGGAAACGCGGAGATCAGATATTGCGCCCGCTTTCCGCACTTCGCTATCCAATGCAGATAAATAGCGTTGGGATAAGGTGTAATACCATTCAGAAGGCGCATCAATTGTCTCGGCAGTCCACGCGCGAGGATCTGTTATTTGTTTGTTTAACATGATAAGTTCTCTGCTTTTACCTTGCGCTCTATAAGGCTCTACCGTTATTTTGACTGATATTCTAAGGGACAAATTGCACTCTGTCAAGCGTTTGGCATTTGGAGGAGCATCGCGCTATGGAGATTGAAAAAGTCGTTATTCCGGTTGCCGGTTTGGGGACGAGTCTGTTGCCTGCGACCAAATCTCAACCCAAAGAGATGTTGCCCGTGGGACGAAAACCCGTGGTTCAGTATGTGGTTGAAGAGATGATTGAGCAAGGGTTAAAGAAGATACTCTTTGTGACGGGAAAGGATAAGCGTACGATAGAAGATCATTTTGATCGGGATCCGGAATTGCAGAATTATCTTTCGGAGAGCGATCACACACTCGATGAACTCGATTATGAAAGAGAAGGGGTCAAATTTTTTTATACCCGACAAATTATCCCTTCCGGTCATATTACGCCCGCGGGCATAGGAGATGCCATTAGTAGAGCTGAAGATTTTGTTGCTGGCGAGCCATTTGTGGTCGCGTTTGGCGATACGATTATAAAGTCGGGCAATCATGCGGGTCTCGTGCGGCGAATGATCAAATCGCACCGCGAAAATGGGTCCAGTTGTACTATTGCGGTTGTTGAAGTGCCCCAGGGCGAAGAAAACCAGTATGGTATTGTCGAGCCTGTGAATGGCGAGTCTGAAGACGATTTTGAGATCGCACATATTGTGGAAAAGCCCGCACCGGAAAATGCACCGAGCAATCTCGGTGTGGCTGCGCGTTATATTTTTAATCCCGAAATTTTTACTGCTCTCAAGCGCACATCTCCCAGTTACAGGGGCAAGCTCGAGCTTACAGATGCGATTTCGACGCTTATCAAAATGGGACACTCTGTTCGTTGTATCAAGTTGTATCCCGAAGAATTGCGCTACGATATCGGCGATTTTGAGTCGTATTTCAAATCCTTCATTGATTTTACCCTCTTTGATCAGCGCTATGGGTACCTTCTCCGCCAGTACCTGCAAAAGCGCTTGAGACAATTCTAATGACTCATGCGTTTCTTTCCACTGCCCCAGGGCGCTGTGGCATTATTGGAAATCCCACCGATATGTACGGTGGCAGTGTTATTTCGTGTTCGACACAAGAACGCGCCGCGGTTCTGATTGAGCCGTCCGATGTGCTCAGTTTTGAAGTTGCCGGGCAGTGCTTTGAAGTGCATCGCCCCGAAGATCTGTATCCGGATGGCGGCTATTTTGATGTGGCCAGGGCTATTGTCCATTTTCTGGATCTCGGCAGTGCGAAGTTTTCTCTGCGTTGGGCGTGCAATGTGCCTTTTTCCGCCGGGCTTTCCAGTTCATCTGCTATGAGCGTATCTATTCTCAATGCGATTTTTGCATTTCTGGGACGCGATGAGCATCCTTTTTTTTGCGCTGAGATGGCGCGGCATATTGAGCTGAACTATATGGCTTTATGCGGGTATCAAGATGCGTATATGTGCATGTTTGGCGGCTTGAATTATATGGATTTCAATGGCAAGCAATTTTATCGCGCTTTTGGCGATGAACCTTATGCTACTGTTGAACCGCTCCACGAATATGTCGGGGATTATCCCTTTGTGTTGGGGCATACGGGTGTCCAGCGCTCGTCGGGTACAGTCCATCTGCCCATTCGAGAGCGGTGGTTAGAGGGCGATAGAGAGGTCAGGCGGTGTTATTTGCGGGTTGCCCATCTGGCGCGCATGGGCAAACGCGCGATTCTCGCCAAAGATTGGGCGCATTTGGGCGCGCTTATGGTTGAGAACCACGAAATTCAGCGCGATCTGGGCGGATCGGGACCGGATAATGAGCGGCTGATCCAGGCTGCATTGGAGGGCGGGGCACTTGGCGCGAAGCTCGCTGGCGCAGGGGGTGGCGGCACGATTATTGCGCTTGCATGCGATACAAAACCCGTTGTTGAGGCTATGAAGCAGGCAGGTGCCAGTCGCATTTTGTATCCCAAACCCTGTCCCGGCGCGACTGTTATTCCGCTTGAAAACGCAGCGGACCGAAAGCGAGCGGAACGAGAATTGATTCAGCGCAGTGAGCAGGCAGATATTGCATAGCTATGTCTTCTAAAAACAACACCCGCATCCTTTTTCTCGCGCGTCGCTACCCGCCCAGTGTGGGCGGTATTCAGACGCATTGTTATAATCTCTATCATCGCTTGATTGAGATGTGCTCGGTAAAATTGGTCGCGCTGGGTAGAGATTCGCTTTTGCATCTTATCTGGTTCGTGCCATACTGCTTTCTCGTGTCTTTTTTTTGTGTTCTTTTCAGGCGGGTGGATGCGATTTATTTTAGCGATGGTGTGATTTGTTCTATTGCGCCATTTCTGAGGCTGTTTACGCGCATGCGTTTTGTGGTGACTATTTACGGTTTGGAGATGACGTATTCCAATCCGATATTTAGCCGCATGATGCGCTTTGGTGTTTCGTGTTGTGATAAGGTGGCTGTTATCAGTCAAATTACCAGGGCAGTTAGTATTCAGGCTGGTGTGCCCGTTGAAAAAATCGAAATTATTTATCTCGGTATTGATCCGCCCAGTATTCCCAAAGCGCAGCGCGAGGCTCTCAAAGCGCGATTTGAAGCCGAATACGGTATTCAATTTGGGCGGGATAAAATTGTTCTGAATTTTGGCAGGCAAGTGCCCCGAAAAGGCGTGGCCAAATTTTTGGCATGCGGCGTGCCTTTGCTCAATCGGGATATCAAACTGATTGTTAGCGGTTCTGGGCCAGATGCCGAGCGCATTCGCGAGATTTGGGAAGAAAACGGTCTTTATGACCGCGTGTTGTTGCTCTATCTCAGCGATGAAGAATTGGGTTTTATTAGAGGAGAAGCCGATCTTTTTATTATGCCCAATGTGCCCTATCCCAACGATGTGGAGGGGTTTGGCATTACCCATCTCGAATGTATGCACGATGGTACGCCTGTTGTTGCTTTTGCTGTGGATGCGCTTACGGAGAGTGTGAGCAGGGGCGGTTATTTGATCCCGCCCAATGATTACCAGGCGTTTGTCGATCAAGTTCACGCATTTTTTGAGTTGTCCGCAACAGAGCGCGAGCAAATAGAGCGCGAAGCCCGCGATTATGTGCGTTCTGAATTTACGTGGGATAAGACTGCTGCAGAATATTTTGATCTTTTTGTGGGGAAAGGCAAAGCAATCCGCAGATGAACGCAGATGAATGCATGAAAAAAAGAGGGACTGGGGGGTGGTTGTGTGGGACTGACAACTGACAACTAATAAGGAACTTTTTATGACCGGTGCTGATATACTTATCCAAAGCCTGAAAGCGCAGGGTGTTGATACGCTTACGGGGATGCCCGGCAATCAGAATATTCATCTGTACGATGCGGTGCTGCGCGCCGGTGGCATTCGCCATCTGCTTATCCGCCACGAACAGGGGGCGACTCTGATTGCGAACGGGTATGCGCGTGCGTCTGGGCGCGTTGGGGTCGCGCTTACTGTTCCGGGTCCCGGTTCGACAAATGCCTCTACGGGTCTGGTGGATGCCCATACGGATTGCGTTCCCGTGCTGTTGATTACCGGGGGGACAGAGGTGGCTTTTGATGGGCGGGATCGCGCAAAGTGTTTTCACGGTTTGGATCAGGAGACGTTTTTTAAGTCTATTACGCACTTTTTTGCGCGTCCCAAGTCTGTTGATGAAATTCCCGATGCGGTTGTCGGTGCGTTCAAGGCATTGCGCGCCCCGCGTCCCGGTCCTGCGGTTATTGAATTGCCGACCGATGTTGCCGCAAAGGAGGGTATGGCGGATATTCCTCCTGTGGTTAAGGGGGATCGCCTTTGTCCCGATAGCGCGGATATTGACGGCATAGCCGCGGCGCTTCGCACGGCTGTGCGCCCGGCTATTCTTGCGGGTAGCGCGGTTATTCACGCGAATGCGACCGATGCGCTCCGTTCTCTCGCAGAGGGTCTCAATATTCCGGTTGTTTATTCCCGTTTGGGAAAGGGGGTTATGCCAGACGGCCATCCCCTGACTGTGGGGCATTGTTCGGCGCAGGCGGGTAAGACGATTCTCGGTAGTGCCGATTTGCTTCTGGCGATTGGCTGTCGCTTTACGCAGATCGATACG
>JAGWBW010000024.1:0-23776 GCA_021295695.1 Candidatus Latescibacterota bacterium
CCCATCCGCGTGCATGCGCTTTTCCACGACCCCCACAACCTATGACACCAGCTTTAAAATCTGCCATTTTTTTCTCCTGATAAACGTTAAAAATAACCTTGCCTACGTTGTGTAAATCGACGTCGCATCCACCACATATCCCCTCTGATTATCCACTACATTTAACAGGGGTTCTCCCGCGCAGAATCGACGCACATTTTCTACGATTAATGCCTTTCTGCGCTTGTCAATCTCGGGCGAAATACCCGCTACATGTGGCGTCAAGATCACATTTTCCATGGACCACAGGGCGTGATCTTGCGGCAGCGGCTCCTCTTCATAGACATCGAGACCGGCACCACCGATCTGCCCGGATCGCAATGCTTCGGCCAGTGCGTGTAATTGGACCACTTTGCCGCGACCGATGTTGATTAGAATTCCCGTATTCTTCATTGCGCGAAACATATCCGCATCGAATAACCCTTCGGTCTCGGCTGTGTGAGGCACGCAAATTACCACAAAATCGGACTCTCCGACCATATCCGAAAGTTTATCTGGGGAATAAATACGCGCGATAAAATCGGGTTTTCCCTTTGGTGCAGGATCCATTCCCAACACCCGCATGCCAAATATCGGGCCTCGTTCGGCAACAGCCAGACCAATGCCTCCCAATCCAACCACGCCTAATGTCGTTCCCGCAAGATGGATGACCGGTGCGCCTTTTTTCCATTTGCCCTGGGACTGGTTGCGAATATAGTGATGCAGTCCGCGTGCAAATGCCATTACCATAGAAAACACATGATCGGCAATGACGTCGCTGTATATCCCGCGGATATTGGTCACTATCAAATCGCTTTTCCGCAGTTCTGGAAAGTAATATCCATCCAGCCCGGCGCTCGTCGCCTGCACCCACCGCAGTTTTTTTGCTGCTTTCAAAACCTGTGGGGACATGCCGCCGAAATACGCATCTGCATCACCAATTGCAGACAGTATGTCCTCTTCGGACTTTGCCACCACTGTTTCCACACCCAGATCGCGGATCTGTTGCATATATTCATCTTCCAACGCCCGCTGCAAAACCATTTTTATTCCCATTTAGATCTCCTTTTATGCTTGCCAGGGCACACTGCCATTTTGCTGCATTTCCGCCTGCAACAACTCACCCATCTCCCGAAATGCGTCTTTTTGCGTTTTTGTCTGATCCGATGTTTCTTGAGGGTCATCACCCAGATCATAAAGTTCCAGCGGTTCAAAAGGGCTGTTGTGCAATAACTTGATATTGCCGCGTCGAACAGCGTGCTGGTTTAGTCCGAGAAATGAGTGACCCCCATCTTTTCGCACCCAGTACATCGCGCGATCAGAAAAATCCTGGTTTTCTCCTCTCAGCGTTGGCAAAATAGACAGGCCCTTGATCTGATGGTTGACCGATACACCTGCTATCTCGCAGGCTGTGGGGAACAGATCCATCAGCATCGCAACATTGTCACACATATAGCCCTTTTCGATTCCATCTGTCCACATTGCACAGGCGGGTACCCGAATTCCGCCTTCATACATCTGTCCTTTTCCGCCTTTTAACGCACCGTTGGTCGCGCCCACGTTTAACTGTCCGCCATTGTCCGATGTGTAGATCACAAGTGTATTGGAGAGTTGTCCGGTGTTCTCGAGCGCGTCCAGAACCCGACCAATGCCCGCATCCATGTGCTCGACCAGTGCGATGTATTTCACCCGTTCGGGCGAGGCATCAGGCTCCCGCTGGCGCACTCGTTCAATCCAATCTTCTGGCGGTTGAATGGGGGTGTGCGGTGCATTATAAGCGAGATAAAGGAAAAACGGCTGTGACGAATGCGCGTGTCCTCGAACCACTTCTATCGCCCATTCTGTAAACAAATCCGTTGCGTGTCCACGCGGATCAATCACTTCGAGGTCTTTCCGCATGTAATTCTGGTCGTGCCGCAAATGCGTGTAATAATCGTCCATCATGTCGCCCAAAAAACCGTGGAAATGATCAAATCCGCGCTTACAAGGATGGTTCTCTGGCTCGAGACCGAGGTGCCATTTTCCAATAATTGATGTGTGATAATCTTTTTGTTTGAGCATGGATGGCAGTGTTATGGCATCACGGCTGAAATATCCCCAATTACTCTCGGGGTAAGTGCGAATCACGCCAGGCACGCCAACCCGATCTGGATACCGCCCCGTCATCAATGCAGCGCGACTGGGGGAGCACACGGATGAATTTGCGTAGAACTGTGTCAAGCGCATGCCGTTTTCAGCAATGCGGTCGATATGCGGCGTTTGAATATGCGGTCCCTGATGCGCTGAAATATCACCATAACCGTGATCATCGCCCAGGATTATCAAGATATTTGGCAACTGTGCCATTTTATCTCCTTAATAAAACTTACAGGTGCCGCAGCATCCGCCGCACCAGTTCGCGTTTTTCCGCGGGGTCTTTTGCCCAGCATATTTCCTCAAAACGATCTTCAAATGTTCCTGAGTCTTCGATCTTTCGATCCCGACTCAATTTTTGCAACTGCTCAAATTCACGGGTATCGAGTCTGTGAGACAGGCGGTTTAGTGCAAATTTGAACCGTTTCGGATTTCGCAAAAAATAAGTGCCCAGATCCCGGAGCATGTCACCGTATTTCAAGCCTTGCTCCGCAACAGTTTCCGCGAGTTTATCATTTTGCATGACTAAAATCCTCCTCTCCATTTTGGCCCGTAGCCTTTATGATAGCACGGGGTACAGGGTTACGCCTTAACCAATCGCCCAAATGCGAAGAAGCTGACATAAGCTTCAAGAGATTTGTAATTTGGATACATCCATTGGGATTGTTCCAACCACAAATTATTTGCATCCCGAAGTTCTATTGGTTCAGTGGATTGCGGCTTTAAGCATGCCGCAATGACGCCATCCAATCGCTTGCAGTTAGGGTTGTGGTTGATGTGTCGCTTGCCCGGTCACTGGCGTGTTCCTGATCGTCAATCGGAATGGATGTGCTCTACGGCGCAATCCGGCTGGCCGAGCACCCTGAAAGAGCCTTGCCCAAATCTGCAACCGATACGACTATGCACTTGGAGATGTACGGACGTTTCCACACCGTGCCTGTCTCATTCGCCAGACGCGCTTGCAGGCGAGCAGTCAGGTTCATCAGTAATGCTGGCTGAATAGACAGATTTTCGGTGCCGATGACGACTACGTACCTCATGGGTTTGTGATCGCGTGCCATCAGGTGAAGAAAGCTATAGGAGCTACGTGCTTTGGGTACAAGCTCTTCGTGTGTTAGCTCTTCTGTTTTCATTTTTTTGACGAAGTCCTGCCGGTTTTGGGGGCGTGCCCCCGATGCCGACGGATCCTTGACTTCCACCAACACAAGCTCGGTTTGTCCTTCGGCGATGAAGTCAACCGGGGATATGCCCTTTGGCCAGGATGCGCCGGGGTGATCAAACTGCTCTGCATGCCAATCGCTACCGAAAGAGAACAGAAGCTCGCCTTCTTTGAAGACGCTCATTCGTCCCCTCCCAGCGAGCGTTCAATCTCGCGGTCATAGAGCGACGAAAAGGCTTCGTCAATCGGGCTATGTTGGAGTTGAAATGGAAGGCTGGCTGACTCGCATCTCAACTCGCCATCCGACACGTCGCGGTACAGGGCATGAAAGCGGACCTGGTCGCCCACTGTCATTTGCAATTCCAGTTCCTTCAGGATTGCGAAGTCGTGTGTGGCGATCAAAATTTGAACGCCCAATCTTTGAAGTTGCAACAAAATGTCAATGAGTACTTCGCAGAGCTTTGGATTGAGGTTTGTTTCCGGTTCGTCCCAGAAGAGTACGGAACCGTTCTGTAGAGTCCCGTTTTGGACGAGGAGCCAAAGGAGCCCCAGCTTTCGCATGCCCTCCGCGAGTAGGGTAAACTCCAGGTTACCGTGCCCGGTTTGAAGAAAAAATTCCTCGTTTTTGACCGTTATTTCGCCTTCGACCGCCTTTTGTAGGTCTCGCAAAATGCGCCTTCGGGCACTACCCAATGGCTCGCGCAAGGGCGGCCGATAGGCCCGGTCGAGAATGTCTGCGTAGATTTCCTCAAAGTAAACCTCGCGTTGCGCGTAGAGAGAACGGAAGCCAGGGCCATGCGAAAGCATTTCTTTGACGGGAATGAAGACGCTTTCAATGGTATCTTCCGACCATGTGTCATAGCCAGTGGTTACGCTGGATGCAGGATTCTCAGAGTCGCTATAAAAGAAAGCGTGAAGTTTTTTATTTCCGCGAAAGACATCGATGCGTGCCAGAACCCTCTCCTCTTGACGCTTAGCCAGCCGTCCAAGCACACGCCCCGAGGGAAGAAAGACCCGCGTGAGCTTTTCGGTGAAGTCCAATCCTGTCTTGGTAATGTCACAGGCTGCGTAAGCGACCTTCAAGAGGTGGGTCTTGCCTGTGCCGTTGGCACCTATGAACACGTTGATTCCCTGGCCTAAATTCAGGTCAAGCCGCTTGAATGCCGTAAATTGTTCAAGGAAAATGTTTGTCAACGAGCGGCTTTCTCGCTCTGTTGAGTGTGTGTTAGCGTTGGGTTCTCCCTGCATTTTAATGTCTCCAGAAAATGAAAATTCGACTTCTTATACCAATCGTAAGAATTAACTTTGCATGGTCTGTTGCCTGCTCAAGCTGTCGCAGAGTCGGGAAAAGGATTTCCCTCCTACAACTCGCTTACTGTGGGAGCGGCATCCCTGCCGCGATTACCCAGTTTCGAGAACCTGATGCAAGATTTCTATATCTGATTAGTATTACTCATTTTAGTATTACTCATTCGCACGTTTTCCTATTGTATCCGATAGGTGATCCATTAGATCATCGAGTGCCTGCCGCGATGTGCGACCGCGAAGTGCTTTAAGTGCCGGATCGTTTGTTTCTACCATCCATTCTTCGAGCGCATTTCTCAGAGCCTGAATTTCATCGGCATAGTTGGGATCATCAATCAGGTTGTTCAGCGCATTGGGATCGTTCTCAAAGTCGTAAAATTCTTCGAGTACGCGATAGCTGAACAAATGGTTCCGCGCAGCCAGTTCTGGATGGTTGGCTTCTGCTTCTTTCATCGCCTGCCAGGACCGACCATTCTGGGATTCATTTCGAAATTCGCGCTCGCCATCGGACCAGGGATTGAAAATGTAGCCGAACCGCGCGTTTTGCACGCATCGCATCGGGTAATTGCGCCGCCCCGAGGTCTGGTGAAATTGCGTGAATACACGTTCGCAGCCATCCTGTTTTTCACCCCGCAATACGGGCAAACGCGATTTGCCATTGACGCCGTCCGGGATATCTACGCCAATCGCATCCAGCACCGTGGGCAAGTAATCTACTCCAGAAATAAAATGCTCGGTATCCACGCGCCCGGCTTGAATGACCGCGGGCCACCGCGCCAAAAAGGGCGTGCGCGTGCTGTTTAAGTAACAATTTGTTTTCGCGAAGGGGAATGCCATGCCATTATCGGATAAAAACATTATCAGTGTGTTCTCCGCCACGCCCGCTTCATCTAATACATCGAGCAATCGGCCCACTGTGTCATCACAGCGGCGAACAGAGTTGTAATACTCGGCAATTTCCAGACGTACATCCGGTATATCGGGCAAGAATTCGGGAATGACTACTTCTTCTGGGTCAAATGTGCGCGAGGGCGGCACCGCAGGTGGGTCGAGTTTGCTGTACCATTCGGGTTTGTCATTGCCGTAAAACGGGCGATGCGGATCGTGGGAGTTCGCCATGAGGAAAAATGGGCGGTCGCCATCTATGGCAGATTGAACAAAATTTTTGGCATGCTGATAATACGCGTCGGGATTTCGTCCCTGCCCCAAATTGATCTGATCATGCGCCATGTCCCATTGAAATGCCGCGTATGGCGTCGAGTGCGGCACTTTGCCCAAAATGCCCACATCATAGCCCTCACCGCGCAAAATATCGGGCAGAATGGGGACGCCTTCGTGTCGCAAGTGATAAAAGCCCTCGCCGCCGCTGAGATGCGGATATCGCCCGGTCATCAATGCCGAGCGACTCGGTTGGCATACCGCAATTGTCACATGGCCGTGGTTAAACCGCAATCCCCCCGCGGCCAATCGATCAATATTTGGCGTTGTTCCCGCTGTTGGGCAACCAAACGCCCCCACCGCATCCCAGTTCATGTCATCTGCTGTTATTAGCATAAAATTTGTTCTGTTCATATTGCTCCTTTTCTTTATTCTTCCCCATCGTAATATTCCGTCTCGGTCAGGCGGCCCAGTTTGCCCGGTGGACGGATTGCCCATTTATCCGAGTCGGGATAATAGACCGGGTCACTTACGGGATTGTCGGCAATGACGTAATAAATCAGATCTTCAGTCGCACTTGTATTGCGAATTTGATGCGCGGTGCCGGGCGGTTGAACAAATGCATCGCCTGCTCCGACTTCAAATGTGTGATCATTTCGGCGCACGGTGCCGTGACCGCGGAGCACGAGATAGAATTCCCACTGTACCTGATGTGCGTGACACGGAAAATTTATCTTTCCCGGGGGCAAGCGCACCCATTCAACCTCGAATGGCTGTCCCGTGGTTTCCAGTGCGGCGGAAATATCCTTGAACGACAAACCGTATTTACCCGTGCGCGACTGGCGCGATTTTTCCTCTATTTCCGATTCGTTGATTTTTTCTATCACTGTGATTTTCCTCAGAAAAGTTATTTACTGCGCGTTCCATCCGCCATCCACATATAGCGATGCTCCCGTCATAAAGCTGGATGCATCACTCGCCAAAAACAACGCTGCGCCACGAATTTCGTGCAACTCAGCCCAGCGATTTAATGCCGTTAATTCCAACAACGACTTCACCTTTTCGGGCGTCTTGAGAAGTGGCACATTGATCTCTGTCAAAAAGGGTCCGGGACACAATGCATTGCAGCGCACATTGGACTCGGCCCATTCCAGTGCCATCGTTTTTGTCATTCCGATTAATCCCGCCTTTGACGAACAATAAGCCGAGCGCTCTCTTAACCCGACGCCACTTAATGCCGACGCGATGTTTACCACTGAACCCGATCCTTGCGGCTTCATGATTCGGGCAGCCGCCCGGCAACACAACCATACGCCAGTCAAATTGATATCGATTACTTGTTTGAACTCGTCGAGTGGAAAATCCTCTACGGGATGCCGAATATTAATCCCCGCGCTGTTGATCAATACGTCCAGCTTTCCGTATTTTTCGATGACTGTATCGAATACCCGATCCACGTCTTTTTCATGTGTCACATCTCCAGCGACACCAAGACTTTCTTGTTCTGTTTCTTCTGAAATCTCTTCCACCAACCGGTCACAATCTGCCTGTGTCCGCGAAGAAATGACGGTTTTTGCACCGGCCTGCGCCAAGCCCATCGCCATTGATGCGCCCAATCCTTTGGATCCACCTGTGATCAACGCGACCTTCCCATCCAATCGAAATAAATCCATTACGTGTATTTCTGCCATATTTTTCTCCATTACGGTCTCAACGTCACCTTTACGGACCGGGTTCCGTCTGCGACGAGTTCAATACCCTTGTGAAAATCCTCAAGTGGCAATTGATGGGTTACGATTTGATCCATTGGGAGGCGTCCCTGTTCCAGCATTCGAATGGCAATGGGATAACAATGCGGACTCAAATGCGCGCCGTGAATATTGAGTTCTTTTGTATCGCCAATAATCGTCCAGTCCGTTGTCACAGGCTCGCGCATCACACTGAACTCGACAAATGTGCCGAGTTTGCAAATCATAAGCAGTCCCTGTTCTACTGCCGCGGGATGCCCGGTTGCCTCAATGTACACATCGCAACCATAACCCTCTGTCAGCTTATGGACTTCGTCAATCACATCCACCGAATTTGGATTCAATCCCAAATCCGCCCCACACGCTCTGGCTATTTCCAACCGTGTATCACTCAGGTCTAACGCAATCAGCAATGCGGGATTCTTCATTCGCGCCGCGGCAACCATACCCAGGCCGAGCGGTCCCGCACCGGCAATTACGACGGTGTCATTTAACTGAATATTGCCGCGTTCGACCGCGTGAATTGCACAGGCGAGGGGTTCTACGTACGCCGCATGTGCGGCGGGAATGGATTTTGGCACGCGATAATTCAAGGCTTTGGCGGGCAATTTGCAATATTCAGCCATTGCGCCAAATGTTGCTTGGCGAAAGCCGTAAATATCGTGTACCATGCACATCCAGTATTGCCCGCGCAAGCAATAACGACACGCGCCACATGGTACAATTTGTTCCGATACGGCGAGGTCGCCAATCGCCAACCCGTATTTGTCACCTGCACCGTCACCGAGAGCAACGACCTCTCCGACAAATTCGTGCCCGGGAATAATCGGTGCCTGGCAATAGCCCGCGCGATGGGAATCGCCCCAGAACATGGGTGCTCCCAGATAACACTTCAAATCGCTTGCACATATACCGACCGACTGCACGCGAATGAGAACCTCACCTGCATCTATCTGGGGCACTGCGTATTCTTCCAGGCGATAATCTTCGGGCGCGCGGCACATTACTGCGGGCATTGTTTTTGGCAAATCACCCATGTAGAATCCTTTTCTTGACATTTAAATGACGTTAGGATACACTTTTACAGTATAAAGAAAAACCCAACAATTTTCATCTCTAACTTTATGAGGCAAAAGTGGCAATTGGTATTGGCTTAATTGGCATGGGTGTTGTCGGTGGCGGCGTAGCTCGCATACTTTGCGATCGAGAACACGAATTCAAACACGTTCTGGGCCTTGACCTCGACATTCGCAAAATCGCTGTGCGCGACCTGTCCAAACCTCGCGCAATTGACTTGCTTCCCGACCGTTTCACGACCAATCCAATGGATGTGGTCGCGGATCCGACAATCCAGATTGTGGTCGAAGTGATGGGCGGTGTTGATGCGGCATATGACCTGGTCCTCACGGCGCTTCAAAATGGCAAAGATGTGGTTACGGCGAACAAAGCCCTTCTTGCCGAACGCGGCGACAGCCTGTTTGAGGCAGCGGTTCAAAACAATGTTGGCCTCGGCTTTGAAGCCAGCGTATGTGGTGGTATTCCCATTATCCAAACGCTCAGCCAGGGGCTGGTAGCCAACGATATTCAATCGCTTTACGGCATTCTCAACGGCACGACCAACTACATCCTCACCCGCATGACAGAAGCCGGGGCGAACTTTGATCCCATGCTCAAAGAAGCACAGGACAAAGGGTTTGCCGAAGCAGATCCGACCATGGACATCGACGGCACGGATGCGGCGCAAAAGCTCGCGCTGCTCTGTCGTCTCGCGTTTCGCCAGCGCGTCTCGTCCGGCGATATTCTCAAAGAGGGCATCTCTCATATTACCGCATTAGATATCGACTTTGCCCGCGAACTCGGCTATACCATCAAATTGCTCGGCATAGCCCGCGTGGTGGACAATCGCATTGAGGCGCGCGTGCATCCCGCCTTTGTGCCCCACGATGCGCTTCTGGCCGATATTCGCAATGAATTTAACGCTGTGGAAATTGTCGGTAGTGCGGTTGACGCCCAGGTCTTTTACGGCAAAGGCGCCGGTGAATTGCCCACGGCCAGCGCGGTGGTCGCCGACCTCGTCGCCATTGCCGAGCGGCGCAAAGCCGGTCTTGGTCCTGCGGGAGCACCGCTTGCTCCGCTGCCTGATGCCGACCTTGTTCCCGTTGATGACATTCAAACCGGCAGCTATTGTCGCTTTACTGTTCACGACAAACCCGGGGTTCTGGCGCAGATTGCAGCGCTCTTTGCTGGAGAAAATATCAGCATAGAAACGGTTATTCAGCACGGGCGCTCGGAAACAGAAGGTGGCACGGTTCCCCTGATCATGATCACGCACGATGCTCCCGAAGCTGCGATGCAACGCGCTATCACGCGCATTGGGAATTTGTCCGCGGTGACTGAAAAACCGCAGATCATTCGCATTCTTCATCCATGAAAGGCTGAGAACACAAAAAAGCGGCAGAGAGTTTTCTCTGCCGCTACGTATTTCAATTGTTCGCGGCGGGGTCTATGGTGGGGTTGAGAGACAGCCGCTCACGGAAAACGATGATGCTACACATCCTTTTTGTTCGGCCTTTGGCCCGAAACAAAGAGCCACCCGCTTTGCGGGAGGTCGTTTACTCAAAAGATTGTGTTATTTACTTCCATCCTGTTCGCTTTTGCACCTCGCGCCATAACGTCTTCACCATTTCTTCTCCCGTCGTCTTTTTTCCGTTCTCCTCAGCAGTATTCTCATCTTCACTTTCACTTACTTCTTCAGATGTCGCGTCCATCGCGGTTTCCCCTTCTTCCTCATCCTGGCTGACCTGTGCCACATCGATTACCTGATCGCCGTCATCCGGGTTGATCAAACGCACACCCTGCGTATTGCGCCCAATCACGCTTACGTCCGCAACTTTCTGCCGGATCAAGATGCCATTCTGTGTTACAATCACCATATCGTCCTGGCTATCTTCCGTCACGCCCATCACCGATACCACAGGACCATTGCGATCTGTAGTTTTGATGTTGATTACGCCTTTGCCACCCCGGTTTGTCAGGCGATACTCCAGGACCGGCGTGCGCTTGCCATATCCATTGGCACATACTGTCAATAAATGAGACTGTTCTACCTCTTCAGGTTTAACGACCACCATGCCTACCACGACATCATCGCCTTGCAAGGACACGCCGCGCACCCCCTGTGAGTTGCGTCCCATAGCCCGCACTTTGTTTTCGTCAAAGTACACAGCCTGTCCGCGCTTTGTGGAAATGATCACCCGATCGTCACCCCATGTAATCGCGGCTTTGATCAGCTGATCGTCTTCCAGTACATTCATCGCAATAATGCCACCCTTGCGCGGACGGCTATAAGCAGACAGAGCGGTTTTTTTTGTTAGCCCTTTTCGGGTTATAGACAGCAGATAGCGATCTTCATCAAATTCGCGCACTGGCACGACTTCGGCGACCTTATGTCCATAGGGAATATCCACGACATTGACAATGGGCCGACCGCGGGCTTGACGCGTACCCCGCGGAATTTCATGCACTTTTAACCACACACAGTGCCCCCGGTCTGTCAATACGAGGATATAACTGTGCGTGGAAGCCACGAACAAGCGTTCTACAAAATCTTCATCTTTTGTTCGCATACCCGTGATCCCGCGCCCGCCCCGGTTTTGTGCGCGATAGGTAGATACGGGAATGCGTTTGATATACCCATTGTGAGATATTGTAATGACCATGTCTTCTTCGTGAATCAAATCTTCAATACTAAACTCAGAGGCTGCCAACACGATTTCTGACCGCCGATCATCGCCATATTTTTCGCGCATCACGCCCAATTCGTCTTTGACAATTTTCATACGCAATTCGCGGTTGTCCAGGATAGAGCGCAGTCGTTCAATCTCTTGTGTCAGTTCGGAGTATTCGTCTTCTATCTTCTGCTGTTCCATGTTGGTCAATCGCTGCAATGTCATGGACAAAATGGCCTGTGTTTGGCGTTGAGACAATTCGAGTTGTGCCATTAACGCACGCCGCGCTTCGTTGGGGTCTGCTGACCCGCGGATAATGCGGATCACTTCGTCGATATGGTCCTGCGCGATTATTAATCCTTCCAAAATATGTGCGCGATCTTCAGCCACCCGCAGTTCGTATTCCGTGCGTCGCTTTATGACATCGTGGCGGTGGTCGATATAACATTGCAACATGTGCTTCAAGGTCACTTGTTGTGGTCGGCCGTTGACCAATGCAACCATATTGGCCGCAAACGTCGTTTCCAATTGGGTGTGCTTATAGAGTTGATTCAAAATCACATCCCCGACCACATCGCGTTTGAGTTCCACCACGATGCGCAGCCCATCGCGATCGGATTCATCCTGAATATTTGAAATCCCTTCAATGCGTTTTTCGCGTACCAGATCCGCCATTTTTTCCAACAGCGTTGTCTTGTTCACCATATAGGGGATTTCTGTGATGATAATGGTTTCTCGTCCGGTTTTATCTTCTTCTACATCGGCTTTTGCCCGAATCTTCAGATGTCCGCGCCCCGTCTGATAGGCGTCTAAAACGCCACCTATACCATAAATGGTGCCGCCGGTTGGAAAGTCGGGTGCTTTGATATATTCCATCAATTCAACGATATCTAATTCGGGATTATCGATCAATGCGACAAGGCCATCGACGACCTCCCTCAGATTGTGCGGCGGAATAGCCGTGGCCATTGTCGTGGCAATGCCTACAGCTCCGTTGCAAACCATGTTTGGAAACGCAGAAGGCAATACTTTGGGTTCTTCCAGTCGCTCGTCATAATTGGGGCGATAATCAACGGTCTCTTTCTCAAGATCGTTCAACATCTCCTGCCCCGGTCCGGCCATACGCGCTTCTGTATAGCGCATCGCAGCGGGTGGATATCCGTCTATGGAGCCAAAATTACCCTGCCCATCTACGAGTGGATAACGCAACTTAAAATCCTGCGCCAGATGCACCAGCGTTGGATAGACAATGTCTTCACCGTGCGGATGGTAATTGCCCGAGGCATGACCGGCAATATGAGCGCATTTTCGATGCTGCCGGTTTGCGCCCAGGCCGAGGTCATTCATTGCCACTAAAATGCGTCTTTGCGATGGTTTCATTCCATCGCGCACATCCGGCAATGCGCGATTGACCAGTGTGCTCATCGAATAATCGAGCATGGACTTCTTCAATTCATCACCAATTTCAACAGGGATCACCCGCGATCGTTCTATCATCATTGTCTTATCGTCTCCTTTGTTATCGAGCAGTCAGAAGTCAGGAAAACAAGCTATCAGTGGTCACTCTCTCTGCCCAACCGGGGTGGGCAGAGGTGGACTGAAAGCCGAAAGCTGATGGCTGATAGCTTTTTAAGGTCCCGACACATCCAACTCCGCTTCCAGCGCGTGTTCTTCGACGTATTTTCGCCTGGGAGCGACGTCATCGCCCATAAACATTGAAAATGCGTGCTCTGCTTCCATTGTATCTTCTTCCGTAACGATTAATACCGTGCGCGTCTCGGGATTCATGGTGGTTTCCCACAATTGTTCGGGATTCATTTCCCCCAAACCCTTGTAGCGCTGAACCGTCACACCTCTTCCGTCATCGCCAAATTCTTCCAAAATTCGGTCTCGCTCGGCATCGTCATAAGCATAGTGTTCTGTGCGTCCTTTTTTGACGAGATATAAGGGCGGTTGTGCGATGTACACGCGCGCATCCAAAATCATCGGACGCATATAGCGGAAAAAAAACGTGAGCAACAAAGAGCGGATATGCGAACCATCTACATCGGCATCTGCCATAATGATAATTTTGCCGTAGCGCAAATTTTCCACGTCAAAGTCTTCGCCAACACCTGCGCCGAGTCCCAAAATAACGGGCTGCAACTTGTCGTTGCCCAAAACCCGATCCAGCCGCGTTTTCTCCACATTTAGCAACTTGCCCCACATTGGTAAAATCGCCTGAAATGCGCGATTGCGCCCCTGCGCTGCCGAACCGCCAGCCGAGTCACCCTCCACGAGAAAAATTTCTGTTTCTTCTTTGTCTTTTGAAGAACAGTCCAGCAACTTACCCGGCAATCCGCCCCCTTCGAGTACGCCTTTGCGGCGCACCAGTTCGCGTGCTTTGCGCGCCGCTTCTCGCGCCCGGGCAGCATCAATGGCTTTTTGCAAAACCCTTTTTACCATACTGGGATTTTCTTCAAAGAATTCGCCCAATTTTTCTCCAACCAGCGATTCAACAATGCCGCGCACTTCGCTGTTGCCCAGTTTTCTTTTTGTTTGACCTTCAAATTGGGGTTCGGGCACTTTTACACTGACCACGGTGGTAAGTCCTTCCCGGGTATCTTCGCCTGAAAGCGCGAATTTTTCATTTTTAAACACATTGTTTTTGCTGCCATAAGCATTTAATGTCCGGGTAAGGGCTGTTCTGAATCCGGTTTCGTGTGTTCCACCTTCAAGTGTGTGGATGTTATTGACATAGCTCAAAATATTTTGCTGGTAGGAATCATTGTACTGAAATGCCACTTCGGTAACCACGCCATCGCGTTCACCTTCAAAATGCACGGGATCGTGAAGAGATGAACGCCCCTCATCCATATATTCTACAAAGGCTTTCAGACCGCCGTCATAGTGAAAAGATTCTTCGAAATCGTCGCGCAGATCTTTTAATACGATAGTGAGTCCGCGGTTCAAAAATGCCAGCTCGCGCAATCGATGCGCCACAATCTCCTGGTTGTATTCAACGGTTTCAAAAATTTCATCATCTGGCTGAAATGTGGTCTTGGTTCCAGTCATCGATCCCGCACCAATATCCTCTACTTCTGTGACGGGTACGCCGCGTTCATAGCGTTGTAAGTACACCCGTCCCTCGGGGTCAATGAGTTTGGAACACACCTCGACTTCACACCATTTTGACAGGCCATTCACTACAGAGACGCCCACGCCGTGGAGGCCACCCGAAACCGCGTAATTTTTTTTGTCAAATTTGCCCCCCGCATGCAGCACGGTCATGACGACTTCCAGGGCAGAACGCTGTTCTTCCGGGTGTTTATCCACGGGAATACCACGGCCATTGTCCGTTACTGTAACCGATCCATCTGTATTGAGAAAAACTTCGATGCGATCGCAATGCCCCCCCATAGCCTCGTCGATACTGTTGTCAACAACCTCCCAGATCAAATGGTGTAGGCCATTGACGCCAGTATCGCCAATGTACATTGCCGGACGTTTCTGCACTGCTTCAAGTCCCTTGAGAACTTGAATATCATCGGCTGTATAACCATTTTCAACTGCATCTGCCATATATGACTCCTGTGTAGAGGACCTTTGATTTTACCTATTGTAACCTGATTGTTTTTACAACCTCACCGCCAACCTCGCGGTTCAAATTTTGACGTATGGTCTCGCATTGAAAACGCAACCAGTGCCGATAGGTGGGGTTTTGTACTGAAACCGTTAATTGTCCCCACCGAAAGCCTTCAACTTGCGTTACAGCTGCAATATCTTTCCCCACGATCTCTTCCCACAGTGACAACACGCGTTGTTGTTTTAATTTTTCCGCAATCCCCAGCCTATCCACCACCTGGCGAATGGCATCACCCGCGGAAACCGGCCTGGATGTCGCGCCAGCCCGATATTTGTAAACACCGCTCTTGCGTCTATCAGTCTCGGCATTCATAGTCTTACTCACAATTTCAACAGCCGAAATCCATGTGTTTCAAAATCCAAATCTGGATCGCGCGCTGAGGTTACGACCACCTGCCCAAAATCGGGGATCAGGTTCAGTAATGCGTTTGCCCGTTTGGGATCGAGTTCTGAAAACACATCGTCCATCAGCAAAACAGGACGCCACCCGGTCTGTTGCTCTAAAAATGTCGCTTCTGCCAATTTCCAGGAGAGCAGAACGGTTTTTAGTTGGCCTTTAGACGCGAATTGATGCACAGCTTTGTCATCAAGTGTAAAAATCAAATTGTCGCGGTGAGGTCCCGTAAGTGTATATCGCAGTTCGACTTCCTGTGGCAACCGGGTCGTCAAAGCTTCGAAGAGTATTTCCCTGCCCTGTTCGCGCGTTTCCAGGGATATGGGACTGCGGTAACTCGCTTTCATTTTCTCAGATGTGGGCGCGATGGCGTGATAATATTCCGATAGAAGATGTTGTATATCATTTAGTGCTTCGAGACGACGAGATATAATGCGAGCGCCCAAATTGGACAATTGCTCATTCCAGGGTTCAACCTGTTCGGGATGTGATAACAATGCTGAACTGCGGTCTTTTAACAACCGATTGCGCTGAGCCAGAACGCGCTGATACCCTTCCAGATCAGCCAAATAGGACGCGCTTGATTGCGAAACGAGTATATCTAAAATGCGGCGGCGCTGCGCCGGTTCGCGCAATACGAGATCCACATCTTCGGGGGAGAACAAAACAGCGTTGAATGCGCCAATAAGGTCTGAAAGGCGGGGAAGAGAGGTCTCTGCAAGAGAGGCTTGTTTCTTGCCGACGAGGGGGTCGTAGGCAATGCGAATGGGGAAGGAACGATCTTCGCGCTCTATCAGGGCTTCGATCACGAAATAGTTAGCACCCCATTTGAGCACGTCCCGATCCCTGGCACCTCGGCCCGATTTGGCCAGTGCCAAAAAGTACAACGCTTCTAAAACATTTGATTTACCGCGGGCATTATCTGCCCAAATTGCCGTTTTTGCCTGATCAAATGTAAATTCAGCCTGCTCAAAGTTTCGAAAATTGGTGAGTTTAAGTGAGGAGACATACATCATTCATTAAGCCGCAAGGGCATAAGGAGACAAAGATAATCTTCGCCTTCGAGTTGTTCACCGGGTCTAATGATTCCCGCGGCCACAGCACTGTCGAGTTCAAAGAGCACTTCGTCACAGTTAATGCGCCGGAGCACGTCTTGTAGATAGTCGTAATTATACCCAATGGTCATTTCATCTTCATCGTATTCAACGCCCATAGATTCGCGTGCTTCGCCTCCTATTTCCTGGCTGGTAGCGGATAATGCGAGTTCGTTCTTTTTGAGTTCGAGCCGCAATTGATGGGTTTGAGCACTTGCCAGAATGGATACGCGCCTCACAGCGGGCAGCAATTGGCTGTTCGAAACGCGAAGGCGCTTGCCGTTATTTTGAGGAATCACCTGTTCGTAATCGACATAAGGACCTTCAATTAATCGAGAGAAAATCTGGATGTCGTCTTCGTCGCCCAGTGAAAAAAGCACATGGCTTTGTCCAAGTTGCGCTTTTTGGAGATCTACTCCCCCACCCATGAGCTTAGCTACATGATTCAAAGCACGAGGGGGAACAATCGCCTCTTTATTGTCATCGGGTAGCCCATCCTGAATCCGCGAATATTTGACCAGGCGGTGACCATCTGTTGCCACCATGGTCATGCGGCCATTGCCAATCTGCCAGAGCACGCCAGTGAGCACCGGGCGCGTTTCATCGCGAGATACGGCAAAGATTGTTTTGGAAATCATGTCGCTGAGGACATCGCTATCGGCCGAACCGTTCTCAGAATCCTCGTCTTCATCGGATAGAAACGCGATCTCGGGACCTTCAATCTCTGAGGGCAGTTCGGGAAAATCGTCGGCTGGCACGGACATCAGGGCATACGTTCCTTCGGCACCAGTTTGGCGCTGAAGCGTTACACGACCTTCTTCGGCGGTGAGGGATAGGGGTTCTTCGGGCAACTCGCGCACAATTTCTGAGAATTTGCGCGCTGGCACCGTTGTTGCCCCGGGGTCTTCAATGGTGGCTGAAAGTTTGCATGTTATTGATATATCGAGATCTGTGGCACTCAAACACACATCGTTACCATTGTTTGCATCTATCAGGATATTGGACAATACGGGCAATGCGGTTTTAGAGGGCACGATATCAATTACTGCCTGGATGCCTTTGAGGAGTTCCTCTTTTTCTATTGAAACTTTCATGAATGCGTTTCTCCCGGGCGCGTTCGAGCGCTTTGTAGATGATTTTTTTCGAGTGGAATAGCGCGTTTTTTCCGCATCACAAATGGGTGATTTTTCCACTCATTACAAACACCATAATTTACTGAATTTTAACGATTTTGTCAACCTTACTTTTTCTCTTAAAACTCTCTGTGTCCCAAAGAATTGGCAGAAAAAAGATGTAGAATTCAAACTCCTTTAAATTCACGTATTTCCGTCAGCCACAAACCCTTTGCAATAACCGTTTCTCCGGTGAAATTCTCCCAGTGTTTTGCATAGGTGTTCACCTGGTCGGCTGTTTGTTCGCACAGTGCCTGTACATCTTCATCGATTTTCACTACATTGGTTTTGTAATCGACGATTTTCCATCCTTTGGGCAGGCGATAGACCAGGTCGATGACACCGCGAATAATTTCGTTGGCGTTGTCCACCGCTTGCGATACGGCAAATGGGACTTCGGTATATACGGTTTCTGAAGTCTGTATTTCCTTCCATATCTCTGAGTTGCGAAAGTGCTGCAAGGCGTCCAGCGCGTTCGGTAAAAACTCGGCGTCTGCACCCGCATCATTCAGTAAATGTATGACATAAGATGTGGGATCAGCGGGCAATCGCCTGTTGATGGCATCGTCGAATATCTGGTGGATCACGGTGCCATACGCTGCTCCCCTGCCCGTTGCTGATCGCCCCTCGTCCGAATATGCGATGTCCGCCCGGTCATCTGTCACTTGCGCGACTTTAAACGATTCTTTTTTCACAGCTTGCCAGAATTGATCCCTGTGCTCTCTCGCCAGTTCTACAGACGGCGTTTTGGTTGATGGCGTTTCTGAGGTGGGATGCGATGAATGGTCGTCATATGCCAGTTCGGGCACATTTTTTAGATGGGGATAGAGGGGCGACCACGGCCCATGGTCGGGTTTTTCATCGTAGGTGGATATTATGAGCAAATTTTCTGCGCGTGTTGCAGCCACGTAGAGCAATCGCAGTTCTTCGCCTTGCAAAAATAGCGTCTCTTCGGCTTCGGCGTCTTCCCAACCCACAGGCTCGGCGACTATCTCGCGTTGATAGGGTCCGCGGGGTTTTGTAATGGGCAATGCCAAAAAGGGTTCGTCGCTGGTGCGAGATACGTGAAACTCGGGACCATAGCGCGTGTAACTCGTGTCATAGGGATCGGCGAGGAAGACGACTTTGCCCTGTAGTCCTTTTGCCTGGTGCAGGTTCATCAATCGCACGACGTTTTCCTGTGCGGAGGGGATGGTCATTTGTTCAATTTTGTAGTCTCTGTCGTCAATGAGGGCGCGCAGTTCGGTCACCACCTGCCCCCAATGCAATCCCTGCGCGTTCCATTCGCGGACGAGAGATAATAGGCGGATGAGATTGCCCGCATGTGTTGCGCCCATGGGCAAGGTCCGTACAAAAGGCAGGAGGCCGAGTCTTTCTACACAGCGCGCTATGGCGGTATCTGGCGATAGGGATTGCAACCATTTGGACGCTTTTTTGAGATGTTCATAAGCCTGCTCGAACGTTCGGTGTAATTCTCGATCCATTCCTTTGGGCAAATCGCGTGTCCAATTAAAATCACCGCCTGCTTTTTTGAACGCATAGAGTGTATCATCTCCCAGGCCGACGAGATCTCCCCGCAAATAGGCGAGTAGCGGTAGCGGATTGTCGGGCGTATAAATCGTTTCCAAAAAGTCCGTGAGTGTGTGCAATACGTCTGCTTCGCCAAGGCGGTCACCACCCGTGATATCAAAGGGAATACCGCGCGCCTCCAGTGCCTGAGCGTAATGGGACAAATAGCCAGATGTGCGCGTCAAGATGAGAAAGTCGCCCGGTGATGCGCTGGTGTCTTCTCCATTTATAGCCGCTGCGATGAAATTTGCAATCCGGTCGGCGTCTTCCTCCGCGATCTGGCTTCGGCTGTTGCGATAGACTTTGGAGATTGAGATTCGGCGAACACCACTATTTTCACCATCGGGTCTGTATTTGAATAGCGGAGCAAATTCAGCTTGATAGCGATTTTCGTGGGCGGCGAACAGGGGTTCAAATGCCGCGTTGATCCAATCACAGAGGTGGCCCACTGAGCGAAAGTTCGTGTTCAAGCCGACGATATCGCCATTGGTGTCTTCAATGCGGTTGCGGACGAGGTCAAAGGTTTCGACATCCGCGCGGCGAAAGCGATAGATCGACTGTTTGCCGTCGCCTACTAAAAATAAACTGCCCGGACGGGGTGTGAGTTTGCGCCAATCGGGTTCTTCCAGATTTTCGCCGGTTAAATACAGCAATATTTCGGCCTGGATGGGATCGGTATCTTGAAATTCATCTACGAATAGGCAGCGATAGCGCTCTTGAAAGTGACGGCGCACTTCGGGGTGGTCGCGCAGTAATCGCGCGGCCAATTCGAGCAGATCTTGAAATGTCAGGCGACCGGTTTCGCGGCGTGTTCTGGCGTATTCTACAACGGCATCATCGACATAAGGGGCGGCGAATTGGTAGATGTATTGCCGCCATTGGGTGAGGGTGGGGTTGAGTGTTTCGGTTTGAAATTCGGATAATAAGGTGTCTCGCAAGTGTTTTGCAAAATCCTGGTTGGGTGCCCAACTTTTCAGGGTGACACCGAGGTTTCCGGTGAGTATGTGCAAGAGGGTGATGCGATCCGCATCGGATTGAATCTCCCGGTTCGACAAGAATAATCGCGCGCGCGCCAAGGCTGTCTGGAGGCCATCGCGTCTGCCGGGTAGTGGTTCGGGAATATAGGCTTCTGCGCGTTGTAGAAATGCTTCAAGTTCTGAGACTGCGGTCGATAAATCGGGTTTTTGTACAGATTTGGATACGAGCGGTACATCGCTGAACTGGTAGCGTCTTTGAAAAAATCCATATAAGTCTTCCGGGCGCAGACCCAGGTCTTCAAATTTGGCGAGCCTCGGGTCTTCGGATAAAAAACTCTGCTGGACAAACTGGTCCCACGCTTCGCGGCGCATCACGGCTTCTTCGCGTTCTTCTACTTCCGAAAAGTCGGGTGGCAGACCCGCTTCAACGGGGCGTTCGCGCAATAATTGGCCGCAGAATGAGTGTATGGTGCCAATAAAGGATTGATCTACTTTTTCGAGTGCGTTTTGTATGCGATTCAGGTCTTCACCGTCTGCTTTTTTAGCGCGCGATTTTAATTCACTGAAAAATCGTCCGCGCATTTCACCCGCTGCTTTGCGCGTGAAGGTGATGGCAGATAGTTGATCCACGGCTACGACACCTGTTTGCACCGCGTTCGCCATCCGCTGCACCAGCGCATAGGTTTTTCCCGCACCTGCTCCTGCGAGCACCATCATATTTTGATCCAGTGCTTCGGCTATTTTATCGCGTGCTTGTTGATCTCGAAGGTTCATATTCCCATCCAGCGATTCAGGCTGTCCAATAAGGATGTGAAATCGGGGTCATCGCCCATTGTTTCGCGCGCGGTTGCAAGGGCGTTGGCGTCCAGACGTTCTTTGCTGCAGACGCGGTTGTAGATGCAGTAGTCGCATTCCTGGGATTTTTGAATGTGAAAAAATCCGCCGTTCTCTACCAGTTCGAACAAGGGGCGCAACACATTGGCGAGTGCTTCGGGCGCTGGTGGCGTTTCTGCAAGCCGACGGCCGTGTTCTCTGTCACCGGGAAAGACGTAACCGGATAATTGTACGCGGTCAGGTTCCTGTTGTTGTTTTAAGATCGAATTCAGGACATAGGCGTACAGTGCCCATTGCAGATGTGTGCCGCGTTTGAGCAGGTCCTGTTCGTCGTATTGCGCCATTGACCCGGTTTTGTAATCCCAGATTACTATTTCATTTTCAACGCGATCCACGCGGTCAATGCGCCCGCGGATGCGAAATGCGACATCTTCTGCGAGTTCGAGTGTCACGGGGGTTTCGCTATTTAGCCCGCCCGATTCCCCAAATCCGAAGCTTACTTCAAATCCGATGGGATCGGTGTTTTTTTGATCGGACTCGACGGATAGAAATACCTGCGCGGCTTGCGATAGGCGTTTGACATCGGCGCGATACGCTGCTTCGTGTTCAACGGGATGGGTTTCTTTTTTCGCTTCTATTTCTTTTTGTAGAAGTTTCTGGATAAGTGTGCCATGCCGTTCGCGATCGGGGCGTTCGCCTCGCGCTTTCAGGAGTTGCATAAATTTGTGAAAGAGCGCGTGTAACAATGCGCCATAGGAGAGGGGATCAAGCCATCGCGTGGGGTCGGTTTCGACTTTTTCTATGGGCTGAATTTCGAGCACATGGTTCAAAAAATACCGATATGGACATCGGGCGAGCATTTCCAGTTTTGAGGGTGAAATAATGTCATGCTGTGCGGTAATCGCCAATTCGGATGTGGTCTCGCCCAGCCATCCGTCGTAGGTCGTCAATCCACTCCATTCGCGATTTTGGCGTGCCTTTTGTCCAGAGACAAGATAGGGGAATGTTCGATTTACAACGGATTCGTAGTCGGCAGAGGGGTAATGTGCTATCAATGCCTCTGCGTCGTCCAGTGCCTGTGCAGAGTTTTCGGGTAAAGTGGGTACAATTACAGGGTTTATGTTCATCTGTTCGGCGGCTTGCTGAAAGAGTGCGGCGGGATAGCGTTCTCTGCTGTCGGATAGGCTTCGGTGGCAGGACAATAATGTCACTTTGTTAGATGCCATGCCCAATACGCGGATGAGATGCCACACTTGCTCGGCGGGTCTCGTGCGGCGCAATTCCAGTTCACCGGATACGCCCGAGCGCTCGCCATCTAATAGTATTGGGTCTTCTGTTGCTCCACCGGGGAAAGTGGCTTCGTCCATGCCTGTGATGTAAATATGTGCGCGATTGGTGTATCCGGCGCGCGAAAGCGGGGCTATTGATAGGTGCCCGGGTTTGGCTGCTTCGGCTTTGAAAGAGAGGTTGGTGATCAGTTCAGATAGACGGTTTGCCAGTCGGCGTGCTGGTGCTTTGCGGCGCACCGATTGGGCCACATGGTGCAGGCGATCTCGGATCGCGGTGAGGACCTCATCTTCGACGTTTCCATAATGTTCGAGAAATTGCAAGCCAGCATTGACCAATACGTCGAGGGATACATTGGGTCCTTTGGGGATCAGAGCGAATAAGCGTTTGAGTTCTTCTTCAACAGCTTCGATTTCCTCAAGAGACAATCCGCGATGGCCGGTTTCCGAGTTTTCGGTTTCTCTATCCTGCATGTTGGCTTTTATCTGGTTCAGGGCAATAAAATAAGGCCGAGGACCTTCGCCCTCGCCAATGTGCGCGTGTTGGAGGACGGTTGCAATTGCAGGTGCGCTTTCAGAGGCGATCAGACCCGCGCGGCACATCATTACGAGTTCGTCAGAGGGGTATCCCGCGCCTACCCATCGGTAGAAGTTTACCAGTGCGCGACCGGTTCGGGTTGTCGAGATGGGTATGCCTTCGGCAAAGGTGGCGGGTAGGTCATATCGCTGAACCGCATCGCACAACAGGCTCACATAAGGCATTTCTGAGGTGTAGGCGATTTCGACGGTATCCAGGGGTATGGTTCCCGATCTTATGTCGCGCAATACAGTGCTGATTTCTGTTTCAGTGCCGAGGGTTTCGCACAGTTGAATTTGAGAATATGTTTCCACCCACTCCGATTTTGCCCGTGGCGGTGGGATAGGGTACTTTTTCAAAGCGCTTTGCTGCGCTGTGTGACGGGGGCGATACACCCATATCTTCTCGTCCGATGCGGCAGATATATCCCTGTGTTTTTTTATTCAGATAGTCGAATGCCAGCGCGGGTAATGGGGTTTCGTCGAGGATGGCATAGTGTGTATTTTGTGGGGGTGATTTTAGTCGATACAATACGGCGTTGTCGTAGAGGTTATCTCTTTCAAATGTCGCGCAATACGTCTGGTAAAGTCGCTGTAATACCCGATGCCGCAGGCCTTTCGCAGAAAGCAAGTCGGGTTCCAGTCCCGCTGCACGCAGGACGCGCAATGTGCGCAGAAAAGGGCGCGTGAGCGCGGTGGCTTGTTGTGCGAAGTAATCATCATTGACTTCGCGCACTGCCTGGGGGATTATTTCGTCCAGCCAGAATAAATCCGCGTCTTGCGCCATGCGCGAATACTCTCCCGTGATGAGATGGGCACCCGCATCTTTTTCCGCGAGGCTGCGCGGAGTTTCGATTTGCAAGTTCAGACAGGAATAACCCCTTGCCGCAAGTGCGAGTGTCAGATCGTGCCCTGTGGTCATGGTAGGGACGATCAGGACTTTTGCGTCGATTGGATGTATGTCACAAAATGCTTTTATTTGTGCCAAGTGGTATTGCATA
>JAGWBW010000024.1:23920-26818 GCA_021295695.1 Candidatus Latescibacterota bacterium
GATAGGCGATCAGGTTTGCGATTCCGACGAGGATGACAAAGTCTTTGCACAGGAGTATCACGAGGTTCCAGATGGACGCGCCCATTGTTTTGCGTATGCCAATTTCTTTTGTGCGCTGTTCTGAGGTGAAGGCTGCCAGTCCCAATAGCCCCAGACACGCCACAAAGATCGCGATGACAAATGCCGCGCTGAATATTTGCCCTTTTTTTATAGTAGTCAGAGTTTTATCTTCCTTCAAGGATTTTTTCATTAAACTACATGAGGACGAGGGAGCAACCGATGGAATATGGCAGCCCGATTTTATACAAGCGAGTTGAGATCCCGCCTGAGTTTTGCGTCACGGGAGAGAAGGGGACCTATGGCGGCGATATCCGAATGGGTGATCTGGAGGGAAAGGGGCGAGCGGATTTTCTGGTGTACCGGTCAGTTGACGATGCCCATGATGGCGGGGGCATGAAGCCCTGCTTTCTCGGCGCTTTTACCGCGGATAGCGAGGTTCTGTGGCAGGTGGGAGAGGGTGGTGTCCAGCCGAGCAGGCCCGGTCCTGTCGCTATTTGCGATATTGATGGCGATGGTGCTGAGGAAATTATCTGCTTTTTTTTGGATCCTGCGGTTGAGGCTGATCCAGATTCAATGGCAAATGTGGCCGTTCAGGTTCGGGACGGGGCGACTGGCGATCTCGTGAAGCAAGAAAGTCCCGCTGAGTTGTGGTCGTGTCGGGGACGGGGGGCGAATTGGGTGCATCAGCGGATTATGATTGCCAATTTCCGCGGGACCGATACGCCTCGCGATTTTGTGATTAAGATCGGGGGCAAGGTCATTGCTTTTGATGAGGACCTTCAGGTTCTCTGGACATACGAAACTGAGTGGACAGAGTACAGCCGATGTCCCGCGTACATTCCCTCGGTCGGAGATATTGACGGCGATGGCAGAGATGAGGTCAATGGCGGGTATTTTTTGTTAGATCACGATGGGACTGTGCTCTGGGAAGAGCAACTTGGATGGAATATGGATTCGGTATCTATCGCGGAGTGGGATAACGGACAGGTGCGCGCCATTTGTTCCGGATTCGGGCATGTGATGGACGGTTGCGGAAATGTGGTTCTGCGGCTCGGCGAGGAGAAGGTTCCCCATGGTCAGGAGGTCAGGGTGGCGCGGTTTAGCGCGCGCGATCCGTCTCCCCAGATGGTGATTCGATATCAGGGGCACAACACGGATGTTATGGTTGTGGATACAAAGGGGAATTGTCTCAACGATTTCCGGCTTAATCCTTCGCCCAATAATACGGGTATGGAGGTCGTTTATTGGAATGGAGCGGATGCGCCTGCGCTTCTGTACAATGGTGGGATGCTGTGGCTGCCTCTTGATGGGGGAATCCCAGACCCGTTGGACGCATGGCATGGTATCACTGCATTCCAGCAGATGTGTGCGGAGATGAACGGGAAGAACTGGTTCTGTACAATCCGTGGGATTCCGCGATCTATATTTACACTCCGTATCCCCTGGATGAGAGTCTGTATCGGGGATACCAGTCCTCTGCGAGACAATACAATGTGAGGTTGATGGATTAAGGGCGGTGTCCGGCAAGAAATCTATCTGGTTAATATTGCCATTTGGAGTTATATTTTCAGTTAGCAGAGCATTCATACAAGGGGCCGCACAAATGGCTGATTTACTTGAACAGGTAGTCGCAGAGATCCAGAAATTGCCGCAAGACCAGCGGGATGCCATTGCCGTACGCATTCTAACGGACCTGAAAGATGATCAGGCATGGACAGAACGTTTTGAGGCTACAACTGATGAACAGTGGGATCGTTTGGTGGAATCAGCAAGAAAGGAAATTGCTGCGGGTGATACGGTGCCACTTGATGATGTTTTTTCGGTTGATCAGCCTCAGCAATGACATCCAGTATTACGAGAGAATTTCGTAGGCGACTTAACCAGCTTTCTTCTCAAGCTCAAAGGCAAGCTGCCCAGGCTTACGAACTTTGGCGCTCAGATCCCTATCACTCCAGTCTCCAATTCAAGCGTGTTAGTCCACGTCAACCCATCTTTGCTGTTCGCATTGGGATGGGGTATCGAGCGTTGGGTTTGCGAGAAGGAGATCATATTTCCTGGTTTTGGATAGGATCGCATGCGGACTATGACCAGTTACTCAGGCGTCTGTAATTGAAGTGCGGCGAAAGGTGTATTGATCCTTGTTTTTTTAGCCCAACGGACTCTTTCTAACCGTTGGGCTTTTTCTATCTTCAGGAGGAGATGGCAACATGAGTAATTTGAGTTTACTGACCGGCGTTTACGCTGATATCGAGGCTTATGCAGTGCTGATAGATAGGGTAATTGAACGGCTGGGACGGGAAGGGTCCGATCCAACCGACCCAGACCAGAAGAAGCTCGGACAACTTCTAATTGATGCCAGTGATCAGGGCCTCGAATCACAATCCCTTGAGGCATTGACTCTGGACAACTTGCTCCGGTCAAACACCGGCGAGCCTTTGCCAGGTCTGAAGGACCTTGGCGAGTACCTGCTCAGTGGCCAGGTTGATATCAGCTATCATAGACAGTTAGAGATGCTTGCCCAAAGACTGGAACAGGAACGGGTGGGGATAGCTCGTCAACTATGGGGGCGTTAATGGTCGAGAAATACTTGACTGGGTCAATTGACCAATGATTTCTCTGTGACGATTTTTATGCACTCTGCTGTGGTGCAAGATATTTATTGCACTACTGGTGAATATTTGTCAACAACACTGTTGACAAATATTATTGAAAAAAAGAAAATCAATAACATCATAATAAACAAGTTTTTGCTTGTAGTTCATCCACAAGCACCTTCTGGTTTTCAGAGTAATCCACGGGTATTTCGACGAGGTGTACGCCGCCTTTGGTATAACATTT
>JAGWBW010000024.1:26843-28470 GCA_021295695.1 Candidatus Latescibacterota bacterium
TAACTGTTGGCGTACATGACAAAATCCGGGTTGCCAAATTCCAGTCCAAAATCGGGAAGCCCCATCCCGTATTGTTTCCAGCGGATCATGCCGTAGGAATTGTCTTTTAAGATGAGTACAACGAGATTGAGGTTGAGTCTTACGGCTGTTTCCAATTCCTGGCTGTTCATCATAAAACCACCGTCGCCGCAGATCGCCATGACCCGCCGGTTGGGATAAAACCGCGCGGCTTCCATTGCCGAGGGCAGGCCCGCGCCCATGGTAGCAAGGGCATTGTCCAGCAATACGGTATTGGGCTGTGTGGTGGGGTAGTTGCGCGCAAACCAGATTTTGTACACGCCGTTATCCAGCGCAATAATGCCGTCTTCGGGCAGGACTTTGCGGACGTCCCAGACGAGACGCTGTGGTTTTACTGGAAAGCTGTTGTCGTTCTCTCCCAGACGAATGTGTTCCTGGATCTGTTCGCGGATTCGGAGGTAATAGTCGAAGTCGTGCGAGGCTGTTTTGCCGGTTTTGTCGGCAAGACATCGGATCGTATTTGCAATGTCGCCGACGACTTCCAATTGCGGAAAATAGACATTATCTACCACAGCCGATTGGAAGTTGATGTGGATGACCCGGGTTGCGCCCTCGTCGTGTGACATAAAAAATGGCGGTTTTTCCACGACATCGTGCCCGACGTTTATGATCAAATCGGCGCGTTCAATGGCGCAGTGGAGATAGTCGCCATCGGATAGTGCTGCGGTGCCCAAAAACAGGGGGTGGAGGCCGCCAACGACGCCTTTGCCCAGTTGGGTATTGAAAAAGGGGATGCCGGTTTTGTCGAGGAAGTGCGCCACAGATTCCCAGATGCGCTTGCGGTTGGTGCCCGCGCCCAGGAGCAGCAAGGGGCGCGTGGCTTCTTTGATCATTTTTACAGCGTCGTCAATGGCGCGTTCATTGGCGTCGCCGCGCCTGCATGTGCTGATATTAAAGACCGGCGTGGTGTGTTCATCAACTGGTTCTTCGGCTACATCTTCCGGCAATTCCAGATGCACGGCACCGGGGCGCTCTTCTTGTGCGAGGCGAAATGCCTCCCGCACCATGGAGGGAATCATATCTACGTTGACAATTTGTCGGGTGTATTTTGTGAGGGGTTCCATCATGCTCACGACGTCGATGATCTGAAATTGGCCCTGTTTGCTCTTTTTGATGGGCTTTTGGCCCGTGATCATGAGCAGGGGCATGCCGCCCAGTTGGGCATACGCGGCGCCCGTCACAAAGTTGGTTGCGCCGGGACCGAGTGTGGCGAGGCAAACGCCCGTTTTGCCCGTGAGCCGTCCATGGGTCGCAGCCATAAACGCAGCACCCTGTTCGTGGCGGGTCAGGATGAGTTTGATGCTCGATTTGCGCAGGGCTTCCAGAAAGGCGAGGTTTTCTTCTCCTGGCACGCCGTAGATATATCCCACGCCTTCATTTTCCAGTGCTTTCACAAATAGGTCCGAAGCGTTCATGCTTCCTCCATGGGGACACTGCGTCCCTTCATTTTGTATTGGTTGAGCAAGTCGGTCAATCGCGATACGATTTCGGGGTGTTGCGCGTAGAGGTTTTCGCGTTCTCGGTAGCCGGTTTCCATGTCGTAGAGTTG
>JAGWBW010000174.1 GCA_021295695.1 Candidatus Latescibacterota bacterium
GCAAATAATGCGCCCTGGAATTGGATGGGTTATTGTACTGATCGGGTTTGTAATACAAATCGGGATTTGAAGCCAGAATTTCTCGACATTTCAAAATCGCACCATCTGATCCTTCAAGGGGATCGCTCAACACCAGATCAGATCCATAAGACTGAATGACGTATCGCCGCTCAATACTCACGCTCTCGGGCATAACCAACTCGACGCGGTATCCCTTTGTAGCACCGATCATGGCATACGCAATACCCGTATTGCCCGAAGTCGAATCCAAAATTACCTTCTCCGGCGTGAGCACACCTGCTTTCTCGGCATCTTCAATCATCTGCAAAGCGGGGCGATCTTTGACCGATCCACCCGGGTTAAACATCTCCAACTTCGCCCAGATTTCAACCTCGGGATTGATCTTGTCCCCCAATTCCCGGATACGCAACAGCGGCGTATTGCCTATGGCATCGAGAATCGAGTGTCGGATACGAGAACGCTTTGCTACCTTTTTGCGACGCATAAATGGCCTTTAGCCGTTGATAAAAGAAATTAGTATCGCCCTACGCACTTTCCACACACTAAAAACGGCCCCACGAGAGGGCCGCGATTATATCCAAATAATACGATTTTTAACGCGATGTCAAGATTGAACAGTCTCAGGCACAGTATTAACCGCCGCATCAATCGGCTGTAAAAAGGTGTGAATACCGCATTCTGTCTTGTCCGAACCTGCCCAGCGACCCGCGCGTTCATCTACACATCCATCCACAGCTTTTGTGCAGGGCCAACATCCTACCGTGGCAAAGCCCTGATCCATCAAGGGATTATAGGGTACATCGTGTTCGACAATATAATCCCAGACCTGTTTGCGCGTCCACGGTGCCATCGGATTCAATTTGAGCAACGCGCGACCATCTGTTTCATAATATTCCAGAATAGAAATTTGGCTGCGGGTATCGCCCTGATCTCGCCGACGGCTGTTAATCCAGCCATTCAACTGGGACAACTTGCGCTGCAAAGGCTCGACTTTTCGCAACCAGCAACACCGGTCGGCATCCCGCTTGTAGAGTTCGTCACCATAATCACGCGCTTGCTCTTCAACACTCAAACGGGAATGCACCCGCTCAATCTCAATCCCATAGCGCGCCTCCACGCGGTCGATCAAACTCAGGGTTTCGGGAAACAGAAAACCCGTGTCAATTGTAAATACGGGAATTTTTGGCGCAACCTTTTGCATCACGTCGAGCAAAACCATGCCGCTGGCACCAAAAGCAGTACCAAACGCCACGCGAGACCCCAACGTCTCCCATGACCAGATCAAAATATCTTCCAGAGGTGCTGTTTCAAGAGCCAGGGACTGCGCGTTTAATTTTTCGCGGGTAAGCACAAACATCTCCTATTCTTGAGTTCGTTGATTCACAATATATTTAATACCCGTTGTGATGTCAAGTTGCCGTGCAATATAGCGGTCCCAAATCATAACTTTTATTTATAACTTTCTTGACCTTTGCAAAACAATGTAATAAATTTATTCACTATATTCACTCGCAATGGACAGAAAAAAAGCCCTGAAATCATTGTGATTCAGGGCCGTTTTGTAATAGTGAGCGCGGCAGGATTCGAACCTGCGACCCACGGCTTAAAAGGCCGTTGCTCTACCGCCTGAGCTACGCGCCCATCCAGAATTTTGGTTGAGAATTGAAAAATATACCATTCTGCCAAAATCTGTCAAGCAAAAGGAAAAAAATAATTCCATGATGCGCCGTCGCCGAAAAGGCAGAATTGTCAAATGGCTAGTCTGGATCTTCGGTGTAATTGGGGCCATTGCACTCGCCCTTGCACTGATCCAGATTGACGATATTGTGATGGCTCAAGGCATTGTCGAACCAGGAGACAAAATATATATCAATTCGCCCATGAGCCAGGACATCCACGAAATTCTCGTAGGTCCCGGTGACTCCGTCACAGTCGATCAACCCGTCGCACGGCTCTACGATGGCGATTTGAGAGCGGCAGCGACAACCGCAGAACAAGAAATCAAACGAGAAATGGCCAACCTCGAAGCTGCACAGGCGCGGCTCGCCCTGCTACGCGCACAGCCAAACCCCGAAGAAATCAAAATAGCCGAATCGCGCGTTGAGCAAGCCCGTATTAACCTCACAGCCCGGCAACAGGACCTCAAACGCGCCCAGGCCCTCTATGAAGGCCAGCGGCTCTTCAGTCAGGAAGACTACGAACGCGCCAAGACCAATTATGACCTCGCTGAAGCCAGCTTAAAAGTGGAGAACGAAAATCTCAACCTGGTGAGGCGCGGTCCTCTACCCGCTGAAATTCAACAAGCCGAAGCAGCAACGCGTCAAACCCAGGCATCTCTGGACAAGGCAAAACACAATCTGGAAGCCGCGCGCGAAGCCCTCGAACGCGCCACCTTGCGCGCGCCAGTCAATGGTGTGGTAGCTCGCCAGGATCTCTATCCGGGCATGCAGGCCAGTCAGGGGGCCATTGTCATGATCATCGCAGGAGAAGGCGAAGGCACTGTCATCGGCGCCTGGATGCCCGAAACCAGTGCGTGGAAGGTGCGCCCTGGTCAACCCGTTGAAATATTGAGCAACCTCTTTACCGACCGCGAAGGTTTTATCGGTCAGGGCGAAGTGTCAGAAGTCCACGGTTATGCCGTCATTGAAGGCAATGTTCGCACCTTTGGTCTGGAAGTCGCCGTCAAACAAACCCCTATTGCCCTGAGCTTTGGATCTACCGCTGATTTGCGTATCTACGTGGGGCGGCGAAGCATTTTGCAAACCATCCTCGGCTGGGAAAGCGATATCCAGTTCAATCAAATAAAATCATCGGTTGAATCATTCCAGGCACTCCAACCCGACGCCATTAATACTTCACAGCCCGATACCATTAATACCCCACAGCCTGATACCTCTACCACCAGTAATGAGTAGCCAGCCCACCTCCGATCTCCAACCCCGCCTTTTTTCTCTATTCCAACAAAATCCTTGCTCGTTTTTTTGCCCTGTTATATTTTTTGCTGCGAAAATAACCCGGGCACACTATCGTGCCCCGATTTGAACCCCTTTGGAGGACGCAATGTCGAAAGCACAACAAGAAGAAAAATATGTCTATTTCTTTGGCGATGGCAAAGCCGAAGGCTCTGCAGAAATGCGCAACTTGCTCGGTGGCAAAGGCGCGAATCTGGCAGAAATGTCGGGGCTGGGCATTCCCGTACCCGCCGGATTTACCATCACCACCGAAGTTTGCACGTATTATTACGATAACGACAAACAATATCCCGACGCCCTTGAAAAACAGGTAATGGACAACGTTGCAAAACTCGAAAATGTGATGGGCAGCAAATTCGGCGATGCGACAAACCCACTGCTCCTGTCCGTGCGCTCGGGTGCGCGCGTCTCCATGCCCGGCATGATGGAAACCGTACTCAACCTCGGTCTCAACGATGAAATCACAGAAGGTCTCATAGCCAAGAGCAACAACCCGCGTTTTGGATGGGACTCTTATCGTCGCTTCATCCAAACCTATGGCGATGTGGTAATGGGCGTAGCTCCTGAAGGCCTCGAAATAGACCCCTTTGAAGCCGCCATTGACGAAGTTAAAGAAAAGCGCGGCATCGAAGACGACCTCGACATGACCGTAGAGGACCTCAAAACCCTCGTCGATATGTTCAAAGACATCGTCAAAAAACGCACGGGACAAAATTTCCCCACCGACCCCATCGAGCAACTCTGGGGCGGTATTGGCGCGGTATTTGGCTCCTGGCAGGCAGATCGCGCCATCACCTATCGGCGTTTGGAGAATATACCCGGAGACTGGGGAACGGCGGTCAACGTGCAGTCCATGGTCTATGGCAACATGGGCGATGACTGCGCCACAGGCGTTGCATTTACGCGCGACCCCTCCACGGGTGAAAACATATTTTACGGCGAATTTCTCACCAATGCACAGGGCGAAGACGTGGTCGCGGGTGTTCGCACGCCCGAACCCGTAGAACGCCTGAAGAGCAGACAGCCCGAAGCCTATCAAACACTCGAAGGCATCTATCAAACACTCGAAAATCACTATCGAGACATGCAGGACATCGAATTTACCGTGCAACAGGGCAAGCTCTGGATGCTGCAAACCCGAGGTGGCAAACGCACCGCTGCCGCCGCTGTCAAAATTGCCGTTGACATGGTTAACGAAGGCCTGATCACCCAGCGCGAAGCCGTGCAGCGGGTGGAACCCGAACAACTCGATCAACTCCTGCACCCCACTTTCGATCCCACAGTTGAACGCAATGTGCTGGCTACGGGATTGCCCGCCTCACCGGGTGCTGCATCGGGAAAGGTCGTCTTTCTCGCCGAAGAAGCCGAAGAAGCCGCCGAGCAGGGCGAACAGGTTCTGCTGGTGCGCCTTGAGACCTCGCCCGAAGATATTGGCGGCATGAACGCCGCACAGGGTATTCTCACCGCACGCGGAGGCATGACCTCACACGCTGCTGTGGTTGCTCGCGGTATGGGCAAATGCTGTGTAGCGGGTTGTGGCGATCTCGCCATCGACTACACAGCGAATCAGTTCTCCGTTGGCGATACGGTTGTCAAAGGCGGCGACTGGGTCTCCATTGACGGTTCTACGGGCGAGGTCATGCTCGGCCAGGTTCCCACACAGGAGCCTGAACTCTCGGGTGATTTTGCCATCTTGATGAGCTGGGCAGACGAGATTCGCACACTCAATGTACGCACCAATGCGGACACGCCACACGATTCGGCTGTTGCGCGTGAGTTTGGCGCCGAAGGCATTGGCCTGTGCCGCACAGAACACATGTTCTTTGAAGGCGACCGCATCAATATCGTGCGCGAAATGATTCTCGCCGATGATGAACAAGGCCGCCGTCGCGCCCTCGAAAAGTTGTTACCCATCCAGCGCGGCGACTTTGAAGGCATTTTCAATGCCATGGCAGGACTGCCCGTGACCGTTCGCTTGCTCGACCCTCCCCTGCACGAGTTTCTCCCACACGAGAGCGACCAGCAAGAGGAAATGGCAAGGCGGCTCGATACCTCATTGCGAGTCATTCAGGACAAGGTTGAATCCCTCAACGAATTCAATCCCATGCTCGGGCATCGCGGCTGTCGGCTGGGCATCACCTATCCAGAAATTTACGAAATGCAGGTGCGCGCCATCCTCGAAGCCGCCGCAAATGTGGGTTCCAAAGCTGTTCCCGAAAT
>JAGWBW010000175.1:0-1279 GCA_021295695.1 Candidatus Latescibacterota bacterium
CGGTCAAAATTTTCGTCGAGAAAGACGTGGTCAAACCGTGTATTGCCCGCAATAGACTGCCATTTTTCAGCCATAAAGACGAGCGTTTCAGATATGCGTTCTGGGCGAATGCGTACAAGGAAGTCGCTACTCAAGCTGGCTGCGTCTAAAAATATCACCAAAGGGGGTAGAGCATGGTGCAGCGACTTTAAGTGGAAGTCATCTACGACACCGATAATTTTGGGATCTTTTATTCGCTGAACTTTTGGTAAGCTGTCTCCCGTCATAAAAGAAGCCATCATTTTTGTCATAGGCAATGTCGTGTTCAAGGGTTGTTCCAGTTGCGCGCGTTCGACAAATGTTTTATTGACCAGAATAGCCTGTTTTGCATCTGTGCCAAAATCTGGCGAAAAGTTGCGTCCCGCCAGTAGATTGATACCCAATGTGTCAAAGAAGTCGTAATCTACGGAAATTTCTGCTTTTTCCACGATTTCTTCATTGGGAAGTGTAATATTGCTTTTGCGGTTATCTGAGTCCGCTTCCAGGTGGGAGAACAAACTCGATTGCGTCACGTTTACGATCTGAGGGTGCCGTTTGAGTTCTCGTTTGAAGAGTTGCAGTATCCGGTGGCGTTGCTGACGGTCTGGTGACGAGTACTGCGGTTTTATCAATACGACCTGCGATTCATTCAAGCCCAGATTCTTTTCTTTTAAGAATGTCAGTTGTCGAGACATCACAAGGGTGGCGATGAGAAACAAAATTGCAACGACAAACTGACCAACGATCAGGATGCGGCCAGACCAGGACCTGCCGCCTATATTGAATCGGTTCTTCAAAACGGCAATGGGATCAAAGCCCGATAGCACGAGTGCTGGGTAGATGCCCGATACCAGACCAATAGCGGATAAGAGTGCCACGCCAAAGAGCACGCCGGATAGAGAAGGACGATAATCCAGGGTTAAATTCACTTGCGTCAAAGTGTTGAAGGTTGATAGAAAAAACTCTGTTAGTGCAAGTCCCAACAGCATTCCCATACCCGTGAGTAGCAAAGACTCGCCCCAAAACTGTTTCATCAGTTGAAAACGTACCGCACCCACTACTTTGCGTATCCCCACCTCTCGCGCTCGGGTCGCAGATCGCGCAATGGCGAGGTTGGTAAAATTGATGCACGCCACCAGCAATACGGAGAGGGCAATGCCCGCGAGGATGTAGGAATATGCGGGGTTACTCGGCGCCGAAAGTCCATTTGTTATTTTTCGATCAAAATGGATATCCGCAATGGGCTGCAAGTGCAAGGTCA
>JAGWBW010000175.1:1492-8044 GCA_021295695.1 Candidatus Latescibacterota bacterium
GAAAAAATCAGATCGAATTGAATGCTGGAATTTTCTGGAGGATCCTCTGCGATACCCGCTACGACAAAAGTCTTGTCTTCCTCTTCCCAGATTCTATGTTGGATGCTGATTTCCTGTCCCACAACATCGTTCTGTCCGAAATATTTTTTCGCCGCACTTTGGGTTAAGACAATACTATTGGGATTTGCGAGTACGGTTTTGGAATCGCCCTGAATGAGCGGAAATGTGAATAATTGAAAAAAGTCGTCGTCTGTAAACAGAGATTTTACTTCAAAGACGTTGTTGCCGTGAGACACTTTTACAGTTCTTTCGTGTATCCGCACAACACGGGCAAATTGCGGGATGTTTTCTCGCATGAGTGGTCCAATTTTTTCCGATAGTCGGACACCTCTGGCATTGTCTCTTCCGCCAAACATTCCGCCAGACATTCCGAGTCGGAAAATGCGGTCGGATTTTTCGTGAAATTGATCATAAGTCCATTCGTGCCGCACATAGAGAAATGTGAGGAGGCAAAATGCAATGCCCATTGCGAGGCCGAGGGCATTGATCGCGGTGTATGTTTTGTAGCGTACCAGATTTCGCAGGGCAATGGTCAGGTAATTTTTGAGCATGAGAACCTCCTTTGAAAATTGGAAAGATTGTTTCTATTTTAATAAACAAAAATCGTGCCAAACTTTCTTTAAATCGATGGTTCAGGCGATTTTTTTCTTGTCTCTATTGTAACATGTTGAAAATAAATCGTTTAATTTTTTAAAAAATTTCGAATACTGGCGTAAATTAAAAAGATCAACGGACTCTTTAAATTTAATTACGTAGGTAAGTGTCCGGTTTTGATACAGTAGTGTCCGAAAATGAACACAAAAAAGCCGCCGATAGGTGATACCGGCGGCTTTTTTTATTTTACTTGTGTGCTGAACTCAGTTGATCGGCATTGTCGAATATACGGGACGCAAAATAGCGTTCATCACAGGTCGAACATATCGCAAGGGGAATATTGCGAATGGTGACGGTGTGTTTCCCTTTGCCATACATGCGGTCGATTTTGTGGATGTGCGCGTTTTCGCACCCGCAAATGTCGCAGTTCATAAAATGAATATCTCCTTTGGTTGTAAAAATTTAACAGCTATTGCGATAACACATTGTAAGACGTTTTACATTGCCGCAAGTTCCGTGTCATTAAGAGATTCTTGCAACTGGTGTCGCGCGCGATGAAGCCAGGTTTTCAAGGTGCCCATTGGCACGCCGAGTTCTCTGGCAATTTCTGCATAAGATCGATCCTTTACATAGCGCAAACGCACGGCATGGCGATATCGCTGTGGCAGTTCTGCTATGCTTTCTTCGAGCATTTCGCGGCATTCTTTTCGAGACAATGCATCGTCGGGACGCTCCATATTGGCTGGCTCCCACCTATCTCGATAACCGAGTTGTGTATCTTCAATGGTTTTCTGCCACGATCTACGGGCTTGCTTGGATCGCATGTGCGTAGTACACACATTCAGGGCAATTTGCATCAGCCAGGTTGAAAACGCGGCTTCCCCGCGGAATCCGGACAAACCGCGATAGGCGCGCAAGAAAGTCACTTGCATCAAATCTTCAGCATCGTGTCGATTTCTGGTTCTTCCAATTAGTGTAGCGAGAATCCGGGCGTGATGGCGTTTGTAAAGGCTGTTGAAAGCCCCGGCATCGCCATTTAACGTGCGACGCACCAGATCTCGCTCTTCTGCGTACGGCATGGTTAGTATCCCCAGGTAAATGGTTATCACTACTCGTCAATATCGTCAGGCATTGCGGTGACTTCCCATTCGGTAGGCTCCGCAAGCGAGACTTGAAAAATGTCGCGCAACCCCGTCAGGACATAAGAACCCGTGATGAGGGCTACGACGATCAGAAAGCAGAATCCGATGTTTTTCAGATTTTGCAATTCTTCCTTTCTGCGGAATACATCCTTCCAAGTTTGCATCTAATGTCTCCACAAGTTTATATTTCGTTTGCAGTTATCGGAAATTTGTCCTAAATTATGCGGAACACCGCATGTACTTGTCGGTGTGATCTGGGGTCCTCACGTCGTCCCGCCAAAGACTCGCGTGAGGGCCTTTCTGTTTGTACTGACATCATATCAGATCTCCTTTCTCTGATGAAGGGTGAGAAATGGTGAGCCAGATATTTGTTTACCAATCGTTTGTTAAGTGATCATAGTACCTCCTTTTAAAAAAAGGGCCACCGCGTCTCGTTTTGCGCTGTGGCCATTAAAAAAGCCATCCGGCGAGGATGGCAGTGTTTTTTGGTGCATTCAACAAGCCATATAGTCCTCCCCAGGCAAAAAAAGAGCGCGAGCAATTCAAATTGCGAGCTATCCTGGATAGGACTGTTAGAGGCAACAATGGCGAGATTGAACACAAAAATCTCTTGTGTAAAGGTGTTACCGGGATGTCGTTCCAGGAGACTCAGCCCTGTGGTGCGGGTTTACGGATATACACGATGGATTCCCTGTTTGAGATTGATGGATTACAACAATAATGTTCAGCTTCAAAAAGATAGTTAGAGAACTCCGATACGTCAAGGAAGAAATCGGAATTTTTTGCAAATTTTATCTTCACTATTACATACCTTTGGATGCACTTTGGAACGAAAAGTAAGAAAATAGTTATCCAACGTCACATAAATAGACAGTGCAGGTTGTGAACAAGTTTCAGAAATTTTATTTTTTTTCGAGATGGCGTAGATCTCAAGAGACATCTGGACCTATGCGAATGGCGTGTGTTTTAATCAGGCAAATTACGGGATCGCCGATTTTTAAAGCCAATTCCCCTATCGCTTCAGGGGTGACTTCAGCGGCGAGGCGTTTGCCCACATCGATGTAAACGAGGCTCCGACCATGTGTTTCAACGATGTCGATTACCTGTGCAGAGAGGGCATTGCGAATGCTTAAACCTGCAGGTCTCTGTCGGCACAAAATGATGTCGTTTGCCCGTATGCCTATAAAGATATGTGTGCCCGATACGCGATCACAGGGGGGGATATGGAGGGTCTGATTATTGTATTGCACACGATTGGGGGCAATGACTTCAACGGGCAGGACATTTTCAAAACCGTGTGCTTCGAGCAGGGGCAGAATTTTGGGCTGGTGAGCGATAGAAAAGAAGTCTCCATGCGCGAGTACTTGCCCGCGATTGAGCACAATGACCTGTCCGGTGAGTTGCAGAATTTCGCCAATTGCGTGGCTGACGTAGAGCATGGGGATACCCAAATCCGTGCGAATGTGGCGCAGATAGGGCATGATGCGGTCTTTGAGTTCTTGATCGAGCGCGGTCAGGGGTTCATCCAGGATGAGCAGCCTCGGAGAGGTCAGGATGGCTCGGCCCAGGGCGACGCGCTGGCGTTCACCGCCTGAGAGGAGATTTGGTAGGCGGTCGAGCAGGGTGTTTAATTCGAGCAGGTCGATAATGGTGTCGGGATGAAATTTGCGTTCTGATGGCGCGAGAAATTGATACCCATACAGGAGATTTTGGCGCACGGTCAGGTGTGGAAAAAGTAAATCGTCTTGAAATACATGGCCTATGCGTCGCTTTTCCGGTGGCAGGTCAATGCCTTTTTCAGCGTGAAATAAAATGGTATCATCAATGCTGATTTGACCACCATCTGGTCGCATCAGGCCGCTTATGAGATTCAAGAGGGTGGTTTTGCCGCAGCCCGAAGGTCCAAATATCGCGGTGACGGGATAGGTACACGTCACATCGATTTGGAGGGTAAATTCGGCGAGTTGCCTGTGTACGCAAAGGGTGAGCATGATATTTTAACTTTTCATTTTGCGGGCGACGGTCTCACTGGCGATGAGTGCGCCAAGAGATAGGATGATGGAGAGTAAGACAAGACGTGCGGCGGCGGCTTCGCCGTCGGGCTGGTTGATGTACGTGAAAATGGCGAGTGGAAGTGTGCGGGTTTCGCCGGCAATATTAGAGACAAAGGTGATGGTGGCGCCAAATTCGCCCAGGCTACGCGCAAATGCGAGGAGAGAGCCGACGAGTACGCCCGGCGCGGCCAGGCGCAGCGTTATGGAAAAAAAGGCGCGAAGCGGATTGGCACCCAGGGTGCGCGCAGCCCGCTCGAGACGGGGGTCAACACTTTCTATGGCGAGGCGAACAGCTCTTAACATGAGCGGAAAACCCACCACAGCAGCGGCTAATACAGCACCTCGCCAGGTAAATGCGATCTGCAAACCAAACCAGTCGCTCAAAATTTGACCCAGAAAACCCCGGCGTCCCAATAACAGGAGGAGCAGATACCCGACAACGACAGGCGGTAACACAAGTGGCAAGTGACACAGGCCGTCGAGTATGAGTTTGCCGCGAAAGTTTTTGCGCGCCAGCACCCAGCCCAACAATACGGCAAAGGGCAAGCTGATCACCACGCAGAGCAGGCCTACTTTAAGCGATAAGATGAGGACGGTGTATTCTTCGGGGGTTGGGAATATCACGGAGTAAAAATTTAATGCGAATGGCGAGGGGTGTTGTCGCGCACATTCTGGTATTTGACGGCCAGTTCCAGACATGCGCCGTCGGCGAGTTGCCCCACACTTTGGCGATAGATTTCCTGCCAGGGTGTCTGGTGGACCAGATCGGGTTGTTTCCAGTCCTTTTTGCGCTGGATGAGTTCTTGATCGCTGATAAGGACATTGGCCGTGAAGGTATTGAGGTCGATACGCACGCGGTCGCCCGTTTTGAGAAAGGCGAGACCACCGCCTACTGTGGCTTCGGGCGAAGCGTTGAGTATAGATGGGCTGGCAGAGGTGCCGCTTTGACGCCCATCGCCGATGCAGGGCAGTTCGGAAATGCCAGCCTGTACGAGACGGTCGGGCGGGAGCATGTTGACGACTTCGGCTGAGCCGGGATATCCCACGGGACCGCAATAGCGCACGAAGAGCAAGGAATTTTCGTCGATGGGTAAATCGGGGTCGTTGATGCGGTGGTGATAATCTTCGGGGCCGTCAAAGACTACAGCCGTGCCTTCCCAGGCGTTTTCGTCGTCTTCGCGCTGGAGATATTTTTTTCGAAAGTCGTCGCCGATCACAGAGGTTTTGAGCAAGCCCGCTTCAAAGAGGTTGCCGCTGAGTACGATGAATCCAGCGTTTTCTTTTAAGGGTTGATCATAAGGTTTGATGACGCGTTCGTCTTCAATGGCGATGCCTTTGAGATTTTCCCCTATGGTTTTGCCGGTGACGGTCTGGCAGTGGGGGTGGAGTTTGTCGGCTTTGACGAGTTCGGCCATGACGGCGGGTACGCCCCCGGCGCGGTAAAAGGCTTCGCCGAGGTATTCGCCTGCGGGCTGACAGTTGACGAGGAGGGGTATGTGATGTCCATGGGTTTGCCAGTCTTTTGCTGGCAGTTCATGTCCAATGTGTCGCGCTATGGCGGTGATGTGAACCGGCGCGTTGGTCGAACCGCCGAGCGCAGAGTTAACTACAATGGCGTTTTGGAAGGCTTCTGGCGTGAGGATTTTGTCGGGGGTGAGATCTTCTTTGGCCATATCGACGATGCGCAGGCCCGTGTGATAGGCCATTTGCTTACGGGCGCGATAGGGAGCTGGGATGGCCGCACATCCGGTAAGCGATAATCCAAGTGCTTCGGCCAATGAGTTCATGGACAGGGCAGTTCCCATTGTGTTGCAGTGGCCCACACTGGGCGAGGATGATGTGACGATGTCCATGAACCCGTCGTAGTCGATTTCACCAGCCGCATAGCGTTCGCGGGCTTCCCATACAACCGTGCCCGATCCGGATAGGCGACCGCGCCAGTGCCCATCGAGCATGGGGCCGCCAGAGAGGACGATGGCGGGCAGGTTCATGGTGCAGGCTGCCATGATGCAGGCGGGTGTGGTTTTGTCGCATCCGGTGGTGAGCACGACGCCGTCTATGGGATAGCCGTGCAGGATTTCGACCAGCCCCAGGTAGGCGAGGTTGCGGTCGAGGGCCGCCGTGGGTCGTTTGCCCTGTTCGGCGATGGGGTGGGGTATGCCGCCGTTGTCGCGGATACCGGCTTTGACGCGATCGACCAATTCGACGTGAATGCGATTGCAGGGGGTGAGGTCGCCGCCCGTTTGTGCGATGCCAATAACGGGTTTGCCCGATTGGAGTTCTTCGCGCGTCCAGCCATAGTTCATGTAGCGTTCGACGTAAACGGCTGTCATGCCCATGTTGTGCGGGTTGTTGAACCATTCCTGACTGCGCAGTTGACCTTTGACTTCAGAATAATCCTTCTGCATCGATACTCCTTTTTGTTGTCAATTTGTTTGGGTAACATATTCATACTCTTCAGTCGCCCCATCCTCGCTGGGAGCAATCTCCTCGTAAATACTCGCAAACTGCTCTAATGCAGCCTCCAGATTTTCAGTAATCTCTGCGGCAATTACATCTGGCTCGGGAAGATTCTCGGACTCTTCGAGACTTTCATCTCGCAGCCAGAAAATGTCCAGGCTCACCTTGTCCCGCTGCATCAACTCATCATACACAAAGGACTTGAACCGCTCGGTTTCCTTGCGGTCATGCCGATTTTCAGG
>JAGWBW010000176.1 GCA_021295695.1 Candidatus Latescibacterota bacterium
CAATGCGGCTCATGTCATTCCACGGTTCGCACCCGCCAGCAGAGGGCATCGCGGCGGCGAAACGATCGGGTTGTGCGCAAACGGCGTTCCAGGTACCAAAACCACCCATTGAATGCCCGAGTACGTAGATGCGATCCTGATCAATTGGAAATTCATCGCATATCGTGTCCAGCAGGTCAAAGGCTTTGCCCAGATCGCCGACTGAGAGATCGTCACCTCGCGCCAGCAATCGCTTGACGCGCGCTTGCCAGATGCCGGAGAGCGAGTCGATATATTCCTGTGTAATCTCAGGCATGGAATTGGGCATCAGCCAGCGCAGGGGCGTTTGAGGTGCGAGAACAAAACAGGGATATTTGCGGCGGTGTGTTTCATCTGCCAGTGGTGATTCGTTCCAGTGGCGCAGGTTTTTGATATTATCTGTGCCTTTGCCCCCCGCACCGTGCAAGCTGAAAATGAGGGGATACGCTTTATCGGGATGATCCGCGATGTCAATAGGTCTGAGCAGGCGATAGGGCATACTGCCGTGGTTTCGTTCTTCGTAAATATCCATCCAGTTGTTCATATTGTCTCCTTATGGATTAACTTTTACACAGATAAAGACCCAGGTCTTTTTCAGCTACTTCCTCTAACAGACCGACCTGCACGGGAATATCCGCATTTTTGAGAATTTGAATGCCGCGCCCGCGATTTTTGGGATGCGGATCGATAAGTGCGACAAAGACATCTCGGATTTTTCTCTGTACAAGTGCCCGAGCACAAGAAGGCGTGCGCCCGTAAAAAGAACACGGCTCCAGAGTGACAAATGCCGTAACATCCTCCAGCGAACCCTCTACTTGTGCGAGCGCCATCGCCTCTGCGTGAAATTGCCCCGGTGGATTGGTATAACCCCGGGCAATAATTTTGCCTTCTCGCACAAGGACACATCCGACCGGTGGATTGGGCAAGCACTCGGGAAGTGCTTTTCTGCCTTCGACGAGCGCGGCGGTCATGAAGTTCTCCAATTCAATTTGCGAATAATTGGGCATTGGACATACCAGGCGCGAAAAACGCCCCGGCACAACGATGCTGGGGCGTTCTCTGTTTGGACAGACTCCGTTTACTCCCCACTATAACCAATACAATACAAATGCGTCGCCGTCCGAATAAAAAGCTGTGACCCGGATGATACGGGTGATGACAACGTGTACGTACCATCCAGTTCATTCGTACCCAAAACCTCAAATTTGGGACCAGCGGCCAGAACAGTCGTCACGGCATCTTCATTCAGCAAAAACAACTTCCCATCCGCCAGATGAGGTGACGCACTCACAATCCCCTGTGCCGTCCGCTCAGGACCCCACACCACAGCCCCGGTCTTTGCGTCCAGACACATTGCCCGCCCGCGATCATCAACCATATAAAAATACTTCCCATCACTCGTCGGCGTAGGCACATCCGGCGCAGCAGCACCCTCCCACTTCCACACCACATTGTCGGAAACATCGCCCGTACCACCAGCAGCCAGCGCCAGCAAGGGCCGTTGCCGGGTCGGCGCATAAATCATATCGCCGACCACCACAGGAGACGCCACAATCCGATAATTGCCCCTCTGACCGGGATTCAACCCATTTGCCCGCCAGATCTCGCGCCCCGTATCCGGATCGTGCCCCGTCACACAATCCCCACCCGTAATAACAATCTGAGCCTTGCCATCGCGCTTCAAAAGCGTGGGCGTCGTGTACGAATCCGGAGACTCCCGAATAGCATCTGTCGGCCGCTCCTTGCGCCAGGCCTCCTTCCCATTCCCGGCATCCAGTGCCACAACATACGACGGATCATCCGTACGCATCCCGTGAAGCACCTGAAGAATGAGCTTGCCATCGTACAGAATCGGCGAAGACGCATACCCGAAAAGCAGACCAAAGTCGCCGTAATCCTTTTGGAGATCGCGCGACCAGACCGCTTTCCCCGCCACATCCAGACACGTCACAACCCCATTGCCCGTAACCACCCACACATGCGCCCCATCCGTAACAGGCGACGGCGACGTCGTATTGTGCTTGCGCCGCAACACATTGCCCTCATCCAACTTATACCGCCAGAGTTCACTCCCGTCTTTTTTCGACAAACACAAAATATAAATCTCCGGTCCCCCCGGTTGCTGTTCCTCTGGCCTTTGTGCTGGCGACGGCGAAGTCAGAAAAATGCGATCTTCCCAGATAATGGGCGTACTCCCGCTCCACGAGGGCAACTCGGCCCTCCAGATAATATTCTCTTCAAGACTCCAGGACGCGGGCAGATTTTTGGCCGTACTCACCCCATCTTGCTGCGGACCGCGCCACTGCGGCCAGTTATCTGCTTGAACACTTAGTGGAACAAGCGCGACAATACAAACCATGCGAACAATATGACCAACCATAGAAATTCCTCCTTAGCAGTGTGATTTTCAACTTGTTTTTCACTCAATTTGACAGATATTTCCCCCTGATTGTTCCTACCTCCCATCGAAATTAAAATAAAGAGGCTCACATGCAACAGCAACCCAATATTTTACTATTTATCACCGATCAACAGCGCTCCGACACCATGGCGTGTTACGGCAACGACTGGATCCAGGCACCGAACATGAACGCCCTTGCCAGCGAGAGCTTTGTCTTTGAAAACCCCTATTGCGCGCAACCCGTCTGCACGCCATCGCGCGCAACCCTCGTGACAGGACTATATCCACACTCCGCCAGAATGGTCAAAAACAACATCCTGCTCGATCCAGAAATCAAATCCATCGCAGAAATGACATCAGACACCTACCACAAAGCCTACTACGGCAAATGGCACCTGGGCAAAGAAACAACGCGACAACACGGATTTGACGAATGGCTACCCGTCTTTGAATTGCCCTGGGTCATCGACCACCCGGACACACCCTATCACCAATTTCTATTAAAAAACGGAATCGAACCAGACAAAACAACCCAGGCCGGACACCGCGTATTCTCCGGACAACTGCGCGCAAACTTGCCCGAACACCTGTCCATGGTATCCTTTTTATGTGACGAAGCCATCCGCTTTTTGATGGAGGACCGAGACAAACCATTCATGCTACAGGTCCACTGCCCCGAACCACACCCGCCCGTCTCGGGACCGATGAAACATATACACGACCCGAACAAAATGCCAGTAGGTCCCGCATTTACGCGCTATCCTGAGGGCGCATCGCTATTTAACAGACTGAGAGCAGAACGCAATATACAACCCAATGCAACCCCTGAAGAACAACGCGCTGCAGAAGCAAAATTGCGAAAATTCCGCGCGGAATACTACGGCACCGTCACACTCGTAGATCGCGCCCTCGGCAGACTGATGGACGCCCTTGAAAAATCGGACCACGCCGACAACACCGTGGTTGTATTCAGCTCTGACCACGGCGAAATGGCAGGCGACCAGGGCATGCGGGAAAAACGCGCATTCTTCGAACCCTCCGCCAAAGTACCGCTCATGATGCGGATACCCCATCTCGGGCGCGAACACAGAATGATCCCCGGCAACATCAGCCATATCGATCTCGTACCCACCTTATTAGACCTCATGGGACAACCCGTGCCCGAACACCTGCAAGGAAATAGCCGGGTACCCGTCCTCGAAGGCAGAGAGACACTTGACGATAATGACGTTTTCATTCAGTGGAACGGACTGGGAGATCGCAACCTCGGCTCGCCGCAGATCAACTTAATCGCCACCCTCCCCTGGCGCGCAATCGTAACAGCCGACCGATGGAAACTCAACCTGTGCGCGGGCGACCAATGCGAATTATTCGACCTGAACAGCGACCCCCATGAACTCACAAACCTATTTGATGAACCTGCACACAGAGACCGCATACGCAAAATGGCGGCAAAAATTCGCCTCTGGCAACGCGAAACAGGCGACGACGCGCCATTACCCACAGTGTAACGTCTTTCCCAACCCGCCCGCTCAGGAGAAATCTCATGAACACAATCAAAACGCGAACAGTCGGCCAAACGGGCCTCGAAGTAACCGAAATGGGCATGGGCGGCGCGCCCATAGGTGATCTATTCGAACTCGTAAGTGAAACACAGGCGCAAGACACCTTGCAAGCCGCATGGGATGCGGGCATCCGGTACTTCGACACAGCACCCTATTACGGCTATGGCAAAAGCGAGCATCGCCTCGGTCACTTCTTGCGACAACAGACGCGGGAAGAATTTGCCATCTCCACCAAAGTCGGACGCGTATTAAAAGCCACGCGCGACCTCAAAACATTTGACAAAGACATGTGGATTGGCGGCTTGCCCTTTGAATACGCCTTTGACTACAGCTACGACGGCATCATGCGGTCTTATGAAGACAGCCTCCAGCGCCTGAGCTTGCACGCCGTAGATCTGCTCCTCATACACGATCCCGATTACTTCTTTCACACCTCCGAAGACATGGTAACCGCCACCCTCGCCCAAATCTATACAAGCGGCTGGCGCGCCCTGGACGAACTGCGCTCAAGCGGACAAATCAAAGGCATTGGCGTGGGACTCAACATGATGGGACTCATCCCCCGATTCCTGGACATGATCGATATCGACTTTTTCATCGTCGCCATGCCCTATACCCTCCTGGACCAGGACCCATTGGACGAGGAATTTCCAAAATGCGCCGAACACGGCGCCGACATCGTCATCGGCTCTGTATTCGCCTCTGGCATCCTCGCCACAGGACCAGTGGAAGGCGCATTATACGCATACGACACCGCAACCTCAGAAATCCTTGAAAAAACTCGAAAAATAGAAACAATATGCAAGGCGCACAACGTACCACTCCCGGCAGCAGCCATCCAATTCCCACTCGCACACCCCAGTGTCACCGCCATCATTCCCGGCGCCCTCAAACCCGAATACATCCATGCAAATATCAAAAACTATCAGCACCCCATTCCCCAGGACCTCTGGGCTGAATTAAAATCCGAGGGCTTGCTGCGAGAAGACGCACCGACACCGGGAGAAGTGTGATCCGCAGATGACGCAGAAAAAACGCGAGTGATTTGAGCGTTTTACGCAGATAAAAGGCAAAATATAAGAGAAGTGGGACGTAGGAAGAGACGACAATCGTCATCGCGGCAGGGATGCCGCTCCAACAGCAGGCGGATCGTAGGAGGGAAATCCTTTTCCCGACTTACACATCAGTCAAGCGTATCAGCAGGGCCGTCATCGCGGCATGTTGAGCCATCCCGCTTGAAACCACAGATTGGAAACGATAACCATGATCCACTCACACGCGCTTATTAAAGTCGCCTGCAAAATTTTCGGATTGATGTTTCTGGTAAATGTGGTGAGTATGCTTGGATTCATACCCCAAGGTATTATTACAGTGATAGAGGATGGTCGGGGGGCAAGAGATATTTATGGATATTTTGCTCTGCCGCTTCTCTATCTCATCTTCGCTTATATATTCTTGAAATATGCCGACGCAATCGCACAAAAATTGGACCCTGTGGAAAGAGAAATTGAAATTTCACCCGACAATGACTGGTCCCAGGTACTTTACAACGTGGGCATGCGCCTCATCGGGGTCTATATGGTGTTCACAGGTGTGCCCAAAATAATCAAGCAGGGAATATGCCCTGGTATCTCTGGATCCGTGACCTGCCCTCGCATCTCTGGTCAGAGGGAATCGCCGCTATAATTTATTTGGGCCTGGGAATCTATCTGCTCGCAGGCGGCTCCGTCCCGTCAAAGTTAGAGAATTTTGCAAAAAAGAACCCGCAATCATTTTGAGATTGCGGGGTTATATAAAAGTCGGATAGCCATATCTTAACAATCTATCCCATTCGCGTCGAAGCTCCTCAGCAGGAGGTAGATCTGTACGATCTTTCCACATTCCGCGGGCACTTTGAAGCAAGGCGCGTCGGTCTGACTGCTGAAATTGCGAAATCATAATATTAATAGCATCGCGCAGTAATTCATCCTGGCTCTTGCCAGTCTCGCGGGCAATTGTCATAAGACAATCATTTTCGCGATCTGTCAGATCAATGTGAACTATCGCCATAACATTTCCTTTTTAATCCGTGTGAGGCAACGTGACGCTCATAATAGCTGTCTATAAACGAATAGTTAAGAAGCTGTTTTAAAATTAATACCTGATGCTACGGATGTCCGGCGTTTTGTCATGCTGAGCGTAGCCGAAGCATCTTTGCGCTCCGCTCAGAATGACAGGGCAATAACGCATCGCTGAGAAAGGGCAAAATGAGTTTTAAAACAGTCTCTAAGAAAATCATCCCTTGCCTGTCAAGCCAATTCTGTTAAAGTTACAGAATCTTGTGAATCAAAATAATAGCTAAATTTTAACGAAAGGACCTTATATCATGCAAACAGTAAAATGGGGCATTATCGGTTGCGGCAACGTATGCGAAGTCAAAAGTGGCCCGGGATTCTACAAAGCGGACCACTCAGAACTCGTCATCGTCATGCGCCGGGACGCTGAAAAAGCCGCGGACTTCGCCAAACGCCACGGCATATCGCAATCCACCGACAACGCCGACGAAGTCATCCATCACCCCGACGTCAACGCCGTGTACATCGCCACACCGCCCTCCTCACACTGCGACTACGCCCTGCAAGTCGCCGAAGCGGGCAAACCCTGCTACGTCGAAAAACCCATGGCCATGAACCACCGCGAATGCGTCCAAGTGGTCGAAGCCTTCAAAGCCAAAAACCTCCCCCTGTACGTCGCCTATTACCGCCGCGAACTCCCGCGCTTCAGAAAAGTCCGCCAACTCCTCCGCGAAGGCGCCATAGGAACCCTCACATCTGTACACATCGTCCAATACGGCAAACTCGACACAAACCCCAACAACTGGCGATTCGACCCAGCCATTGCCGGCGCGGGCAAATTCCTCGACCTCGCATCACACGGCATCGACATCCTCGACTTCCTCGTCAGCCCCATCACCCGCGCCAGCGGCTACGCACTCAACACGGGCGGAACGTACGGAGCCGAAGACGTAACAACCGCTGCATTAGAATTTGAAAGCGGCGTCCTGGGCACAGGCACCTGGAACTTCCACGCCGACCACGCCGACAACCGCATCACATTCACGGGATCCGAAGGCGAAATCCAAACCCCCGTCTTCGCAGACACCGACATCATCCTCAAACGCAACAGCACAGAAGAAAGCATATCCGCGCCCAATCCACCACACGTCCAACAACCCCTGATACAAACCATCGTCAACGAACTGCGCGGCGAGGGCAAATGCGTATCCACTGGCGAAAGCGGTGCCCGTGCATCCTGGGTCATGGACCAGTGTCTGATCACCTACTACGGCAAGCGATAGTTCATCTCAAAAAAGGAGAAAACCGTGAAAACCGTACGACTCCTCAGCATCTCATTTCCCAGAGGTGGGTACAAAAACGTAGAACAAAACGTAGAACACATGGTGCGCCACCTCGAAGAAACAGCTCCGTACCGCCCCGACTTCGTGTGTTTCACCGAAGTCGCGCGAGAACTCGGCTGTCCGCAAGACAGCGATGCCTGGATGGGCGAACCCATACCCGGTCCCACAACCGAAGCCATTGGCAAAGCAGCCGCGGAAATTGGCACCCATGTCATCGT
>JAGWBW010000025.1 GCA_021295695.1 Candidatus Latescibacterota bacterium
GACGCTACGCGAAGGGCTGGAGCAGACGCGCGCCTACATGGACCGCTGCGCGACGGTAGAAGGACACCTCGTGCTCTTTGACCGCACCGAAGACAAGTCGTGGGACGACAAAATGTATCGCCGCGACGAAACCGAAGGCGGCGCACCAGTCACGGTGTGGGGAATGTGAAAGGAGATCGAAATGGGAGCAATGCACGTCACCGTTACCATACGGAACCCCGCCGAGCCAGACAGAACCTGGGAAGGTCTCTTTTTAACCGAGACCACTGTACCAGCGTTGGCTAATCAGGGCAAAGCATAGATCAAAACGGAGGAATTATCTATATGGACATGTCATGGGGATTTTTGGGAGTTTTTGCGGTTCTTATGTTAGTGGTAGTCTTATGGTCCCGGAAAATTCGGCATCAACAAGTCAATGCAATTGCCTCAATTGTGACCGTCATCGGAGTACTTGGAACATTTGCTGGTATTGCCTGGGGACTTTTAAACTTTGACACACAGAACATTGAAGCCAGTGTTCCCCTGTTGTTGGAAGGCCTGAAATTTGCCTTTTTAACTTCCATTATAGGAATTGCAGGCTCGATTTGTCTTAAATTATCATTTCTAAACAAACTAAAAAAACAAGCAGCTTCAGAGAAGACCTATACAGGCGCAACCATTGATGACCTTGCAAATATCCTGCAGGAAATTCACAAAATACATCAAGCAGAAGGAAACGAAACCAGAGAAACCCTCCGCGCTATTGAAAAAGCATTGACGGGAGATGGTGACAGCACCGTGCTGACTCAATTGCAGAAGTTGAGAACCACTTTTTCAGATAAACAAGATGATTTGCTTCATGCCTTCAAAGAATTTGCGACTCAGATGGCTGATAACAACACAAAGGCGCTAATTGAAGCACTTGAATCCGTCATGCGGGACTTTAACGCAAAAATCAATGAACAATTTGGAGATAACTTTAAGCAACTGAATGAAGCGGTCGGAAGAATCAACGACTGGCAAGAACAGTACCGTCAACAGATGGACGAATTGGCGACGGAGTTTGGTATTGCGGCAGAAAGCATCGAAAAATCGCGGCAATCGCTGGAGAGTATTGCTGAACGAAGTGATGTCATCGTTTCAAGCGCGGAAAAACTTGATCCCATACTTCAAGCAATACAACAGCAGATACAACTGATGAATGATCGTCTCGAGGCGTTTAGTGCGTTAGCTGATAATGCGAGTAACGCATTTCCAATCATCGAGGAGCGGTTAAATCAATTAACCCATGACTTTACACAAGTGGTAGCGGAAAACATTGACAATTCACAGGCTTCCATAGAAACGCAAAGAGAAACCTTGGCTGATCTGTCTCAACAACTTGAGACGATGGTGATGGCTATAAGCAGCCTCCTAAAACAACAAACGGAAACCGTTTTCCGAGAAACTACCGAACGGGTTGAACAGGTTATTGATAGCACATTTCAAGGGTTGAAAGGCACTTTAGAAGACCAGTCTCAACAACTCAAGTCCATTGTAACAGAAACAACCAATAACCTTTCAACCGTTGCCAAGGAAACGATTGATAATTCGCAGGCTTCTATGGAAAGACAAAGAGAAGCCTTGACCAATCAAGCTCAACAACTTGAGACGATGGTGACAGACACAAACAGGAGACTCAATACCGAAACTGAGCGCATTTTCCGCGAAAGCACAGCCGGTATGACCCAACAAATCCAGCTCTTAGATACAGCACTTCAAGAAGAACTCACAAAATCCATTGAATCCTTGGGCAGTCAACTTGCCAGTCTATCAAGACGATTTGTTGATGACTACTCGCCTTTAACAGAACGACTCCGTGACGTGGTACAAATAGCAAATGGTTTACCACAAACATCTCCTCACCGCCGAAGCCAATAGGACAGGATGATGAGCGAAGAAATTCTAACAAATAGAGAGCAAGATACGGAAGAACACTGGATCTCCATTTCTGATATGATGGCAGGGTTAATGGTGATCTTCCTATTTATAGCCATCAGTTACATGTTACATGTCCGTGCAGATAAGGAAAAAATTGAGAAAATTGCTGTCACGTACGAAAAATTGCAATCCGATCTATACGCTGACCTTGAGAAAGAGTTTGAAAAAGACCTCCATAAATGGAACGCTGTCTTGGATAGACAGACCCTTTCTGTCCGGTTCAAGGAGCCTGAAGTACTATTTGCAACAGGGGAGTCTGAGGTTCGTCCCGCCTTCAAAAACATATTGAAGGACTTTTTCCCCCGCTATGTTAAAGTTTTGAGGCAGCCTGATTATATCAACGACATCGCGGAAATTCGGATTGAAGGACACACCTCAAGCGAATGGGAGGCAGGCGTGAGTCCCGAAGAGGCTTATATTCGTAACATGGAGCTATCACAGGACAGAACGAGACGTGTACTTCAATATGTACTTCTCCCCGACCTCAGCGGAAATCAGGAGATCAGGTATTGGTTGAAACAGTACTTGACCGCCAATGGGTTATCTTCAAGCAAGGTGATCACTTATTCTGATGGCACAGAAAACAGAGGAGAATCGAGAAGAGTGGAGTTTCGAGTGCGGACAAACGCAGAGAAGCGGATTGTTGAAATTATAAAGAGAGAGAAAAAAGAATGAACCTGCCAGATTTTTCAAAGCATGTTGGATTGAATCAACTTCGACAAAATATGGGATCTGAATTGATCTCATGGAATTCAGGAGAAGAGTGGAAATCTATAAATATCGATAAAATTTTAGTTACAACAGGGATAGAGATCACACCTGATAAAATTGAATATGCTGATGATGGCACACTTGAATACGGAGGACAAAAGGTCGTCGTTTATATTCGAGACCAATATGTGCCAGGTGACGCTACTCGCGAACAGTTAAACAAATTTCATGTTGCCGACTGTGATGCTCTACAGGAAATGAAAAAATTAAATAGGTACGAAAGATACGTGGTTACATACCGAAGGGATGGAAAATTTATTGTCAATTTTCTTGGAGAAAGCGGGTATCGCGATAAACAGGAAGAAGTCGAGCGCAGGCTATATGTCTGTAAGAATTGCTTAGACCGACTAAATTACAACGGTTACCGTAGGCGCGGATACTCGGGACAGAATGCAATCAGGGATTATTTCGACTTGAGAGCGTTTTTTGAAAAATATGATTCTCAAATAACGAGAGATCCGACGCATACTGATATTACAGCCCCACTCAATACCTATTCACCAAACTGGAATCAAATCTCTCACAGATATAAAGAAACGCGAAACTGGGAATGTGAAGAATGCGGCGTTAATCTTGGAGATAAGAGAAAATTTCTGCACGTCCACCACATTAATGGTCAAAAGCACGACAACAACGATAAAAATCTTCTTTCCTTGTGTATCCGCTGTCATGCAAACAAGCCTCAACACCATCAAATCAGATCCGATCCAGACTATTGGGAATACAGGCGATGGTTCAATCGGCCATAGGTAAGAGCTTGATAATAATACAGATAGAAATCCAACCAGAACAGGAGCACATCACCCATGAAAATCACCGATGTGGAAACCATAGTAATCGAAAATATCCAGCCCTATCGCGGGGGAAGATACTGGCTCTTTATCCAGCTCATCACCGACGAAGGCATCATAGGACTGGGCGAGCGACCCTCGGGTAATGCCACCAATTTGGACTCCCAAATCAGCCTCATCAAAAACCTGTGCCAGCAATTCGCCATCGGCACAAGCCCATTCGACATCGAAAGCCTGTGGCAACGCATCTTTGCCTCTCGGCACGACTACCGCCACCCCGGCCTCGACGCAACACCCGCCTTGAGTGCCATCGAAATGGCGTGTTGGGACATCGTCGGCAAAGCACTGAACCAGCCCATCTACAATCTGCTCGGCGGCAGGGTCCACGAAAAACTCAGAGCTTATGCCTATATGCCAACCGACGGCATCTGGGAAAATCCAGAACGCGCGGGTGAAATAGCAACCCGTCTGGTCGCAGCGACCCCTTCCACCCCATCTTTCCCAATCCGCGCGACTTCTCACTCAAAACCATCCGCCACGTCGCCAAAATATTCAAAAGCATCCGGGACGCAGTCGGCGACGAATTGGAAATCGGCATTGGCACCCACGGACAATTCAGCACATCTGGCGCAATCCGCGTGGCAAAAGAACTGGAAGAATTTAGCCCCTTCTGGTTCGAGGAACCCGTCCCCCCAGAAAACATCGACGAAATGGCCCGCGTCGCCGCCCACACCAGCATCCCAATAGCCACAGGCGAACGACTCGTCACCAAATACGAATTCGCCGAACTCCTCAAAAAACAAGCCGCACAGATCCTCCAGTTAGACGTGGGACAATGCGGCGGAATATTGGAATCCAAAAAAATCGCCAGCATGGCCGAAGCCCACTACGCCCTCATCGCGCCTCACATGTATTGCGGACCAATCGCCGCGGCCGCCGCAGTGCAACTCGACACCTGCTCGCCAAATTTTCTGATCCAGGAATTCAACGCCAACACCCTCCACAGCGAAATATTCGTAGAGCCAATCCAGTTTGAAAGCGGCTATATCACGCCGCCAACAGGACCTGGTCTGGGGATCGAACTCGACGAATCAGTCGTTGCGAAACACCGTGCGTAAGGTTGCGTAAAATTGCAATATCGGCTATAATCTATTGTTGTCATATAATCATTATGAGATGCTAATGTATTTAAGAGGTAGTCCTTGAACTGATGCCATTGCCGGCGTGATGAGCTTCCAAACCGAATTTTTTTATGACGAAATGCCCAATTATGGTATAATACGCATATGAGAATTATTTCACGCAGGGCTTTGAGAGAATTTTGGAGAACGCATGCAGATTCCGAACAGCCGCTTAAAGCCTGGTATGCCAATGTGAAACGGGCCGATTGGAAAACGCCATCCGATGTAAAAGCCACATATCGAAATGCCAGTTTTGTCGAAAACAATCGGGTGATATTCAACATCAAGGGTAATGCCTACCGTTTAGTCGCGGCAATTGATTATCAATACGGTATCGTTTATATTCGATTTGTTGGTACACACCAGATATACAATAAAATCAACACAGCCACGATATGAGGTGATAACCATGGATATTAAACCCATCAAAACCGAATCAGACCATGAAGCCACTTTGAGAGAGATCGAACGGCTTTGGGGAGCAACTTATGGTTCGCCAGAAGGTGATAAACTCGATGTTTTGGTCACGCTCGTTGAAGTTTATGAACAGAAGCACTACCCTATCCCGCCACCGGATCCAATTGAGGCAATCCTTCACCACATGGAGAGTCAAGATTTGTCTCATCGTGATCTTGAACCCTATCTGGGTTCAGGCACCAGTGTGTCAGAGGTTTTGAATCGAAAATGCTCACTGTCACTGAACATGATTCGCAAGTTGCATAAGGGTCTTGGAATTTCGGCGGATATTTTGGTTCAGCCTTATGAGTGCTCTGTTAAGAGAAGTTCGCCCGTTAGACAATTAAAATAACAGCAAAAAAGAAAACGCCCCAGCATAGTTTTGCCGGGGCGTTTTTGTGTGTCAGATAAACCAATTCTCAAACCCGTTCACCGAAACACAATGCGATAAGTCAATGTATTTTCAGCGTTGATGTGCGCTGTCACGACCTGGCGGTCGCCGGACTTGAGATCGGTATCGGAAAAAGTGAGCGCGTTTTCGGTTTCAATATAGAGCGAAACATCACCGCGTGTGAGAACCGCTCCGTTCTTTTTTGTATCCATATCTCCTTTCAAAAGTGGAAGAACCTCGGCAAATGCGCCGGGGTAGTTGACAGAAACGGTGATCGCATCGTTGGCAAAGAGAATCGTCTTGCTACCGGCTTCGCCAAGAGGACAGGTAATCTCGAGATCGCCATCGGGCAGGTCGCGGATGCCGGGTCGCGGTATGACCGGATTCCCATTAATCCGAAATGCAGCATTGATATCGGTCTTTTCACAGAGCGTATTATTGACAACCGTCCCCCAGGCTGCATGGTCTGTATCCGTTTGGGATTGCAGAACAGCACCAGCGCGAGGATGCCAGAGCAACCCCAGTCCATACCGCTGTTGGGCACTGAGCACAGACCCCGTATTAAAAGCGGCGTAATAGGTTGGACGACGGACAAACGTAAAAACCACCGGATGGCGACTATCAACCCGCTGGTGTGTGAAGTGGTCTCGTGCGATATAGGGCAACATCGCAGTGGCCGCTTTTTTTTCTTCTGAACTGGGATACCATGTAATGTGATCCCGGTGCAAAAACGCATAAGGCGTAAACGCCCAAAACTCACCCACCTGGAGCGGCGCAACAGAGGGCCAATTGGCTTCAAGGCGTGCGCGCGCATCTGCAATATCCCGTGCATGTGCTTCAGCCGTGCGACCATAAGCGCGGGGCAGTTCGAGTTCTTCGCCGAGAGCAGTGGTGTCGATATCGCCAGAGTTAGACCTCTCGGCACCGCCGAGATTGGTGCGATACTCGGTGAGGAAAGCTCTCTGCTGGCGGGTTTCAATGGCGCGGTTGAGCGCGTAACCCGTGCCATCGGGTTCGCGCACGGCATTGTAGGAAAACCAATCGTACCAACGCCGTTCTTTTTCAAGGAAAACGGACGCCCGATCTGTGCCGCGAGCATAGTGATACGCAACGTGGATATCGCTGTGATGAGTGCCGAGAAAATAACCCCAATCGGGACCGCTGCGCTCGTAAAAATAACCGGCTGGACTCTGAAATTCAGTCAGACTCTCTTCGAGACGCTGATCGAGCAAATGCTCGAGTTCTGAATCGGGAAAGAGATCCAGATACGCCAGCGCGCCGCCCCATGCATTGGCGTACTGATTGGTAAAATTGCGACCGTGGGTTTGCAATTCATCTATAGTAAAAGTAGCGTAGAGTGCTTTGCGGTCAGCGGCTATGACGCGCTGGTGCAGGGCTGAATCAATAGGCGGGCCGCTGTCGAGCAGGTGGAGGGTTTGCCCCATAAACTTTGTGGCAAAAGCAGTGGCGGCGAGGTTCCAATAGCCGGAACCGTATTCGCTGAAACGCCCATCCCCGTTTTGAATGCCGCACCAGAAGTCGAGGGCAGCTTCGAGACGCTGGCGCAGGTCGGACTGTGCGTAAAACACATTCCAGGGGCGGTCGGTACAAAAAAAGAAAGCCAGCGCGAGAATATTTTCCATAATACGCGCATTGTGCGGTTTGTTGTCCTTCGGATTTCGCCACACCGAGATATTGATAAAGCCGCGGCCAGGACCATCCATCTCAACGGCATTGGCAACGCGGTGAAAATGCGATAAATAATAGGGCAAATCGAGTTCATTATCGGCAAAATCAGCGGGTGAAAAATCAGCAACAGGCGCGGGACTAAGCATGGATCAGCTCCTTTGGTATGGTAACGATTCGTCGAAGAGAGCAAACCATTAAAATAAAAAAGCGGTGATCCGAAGACCACCGCTTTTTTGCGTTTCCTGTAAACTCTTATTTGTCGCGATGCAAAATTTGCTGCAAACGCCCAACTTCGCGTTGCAGATAATTGATATGTTGATAAACCGCTGCATCTACTGGCTCTATCAGAGGCTCTGGACGCAAAGCGGTCAAAGCAGAACTATCCATCTGATCCAGCTCGACCTGTATTGCCACCACCTTTCCCTCGCGTCGAATACCCAGCATTGCGGTTTCGCCAGGCGTACTTTCCAGCACCATCCGCTTCAAATGCACCGGACCACCAATGGCGCGCCCCCGATATGAAAGCACCACATCTCCCGGCCGAATCCCGCCCTCAGTTGCAGGACTATTGGACTGCACATTGACCACAACCACCTCGTTGCCCCGTCGTGCAACCTCCACACCCAATTTGCCATACGCCATCTGCCCATGTGCAACCAGCGCACGCGCTACCTGCATCGCGCGATTGATCGGAATGACAAAAACCGACGACGGCATCGAACCCCATCCAAATAGCGGGCTATTGTCTTGTGTAATGGCGCGAACCGGATCTTCATAGCGCCACACCATTCCCCCAACCCGCCCATTGCTGCAAAACACTGGTGCCCCGCCATAACTGCTCTGCACGCGAGCCGATACCTGAAACAAATCCGTATCCCGATAAATTTCGTACACCATCCCAACAGAAGGCACCAGATTGCCAAAGTCATTGCCCAGCAAAAGGGCGTAATGCCCAATTTCAATATGCTGTGAATCTCCCACCACAACTGTGGGCAAATTTTCCGCCTCAACGCGAATAACAGCAATCCCCGAAATCGGATCTGCCCCCACGAGCGCAGCCCGTACCTGCACGCCAGAAGCCAACGTCACCCGAATCTCATCGGCATCTGCAATAGCGGCTTCAATCGTTAAAATATAACCCTGGGGATCAAAAATAAACCCCGTACCGTGGGTAAACACCGAACCAAATGGCCCGCTATCTGCCCGCGCACGGGGAGGATACAGCGTGTGAATCCGCACCACACTCTGCCGATTATCTTTCAAAATTGCAGCAATTTCCTCTTCAAGCCTGCACAATAGGCTGCGTTCTTCCGTCCATCCCTTGCCTATAACAAGCAAGCACAACACCATTGCACAACACAAACACCTCATGATCCCGCCTCTCTCCACTTGAGCCAACGTCAAAATGAATACGAAACGGGAACCTGTTTCACATCGCGCAGGTCGCGCATATTCGATGGCCGCTGCTTCAACTGCAATGCGGAATCCACACGCGCCGAGTCCCGATAATGGCGAGAATCCAGACTATAAGATTCCTTGGACAAACGCTCCAATTCCAGAGCACCTACATCAACATTTGGCAATCTCTCGCCCGGCACCAATGGAATTTCCGGACGCTCCACGGCCATCTGTGGGGTAGTTATATCGCTATAGAAAACCACCTGAGTCAACCCCAGGCCGATCACCACAGCCGCAGCCAGCGTTGTAATGGTCCGCGAGACAGAAGAGAACAGTGCTCGCCGCACTTTGTGCAAAGACTGTTTTTCTTTTGAAACAGCCATAGCCAAATGGCTGCGAAGAGCAAAGGCAAACTCAGCCGATGGACGAACCTTTGGCAATTGCGCCATGCGCTCCTTCAAAGCTTGCACATCGGCCAACAAAACGCGACAATGCTCGCACTCGGCAGCTTTGCGATCCATTTCTGCCATCTCAACCGGACTCATTTCACCATCTACATAAGCCGAAACTCGCGCTTCAAAATCAGTAACGGTCATGTCTATATTTTACCTCCGAACAGGGTTTCCGGGATATCTCAGACATTCAGGCCCACATCCCGACCTTCATTTTTTAATTTTTGTTGCAATTTTAAGCGCCCGCGATTGACGCGCGATTTCACGGTCCCAACCGGACACTTCACAATTTCAGAAATTTCATAATACGACATACCTTCCACATCGCGCAACAAAATCACCTGGCGGTAATTATCGGGCAACGAAGCAATCGCATTCTGAATCTCCACATTGAACAGCGAAGTTTCCGCCATGTGATCGGGACGCATAGATTCATCGGGCAATTCCATGCCCGTATCTGACTCCTCGTCTCGATGCAGGGAAAACAGCCGCCACCGCTTGCGCCTTCTCAACTCACTTTTAGCCAAATTTCCGGCAATCGTAAACAGCCATGTCGAAAAATTGGCAATGGCGCGATATTCCTCGCGCTTTCCAAACGCACGCAAAAATGCCTCTTGTACGATATCTTCTGCTGTTTCCCGATCGCCCACAAAGCGAAAAACAAAATTGTACAACCGCCCTTGATAGCGCCGCACAATTTTTCCATAAGCATCAATATCTCCAGCAGATACCTCAGCTAAAATCTCCACATCTGACTGTTCACCCAGTCCATATCTCGAATTTGCCATAAGCATGGAATCCCTCCCTTAGGCCTGTGTCCCCCTCCCCGCCCAAAGCCTTATATCCTCAATTCTGATACTTAAACCCTTCAGGCGCCTTCATAGTTCCCAAAAATACGCACCGCCTGCTTTTCCGCATTGCGCCCTGGTCAATCCCATCTTATATTCATCACCCCAAAGCCAAAATAGATGACATTCATGTTAAGAAAGCGAGGAACCCCGATGGCAGCAAATCAGGTGGTCGAACAAAACGGAAAATACATCCCACCACAAAATCTCAGCACCAATGCACATGTCCCCAGTATTGATGCCTACGGGAAACAATACGAAAAATCGATTGCCGATCCCGAAGCATTCTGGGCTGAAATTGCCAATTCATTCCACTGGTACAAAAAATGGGACACCGTGCGGTCCTACAACTACAATATGGACAATGGGCCAGTTTTTATCAAGTGGTTTGAAGGGGCCAAAACCAACATCACGTACAACTGCATTGACCGTCACCTCGCGGATCGAGGAGATCAAATCGCCATTATCTGGGAAGGCAACGAACCTGGTGAAGACGCCAAACTCACCTACAGTGAACTGCACGAGCAAGTCTGCAAATTTGCCAACGTGCTCAAATCTCGAGGCGTAAAAAAAGGCGACTGCGTCTCCATCTATATGCCCATGATCCCCGAACTCGCCATTGCCATGCTGGCTTGCGCGCGCATCGGAGCTATCCACTCAATCGTCTTTGGCGGCTTCTCTGCCGAAGCACTGGCAGACCGCATTGTCGATTCTTCCTGTCAGATCGTAATCACCACAGATGGCATGTTCCGCGGCGACCGCCCCATGGAACGCAAGCAACCCGCCGACGAAGCCATTGCATTGGCCGACTCGCGCATGGAGAACACCAGCGTTCACACCTGCATCGTTGTCCAGCGCGTGGGTGCAAACAGTGGCATCGCGTGTCCCATGCAAGAAGGGCGCGACTTATGGTGGCACGAAGCCATGTCAGAAGCTGATGCCGACTGCCCATGCGAAGAAATGGACGCCGAAGACCCGCTCTTCATCCTCTACACATCTGGTTCCACCGGCAAACCCAAAGGCGTGCAGCACAACGTGGGTGGCTACATGGTGTACACGGGCTATACGCACAAAAACGTCTTTGACTATCAGGACGGCGACATCTACTTTTGCGCTGCCGACATAGGCTGGGTCACGGGTCACTCCTACATCATCTATGGGCCTCTATCAAATGCCGCCACCACCATCATGTTTGAAAGCACGCCCGTCTATCCCGACCCGGGCCGATATTGGCAGGTCATCGACAAATACAAAGTCAACCAATTCTACACCGCGCCCACAGCCATACGCGCCCTCACCCGAGAAGGCGACGAATGGCCCGCCAAATACGATTTGTCATCTCTCAAAATACTCGGCACCGTGGGCGAACCCATCAATCCCGAAGCCTGGCAATGGTATCACCGCAATGTCGGGCGAGAGCGATGTCCCATCGTAGATACCTGGTGGCAAACCGAAACCGGAGGCATCCTCATCAGTCCCCTGCCCGGCGCAACCCCCACCAAACCCGGATCCGCGACTTTTCCCTTCTACGGCATCAAACCCGTGGTCCTCGAACCCGAATCAGGCAAAATCGTCGAAGGCAATGGCGTCGATGGCGTACTCGCCATCGCAGAACCCTGGCCGGGACAAATGCGCACTGTTTATGGCGATCACAAACGCTTTGAAGAAACCTACTTTCAGCAATACAAAGGCTTCTACTTCACCGGTGATGGCTGCCGCCGCGACGAAGACGGCTACTACTGGATCACCGGCCGCGTAGATGATGTCATCAATATCTCGGGCCACCGCATGGGCACTGCCGAAGTTGAGAGTGCCCTGGTCTCACACGGAAAAGTGGCTGAAGCAGCCGTGGTCGGTTTCCCACACGAAATCAAAGGACAGGGCATCTATGCCTATGTCACCCTCAACGTGGGTGAAGCCTATACCGACGACCTCAAAGCCGAACTCGTCCAACAAGTCCGCACAGAAATCGGCCCCATCGCCACCCCGGACGTAATCCACTGGGCACCGGGCTTGCCCAAAACGCGCTCGGGCAAAATCATGCGCCGCATCCTGCGCAAAATCGCCGAAGACGACACCTCGGACCTCGGCGACACCTCCACCCTCGCCGACCCAACAGTCGTTGACGACCTCCTCGCCAACCGGTAGGAACAAAAAAAGCGGGCACAAAATCGTGCCCGCTTTTTTAATCGGTCATCATCTCACTGCCCTATGCTGTATTGTGCTGTGGTTCACAATTTGAAATTAAATCCGCAGATGGACGCAGATGGGCACAGATGAAAGGCGAAAGGGTACATTTTGAGCCATGAACAGGCGGCATAGTGAAAGATATGTACCTGCGAGATGTGTGACATAAAAAATGAATGAGACCCTGATCGTGTAGAGGACGGCTCCATATAAAGGCATTACGGGGCAAGCTCCTGTGCCGTCCCAATCAACCTACTTGCCCCCTATCCCTTCAACTCCACAATAATATTCCGCCAGGATTCATCGCCCACATTGATGGCCTCGTGGACATCTTCGCCATCAACATCTCGCCATTGCACATGGCCATCCACCATATCGCGGGCCTCGCGTTTGGTCCCATCCGATGAGACGCCCCGGAGCGTCCCCCCGCCGATAACCACGTACAAATAGTCATTCTCGTGCCGATGCATACCCGTGCTCTCGCCCGGGGCAAGCGCGAGATCCCAAACGCGCACGCGATCATTTTCAAAAAGCAGTTTGGTCCCAATGTCTTCAGATATATTCATGGCTTTGATCTCCTGTAGGAAAAATGTCAGACCGCAAATTTCTGCGCGACAAAGATATCGGCGCGCCGACCGAGCACTGCGATATTTTTAATGTGCTCAATCGGCGTGAGATTGGTTCGCGCCAGCACACTTTTGATCACATTCCACTCACTCGAAAGAATCGCAACAACGCCATTGGGGCGCAAAACCCGGTCAATCTCCGCAAAAGCAGACTCATAGAGCGCGCGAAGTTCAAAAACAGACCCAACCTGACGGCCCCAGGGCGGATTGGTCGCAACCTTGTCAACGGAATGATCGGGCAGAGGCAATTGACGCGCATCCCAGTGATAAACATCGCGCGGTTTGTGGCGACTGCCAAAATTCTCCAGCGTATCTGCAACAGCTTGTTCGTCAATATCCCCACCCTGAACCAGCGCATAGCGACCCGCAAGTGCGCGTTCAATCATAACCGTACCCGCACCGCACATCGGATCCAGAAAAACATCGCCATCTTCCGGACGGGTAAGCTGCACAAGTGCCCGCGCAATAGTCGGACGCAATGACGCGGGGCGGTTAGCCGTCTTATACGTGCGATGGCGCATCGTGCGATCCGTAAGGCGCAACCCCAGGCGCACTTGCCTGCCCGTCTGTTGCAGCCACAGTTCCACATTGGCATCGTCGGGCACAAGACGCCATTTGGGAAAGCGGCGATGTATAGCCCGTTCAACCGCATTCTGCATCTGGTTGCGACGGTACGATTGCCAGTCCTGCATGGATGCCTGGACAATAACGCGATATTTTGTGCGCCCCCTGGGCAACCCATTGAATTGCCTGTGCATATTGAGCGCCGGAATTAAATCGGGTATTTCACCCAGCGTATTGAGATCCTCGCGTTCTCCGCTCAGCGGTATATCGGCAAGCCAGCAAAAAACATCCTCCACAGTGCCGAGTTGGCGCAACGCGAGCGGATCACCACGCCAGTTAAACTGCACCAGATCGTAATCTCGCACGCGGTCTGTCCGCACATTGGAAAGGCGATTCCCAAAACAAAATCGCAACTCCCGCACGGTAATCTGCCCAATGCCCTTGAATGACGTGGTATATAAAGTCGTCACAGTATTTTTACTCACCCCAAATCAAATCCACATCAACATGCGCCTCAATCAGATCCACCATCCCACCCAGACAAATCGCATCCACATCGACATCTGGATCATAGGGAATAGTGCCCGACGATGGAACCCCGGAAATGCGCGTCACAACCTCTGGACTCATTTGCGCCGATACGTCTGAACTCCCCGCCGACAGCGTATTGTATATCACACTATTAATCTGCAAACCGCGTGCCCGCGCCGCCTCGATCGTAAGCAACGTGTGATTAATCGTGCCGAGGGCTGCGCGAGCCACAATGAGGAGCGGCAAATCGAGACGAGCAGCGAGGTCTGCCACCAGAAAATCATCCGTGATCGGCACCAGAAGACCGCCCACGCCTTCGACGAGCAAATAATCGTGAATTTTTGAAAGATGATTAAATGCGTCAAAAACAGGCGCGAGATCGAGTATTTTCTCTTCGCGTCTGGCGGCAATATTGGGCGAAAGCGGATCGCGCAAGTAAATGGGATTAATCGTATCCAGAGGCTGGTCTGATCGCGCAGCCCGTTTTAACAATTTTGCATCTGCGCGACCACCCGCTGAAATAGGCTTCATAACCCCTGCATTGATACCTCGCCTCTTCAGCACCGCAGCCAACCCGGCTGTAATAGCCGTCTTGCCGATCTCCGTATCCGTACCCGTCACAAAAATTCCTCGTGCCACCTCTCATCCCCTTCTGTAACAGCTATAATCGCATCGCAAATAATATCCAGCATGTGATCTATCTCGCGTTTGGTAATCGCAAAAGGGGGCATAAGAACAACCGTATTGACCAGTGGGCGAATGAGAAGCCCATTTTCTCGGGCAACATCGCATACCCGATGCCCTGTGCGGTCTTCAAAGGGATACGGCGTTTTATTTTTCCGGTCCAATACCAGTTCAATAGCCACAATAAAACCCGTCTGACGAACATCCCCCACATGTGTAAAATCTCTGAACCGCTGCAACTGCTTCGCCAGATACGCGATCTTATATTGCAATTTCTCCAGCGTGCGATCTGTCTCAAATTTTTCTATTGTTGCAAGTGCAGCCACACAACCGAGCGGATTGCCCGTGTATGTGTGCCCGTGAAAAAACGTCTTCATCTCCGCATAATCGCCCAAAAAAGCATTGTAAACCTCATCAGTCGCCAGTGTAGCCGCCACCGGAAGATACCCCCCGGTAAGCCCCTTGCCCAAGCAGAGGATATCGGGTGTGACATTTTCGTGTTCACAGGCAAACATCTTCCCAGTTCGACCAAATCCCGTAGCGACCTCATCCGCAATCAGAAGCACATCGTATTTGTCGCACAACTCAGCCGCGTATTTGAGATAGCCCGGCGGATGCATGAGCATGCCCCCCGCGCCCTGCACGAGCGGTTCCACGATAAAAGCAGCGAGACGGTCGGCGTGTTCGGCGATGATCTTTTCCAAAGTGCCAAAACAGGTTTTGTCACACGACCCATTGCAGTGTTCACATCGGTACGGATGCGGGACAGGTGCGGAAATAGAAGAAAAAAGCAAAGGGCGATACACGCTGTGAAAATGCGCGATACCACCCACGCTGACTGCGCCCATCGTATCGCCGTGATAGCTCTTTGTCAGATGAAGAAACGTGTCCTTTTTTCGACGCGGATGCGCGCGCTGCTGCCAGTATTGAAACGCCATCTTAACGGCAACTTCAACCGCGGTCGCGCCACTATCCGAATAAAAAACCCGGCTGAGACCCCTCGGCGCGATTTGCACGAGCTTTTCTGCAAGTTGAACAGCGGGAATATTGGACAACCCCAACAGCGTACTATGCGCCACGCGGTCGAGTTGCGCGCGAATAGCACAGTCAATTTCCGCAACGCGATGCCCATGCACATTGCACCACATAGACGAAAAGCCATCGAGATAGTGATTGCCGTCGATATCTACGAGATAAACACCATCGCCGTGCGATATAATAATGGGGTCCTCATCCGCATAATCTCGCATCTGCGTGAAAGGATGCCAGACAACCGTGCGGTCGATATCTTTCAAATGGTGTTTCTGCTCATCGTTCATCGTTCATCGCCCATCGCTCATCGCCGCACCAACCTCCCGCGCAACGCGGGGACGACGCAATTTCCAGATCATGCCATCGTAGATAAAATGCATAAACGACGTGCCATAAGTAAAAACGAGAAAGATCGGAAGAGAAAGAAATTTGAGGCCGTATAACAGGCCGCTGACCACAACAATAAAACCTGTGGTATAGGGCACGATATGCTTTCCCGCTCGCGTCAACACAGGCGACGCAAACGCATCGAGTTTTGCCTTATTGTGAACCGTAAGCGCGACAAGGGCGATATATTCCGCTGCATGGCTAAAGCTGGTCGCAGTGAAAAGGGCATCTGTAGATAAAATGGGAACAACGCCATACATGAACGCGACGGATGCAAAAAAGAGCAACTTGGGCCAGTTGATCTGCGCGCCCCGAAATTCGTAAATAAGCCAGGCGATTGTAACAGCGATAGCTGCGACATATATCGCCTGCGCCCCCATCTGGGGAAGCGGTGTGCCGATAAGCGTATGCAGATAATGCATAACGCGACCTTCAACATTGGCCTGAAATGCAAACATATACCCAAAGCCCGCAATGCCCCAGAGATACGAAACCGACCCATCGAGCTGTTTGTGCCCCCATTGTCCCTTGCCGGAATAAATCCGCAAAATGCCGTACTTTTGACGGACAAAATGGAAATAATTAAAAAGATACCAGAAAGCGAACATCTCGGGTTCTTCAACGCGAAAATAATAACACATCGCGACGAACCCCAGACACAACACCGGGGTTATGAGATAGATTAGCCGCCGCCGTTCAAATTCAATGCGGTCGAGATAAACGAGGGGAAAGGTGAAATACCGGTGGGCAACAAATGACGTGACCGCAATAAGACGGAAAGTCTCACCGTGGTCAGGGAGAAGATAAGGAGCGGCAAAAAATACCAGCCATCCGAGTGAAATACAGCACAAATCAACAGATGGGGAAATAATCCAGTGAGATTTTTTCATCGCACACTACGCACGGGTTGCGCCCAGGGTTTCGAGAACTTGTTTGGGAATTTTGCAAACAAAAGTATAAGCGGGATCAAACATATTACCCATATCGTATTCAACGGCTTCGCCAAGCAACACATGCACGGTGCGCTCATCCAACCCAAAATCCGATACAAGCCAGCGGATCATTTCAGTGGTCGCGTGTTCAACGCACTGATCGAGCGGACGGGCATTACCAACCGTTAAAATATGCGTATCGTTTTCACCCCGCGGCCAGTTGATGGTTTTGCCCTTGTGCAGATGAACCGTAAAACGGACATCAAAAGAAATTTCAATACCCGTCCCCACAATTTCACCATCGCCCTGAAGCGCGTGCCCATCGCCAATGTGAAAAAGCGCGCCCTCGACGAAAACCGGCAAATAAACCGTCGTGCCCTCGTTGAAACGCTTGTAATCCATATTTCCGCCGTGCGTGGATGAAGTCGCAGTCGAAATCGCCTGACCCCGCGGCGGCGCAACCCCAAAACATCCGGGATGCGGATTGAGTGGCAAAATTAGATCACTCAACGGACGGGTAGCGGGACTGCCATAACCGGGCGTGGTATGGTCGCGATTGCGAGAAACCTCCACCGGGCGTGCCGTGCGATTTTCAAAATCGATCTCCCATAAAACCCGCGCAATATCATCGTCAAATTTGGGCACATAACCCGGATCGAGCACATTGGGCGCAACGCGCGCAGACGTATATCCATGGGAGCGATTGGGCATCAGGTGATCAAACACAACCGAAATCGAATCCCCCGGCTCTGCACCCTCAATATAAAAAGGTCCCGTCTGAGGATTGCCGCCCTCTGTCACCTGCGCGCCAGTCATATCCCTGCCACCCGCACAAACCGTAGTGGTCGAAATCGTATCGCCACTGGCAATGGTCAGAACGGGATCGTGGGATCCAATAGTCGTGTAATAATGCGTGGGGCTAAAATCGTGATGTGCCATAAATACTCCTAAAAGATAATGTCAAGCAATCATCCGTATCTTCTCCGACGCCTCCCATACACGCTCCCATGTCTTGCCCCGGTCCGCGCTGGTATAAAGCGTCTTACCAACAGCAGCCCATGCACACCCATCCTTTGAAAACGCAATGTGGAACGTATCGATATTGTGCGGGACCGTTCCTGGAAAACCCGCTGTAACGTGTTCCCAGGTACCCCCCGCATCATCCGATCTGTAAAGCTGTCCCGAAGCCTCTCCGTGCGGACCCTTGCTCACCGTAGCCAGCACACAATCCGGATCATCGGGATGCACGGCAATAGCGCGACCGTAATAATAGGGAAAACCCTCAGACCTGTGAGACCACGACCTGCCGCGATCATCGCTCACAAACACCGCACGCGCCGTATTCGCATACACGCGACCATCATCCCGGGGCGATGTAGCCACCTGATGCACATCATCGTGCAAATCGGGCGTCACGGGTTCCCAGGTCTCGCCCCAATCTGCCGAGCGCATAATACTACCCACGTGAATATCGGCATAAACCCAGCCATCCGTTGTCCTGGCAAAACTGCGCACATCTGGCGGACCACCCCAGGGCGTGTACCACTTATCGCGCACCGAAAGTTGATCAAAAGACTCGACGCGATGCGTCTTTCCATCGTCATAACAATAAATATGGGACTCGCCCGTACCGATAAGCAAGCGCAGGGGTTCTTCATCAATAATGATCAAACATTCGATATCCTGCTCAATACCCGTGGCAACGGTTTGGGACTCCGTTTCGGTACACATAAACAAATCGCCATTCTTCAGGGCAACAACGCGATAAACCTCGCCTCTGGCAAGCGCGGCAACATCGCCTTCCAGAATCTGCACAGGAGCGGCCTGCTCCTCAAAACCCGTATGTACTGTTCGCGACGTAGCAATCAGCATAACGCACCTCCGTGTTTAAGTTTAAAAGCAATTTAACGGATCGCCCCAACCCTGTAAACCCCAAAATCCATTGCTCGACAATTCTAAAAACTTGACAAACGCGGAAATGTCGGATTATTTGTAATGTCTTTGCATCCTGCACTGAGGAGATCTATAATGAATAATTGGAAACCCACCGCTGAACAAAAACACCAATGGAAAGAAAAGGGATTCTTTATCGAACGCAACGTCGTAGCAGAAGACACTGCTTTTGACATGCGCGGCGTCATAAAAAACGAATTGCTCAAACCCGAGCCAAGTGGCAACCCCAATGCAGATCCCATGGACCCCATGGGTGATACCCCAGATGCGCGCGCCTTGAGATTTCGGAAATTGGGCAATTTCTGTGTCGAGTCTCCCCTCATCTGGCATACATTTCACGCTGGGGAAGAGATGCTCGCCATGGCGCGATATTTTTTGGGCAACGACATCATCGTCAAATTCAACAGCGTATTTGTAAAACCCGCCAAAACGGGCAGCGCAACACCCTGGCATCAGGACAACGGCCTCTGGCGGGACGGGGAAACCGAACCGTTTAATGCGTGGATGGCACTTGACCCGGCAACGCGCGAAAATGGGTGTATGCAATTTATCCCGGGCAGTCACAAAGGTGAGATTGTACAACATGTCCTGTATGAAGACAGCATTCACGGTGAACTGCCCCGCGACCTCGTAAGAGCGCGCATAGAACAATGCGGCATAGAACATATTGAAGCCAATCCGGGCGATGTGGTCTGCTGGCACAGCAGCCTGTGGCATTACAGCCCGCCAAACCCCAGTCCAAACAGCCGCATAGCCATAGCGGGCGTGTGGACAAACCCCAAAATCAACGCCGGGCGCATGCGTCCGCTACACCGCTGGGGCATGAAAAACGGCGAAATATACACCGCATTTCCCCCCGAGTTCGTCCAGATCCAAAACGGCGAACACCACCACCCAGGAGCCTTTCCCAAAGCAATAAAATGAACAAACAAGGAACCATAGAACGTTCCATTGGTCTGGCAGGTGCGACAGGCGTAGGCATTGGCGCCATCGTCGGAGGCGGCATACTCGCACTTGCGGGCGTAGCTTATGCGACCACCGGACCGGCGACACTGGCCGTCTTCGCAGCCAATGGCGTGATAGCCGTACTGACTGCATTGAGCTTTGCCGAGATGTCAACCGCATTCCCCGAATCCGGCGGCACCTATACATTTGCCAAAAACGTATTATCCGTACGCGCGGCTTTTGCTTTTGGATGGGTAGGCTGGTTTGCATCCATTGTCGCCGGCGTACTCTACGCCCTGGGATTTGCCTCCTATGCTGCAATAGCACTGCAAGAATGCGGGCGTCTTCTCTTTGGCATTGCACCAGAATGGCTCGTTGGTCATGCGATGGTTGCAACGCTGGCCATAGGCGCAACAGCCTATTATACCTTCGCCCTCATTCGCACGAGTGGAGGTGGGGACAACTGGATCAATTTTGCAAAAATGATCGTTTTTGCCGTGCTTATCGGCGGCGGTCTATGGGCACTCACGGGCAAAAGTCTGACGGCTATACACACCAGCCTGACGCCATTTCTCACCCATGGTACAGCGGGATTTTTTCAAGCCATGGGATACACCTTTATCGCACTCCAGGGTTTTGATCTCATCGCCGCCGTTGCCGGTGAAGTGCGCACCCCCGAACGCACATTGCCGCGGGCCATGCTCTTGTCTCTCGCAGCGGCTCTGGGCGTCTATTTGCCCCTGCTCTTTGTGATAGCAACTGTGGGTGTGCCGCCTGGACAGACGATAGGTGCCCTCAGTGCCAAACATCCCGAAGTCGTGGTGGCTCTCGCGGCGCGACATTTTCTGGGTGAAACGGGTTTCTGGCTGGTGCTGATCGCCGCCATCTTGTCTATGCTATCGGCACTACAGGCCAATTTGCTCGCCGCTTCCCGCGTAGCCCTCACCATGGCGCAAGACCGCACCCTTCCCGCACCCATCGGCGAAGTACACATTCGCTACAAAACGCCCATAACCGCAATCTGTGTCAGCGCCCTGACAATGGCAATTCTGCTTATGGTCGTGCCCGATGTAGCGGCTGCCGGCGCTGCGGCCAGTTTGATTTTTCTCATCTCTTTTGCCATGACGCACTGGACCAGCATCCTGGCCCGAACGCGACGGCGAACCCCTGCACCATTCCACACGCCATTTTTTCCCCTCATTCCCCTCACAGGCGGTCTGTGTTGCGCCGGATTGGCACTTTTTCAGGCCATATCCGTGCCAACCGCTGGTTTGATCTCGGCGGTATGGCTGGGACTGGGTGGATTATTGTATTGGGCACTATTGGCGCGTCGCGCGCGCGTTGTCGATGCCTCTGCCGAAGCACTTGACCCGCAACTGCTTCAAATGCGCGGTCGCAGCCCACTGGTCCTCGTACCCGTGGCCAATCCTCAAAATGCCTCTGCCATGGTCGCAGTTGCCCACGCGCTCGCACCGCCAGGCGTGGGACGCGTATTGTTATTATCTGTAGTGGCTACCCCAGAAGAGGGATGGCGCGAGGAAGAACCGCCTCATACCTTGAGCGACACACAGACAGTACTCAGAGAAGCCGTAACAGCCTCGTTTGCCGCTGGAATGGCACCCGAGGCACTGATGACCATCGCACCACAACCCTGGCCAGAGATTGTGCGGGTTTCTCGCGTACACCGCTGCGAGAGTTTATTATTGGGTTTGAGCGACGTCAACAGTGCCCATCTGGAGGAACTCATCAGTTCTGTGGCGTGCGACGTGGTGGTATTACACGCGCCACCGGGCTGGCACTTAAAGAACATACATCGCGTACTGGTACCCACGCGGAGTCTCGGTGCCCACGACAAATTTCGCGCCCGCTTGCTGGGCAGTTTGTGCCGCACGGGCAAACGCGAAGTTACATTTTTGCAGGTATTGCCCGAACATATCAGTGATTTTCAGTGTGACCGCGCACAGCGCAGACTGATACAGTTTGCAAATGAAGAAGTTCCCACCAGTGCCGATGCTCTGGTGGTGCGCCACAACAAACCCCTCAAAGCAATTACGGATATGGCAAATAATTACGACCTAACGGTTTTGGGATTGGAGCGCGTTGACAAAAACCGCAGACAATTTGGACAACTCGCACCGGCCCTCGCACAAAATATCAATTGCGCCACCATCATGATCAGCAGACGAGGGTGATCCGCAGATGGACGCAGATAAATGCAGATGAAAAAGAGGGTGAGAAGTGTGAACAATCGTAGGGGCGAGGCATGCCTCGCCCAATGTGGTAGGGGCGAAAAATCTTTCGCCTATCATCCATCGTAGGGGCAACCTTTGTGGTTGCCCTGTGAAAAGGAAAACACCATGGACGAAAAAAAATGGCTGCAATATTGCGCGACAGAAGCACAACTCAGGCAATTTAATGACGAGGGATATTTGATCGTCGAAGATGCCCTATCGCCCGACCTCATCGCGCGATTGAATGACGCCGTTGATCGGATAGAAGCAAAGGAGCGCGAGACAAAAGGACTGAAATCAGATGCGTTGTTGAGCAAATTCCGAACCGTTGTGGAAGATGATGCCTTTCTGGAATTACTCGATAATCCCAAAACATTCCCCTTATTATGGGATATTTTGGGATGGAATATCCAGCTCTATATCTCCCATCTAATCGTATATCCACCCGAGCAAAAGAAACGCGAGATTAACCCGGGTGGCTGGCATCAAGACGGCGGGCGACCCGTGCCCGAGATGGAACGCCCCCACCCGCGTCTATCCCTGAAGATCAGTTACTGGTTGAGTGATGTTGACACCCCAGAACACGGCGCAATGCAAATTGTGCCGCGCAGCCATAAACTGGACACAAAACCCGAAGAATGCGATGTGATGCCCGTATGTGTCAAAGCGGGAACAGCCGTCCTCTTCGACCGCAGAATGTGGCACCGACGGGGAATCAACACATCCGATGTCACGCGCCGCGTGCTATTCTTTGGCTACAGTTATCGCTGGCTGCGGGGGCTGGACTACAACCTCATGCCCGAAGATATACTCAGCAAATGCGACTCCATCCGCCGCCAGCTACTCGGCGATGGCATAGACGTCAAAGGATGGTGGCAACCCACAGAAGCCGATGTTCCCCTCAAAAGTTGGCTGCGCGAACACAGAGGCGAAGAATATCTCGAAGCACTGGGATAGTGATTGACCAGAAAAAGAGCCATAACAAATGAATGTTATGGCTCTTTTATTTTCTGAGAAATCCCACCGGATCCTCACTCACGCTCGCCAAAAGACCACAGCTTGAGAATCGTCTTACACAAAATCCATTCGAGATCGTCATCGTTAAAGAACATGTGGTTGCGAATGAGGTCGAGCGATCCTCTGTACCCACAGCTCCTGAACACATGGGGAAAATCCGTACCCCACATCAAACGTTCGGGACCGTACACATCGTATATGCGCTTGATCATATCGTGCGTATCGCGGTGCGGATAGGGCGTATTGGATCGCTGTTCCACATTGGAGATCTTGACATAAACATTGGGATATTGTCCCCAATTGAGCAAATTGGTCAGCAGTGGTTTGGGACCGGGTTCATCCGCGGGAATATTGGCAATGTGATCAACCACAACATTGACCTCGGGAAACCGGGCAATAATGGGTTCGATAGGCGCGTGATCCTCAGCCCCGCCAAACAGATTGAAACACAGACCCAGATCCCGAGCACGCGCCCACAGCGGATCCTTGTCAGATGCAGCCAGACCTGCGGGATCTCCATAACGCGACAGATGAATGCGCATCCCGCCAAAACCCTCTTCTTTGTGCAAACGCTCCAGCTCATCTGCCGCATCGGGTGATGTGGGATCCACAAGTGCCTGCGCCGCGAGCTTATCGGGATACTGTTTGAGACAGTCCGCGACATACCGATTATCAAAAAGATAGTGGATCGGTTGAACAATAACCGCTTTATCCACCCCTGCGTCCGCCATCGTCTCAAATAAAAGCTCGACTGAACCCGCCTCATTGGGACGGCTGGGACCATAGGGATAGGTTTCTTCGTCATCGCTCCACACGTGGAGATGGGGATCAATAATCATGATGAACCTCATTGGTTATCAGTTGTGAAAAATAAACAACAAAACGCCAATCACCGACCATCTGGCGTATCTTGTAAAATCTTCTCAATACGTTCCAATTCATCGTCCGAAAATTCAACATCTGCCGCGCCGACGTGTTCTTTGACCTGATCGGAATTTTTCGCGCCAACGAGCACACATGTGACTTCCTCGCGGCGAAGAAGCCAGGCAATGGCGAGTTGAACCATCGTGATATTTTTCTCGGCAGCAACGGATTTTAATTCATCTGCCACTGCGAGATAACGGGCGAAAAGATCGCCTTGAAAGCGGGGCGAACCGGCACGCTCGTCGTCTTCGGAAAAGATGTGGCCGGGCGCGTATTTGCCCGTGAGCAAACCTTTTCCCAGGGGACTGTGGGCGAGAATGCCAATACCCGTATGTCTGCAAAAATCCAGATCCTCGGCTTCAATATTGCGGTCAAGCATATTGTAGCGCGGTTGATTCGAGTGAAATGGGGCAATATTGTACGCCTGTTGCATCTGTGCCGCATTGAAGTTGGAAACCCCGATAAAGCGCGTTTTGCCCTGTTCTTGTAGCCGGGCCATCGTTTCCATACTCTCTTCAATAGGATATTGCGGGTTCCAACTGTGAATTTGGTACAGATCTACGCAATCGACATCGAGATTTCGCAGGCTATTTTCAATGGCATTTTCAATGTCCCCACGAGAATATTGACGACTGACTTTCGTGGCGAGAAAGCACCGCTCGCGATAGCCATCTTTGAGTGCTCTGCCCAAAGTGGCTTCGCTGGTGCGATATGCCTGAGCAGTGTCGAGCAGAGTAATACCGCTATCAATAGCAGTACGCACAGTATCAATACAATCCCGATCGCCCATATTGCCCATACCGCCGCCAATGGGCCAGGCACCCAGGCCGATAACCGGGATGTCGGCACCGTCTTTGCCTAATTGTCGATGGTTCATAACAGACTCCTTTATAATATAAGGTGCAAGTTCTGTGCTTGATCTTCGGCATGTGATGTGATATGTTCTGACAGTCGGGAAAAGGATTTCTCTCCTACAATACGCCTGTTGGAGCGGCATTACTGAATACAGGCTCTTCAGCACAGGCCCTGCCGCGATTTGATCGGAAAAAGGATTTCTCCCCTTACTTCACACCTGGATTTTTCATGCCACTAATCAATACACCCGACGCGCTCGAAACCCTTGTCAACCGCGCCCTGGACGCGCCCTGTGTGGGCATTGATACGGAATTTGTCTGGGAGCAAACTTATTATCCGCGCCTGGGCATTGTACAGGTGGGATTTTCAGAAAACGATTGCCACCTGATAGATACCGTCACATTGTCGGACCTATCGCCTCTGGGTGCGTTAATAGCAAATCGCCACACAGTAAAAATTTTACACGATGCACAGCAAGACCTCTGGATCTTGAGGCGGATAACTGATGCGGTACCCTGTAATATATTCGATACGCGTTGTGCAGCGGGTTTTGCGGGCCTGGGTTCAACCCTATCGCTGGGCAATTTGTTGCGCCTGTGTCTCAATATACAATTGCCCAAAACAGAAACGCGGACAAACTGGTTGAGGCGGCCATTATCGGATAAACAATGCGCCTATGCCCTGAATGACGTGCGATATTTGCCCGCTCTGCGCGAACATATCCTGACCGACATCCATCGGCGAGGCCGAGAGAACTGGTTGGCAGAAGAGCTCCGTCAGTACGATATTTCCAAATTGTACGATGACCGCGCCCCTGAAGAACAATATACACGCGTAAAAGGCACGGGGCGACTTTCAAGACGCGATATGGCCATCGTGCGCGAACTGGCGACCTGGCGCGAAAAAGAGGCCCAACAGGTAGATCGACCCAGAGCCTGGATCATGAGAGATGACGCCATCGTACAAATTGCCCGGCGCAAGCCGCAATCAATTCAGTCGTTAAAACGGTTGCGAGGCATTCCGAGATCAATCGCAAATCAGTACAGCAATAGCCTCCTCAACGCCGTGCAGCGCGGATTGGCAACCGACGAAAAAAATTGCCCACCCATATCCCCACCTGTGCGACCCGATCCCCTTGACGATGCGCGCCTCGACCTTGCCATGGCTTTTTTGCGCGGACGGTGTCTATCAGAAGGGATCGATATCGCAATGGTGGCATCTCGATCAGATATCAAAGAATTCATTTCAAAAAAAAATGCGCCGAATAATCCACTGAACACAGGTTGGCGACGCGAATTTTTGGGCGCAGACCTCACCGCGCTCTTGACCGGCAAACACGCCATCGGCATCAATCCCAACACCCGCTTGCCCTGGTTGTTGCGGGAGGTATAATCCGTCCTCACACCTCCTCAACCTGTGCCTGTCCCCTGGTTAAATTCCCCACCGCCTGTTTAAAGAGCGCAATTTGTTCTGCGGGCACAGCCAGTTCGCATGTAATATCGGTCCCAAAATCTTCGGCAATAACACGCACTTCAAAATCCGGCAGCAACCGCTTGAAAGATGCATAAGCCGCATAGCCAATCGTCGCCAAAACAGCGACGCACGTCACGCGCTCCGCGCATTGAACCTTCTCAAGCGCGTGTTGCACCCCGCCTGAATAAGCCCGCACAAGCCCGCCCCTGCCCAACTTTGTCCCACCAAAATAGCGCGTGACAACCGCTACCACATCGCCCAGACCTGAATGCGCAAGCACAGTGAGCATAGGACGACCCGCCGTACCACGCGGCTCTCCGTCATCGCTCATTCCCACATTCCCAGTCGTGCCCGGCGGCCCAATCAAAAATGCCCAGCAATTGTGCGAAGCGTCGGGAAATTCGGCGCGAATTTGATCGATAAACACGCGAGCGTCTTCCCGCGCTGGTGTATGCGCCAGAGTCGTAATAAAGCGACTGCGCTTAATTTCATCCTCTACGCGGCATGTCTCCGCGGGAATGGGATAGCG
>JAGWBW010000177.1 GCA_021295695.1 Candidatus Latescibacterota bacterium
AAATCTTCTGCGAAAGGTGATTAAACTACATTTTCCCATTGTAAAACCCGGCGGATTTTTGGCGATCAATATTGCCGATATATTGTGTTTTAAGGATGATACAATGCCGAAAATTATGGCGGAAAACATTTCTCGGCGAAAAATAAATCTTACAAAAGAAGATATACTTAAGGTTGTACAACAGCATCCTGATTGGAACAGGTATAAACTTGCAGAACACTTTGGATGCAGCGAGCAAACAATAGATCGACGGCTTAACGGTAACAATATTAGAGGGGGTAAATATCAATCCCAAACAAGGGTCTATCTCGTTGGGAATTTAATAGAAAAAGCTGCTACAGATGCAGGTTTTTATTTGTATGACCGGCGTATATGGGTAAAAGACGCTGCTTGGGAGAACTCGAGATGGCATACCATATCATACCGTTCTGTAGATGAGTCAGAATATATTTATATTTTTTGGAAGCCGGGTATAACGAAGGTTGATCGATCAAGGCTTACAAAACAAGAATGGGTAAATTGGGGTTCCAGAGGCGTATGGGAGATTCCCTCTGTGCGCAGCAATTCAGATCATGATTCTAAGTTTCCAGTTGAGTTACCTCGTAGAGCCATTAAGCTATTTACCGAACCTGATGAAATTGTGCTCGATTGTTTTATAGGAAGCGGGACGACTGCTTTGGCAGCATTGAGTGAGGGAAGAAGATATATCGGTATTGACAAGGAAAAGAGGTCGGTAGAGATCGCAACAGAAGCTGTAAAATCATTCAATACGTACGAAAAAGAGCCTGAGCAGATGGATCTTCTGATACGGGAACTGGAAGCAGGGTATGAAATAAATAAAAGACGTCAGGTGTGACTTCAAAAGCGGACGAACGCAAGAGTTTGTTCCTACAACTGACTACTGACCACGAAGTGATATGGATAAAGACATCAAACTTTTAGATGTGGTTGCATTGACAGAAGATATTGACGAGTATGGTCTCTGTCAGGGGCAGGTTGGAACAATTGTTGAGGTGCTTTCGGATGGTCAAGCGTTTGAAGTTGAATTTTGTGACCGAGAAGGTCGCACCTATGAATCAGTTGGTTTACGTCCCAATCAGTTTATCGTATTGCACTATGCACCGATCACAAATGTTTGAGATGTTGTGAGTAAAAAGTTACGAATTAAGCCCCGGATTTCTCCAGGGCTTTTTTTATAGCGCAATAATCAATTTGACCTCTGCAGGAGGGATGTTTTTTTATAGTGAACATTTATAGTCATTAGGGAGGAAATGATGGATTCTATTTATGGAATTGTGCCGCCTGTGGTGACGCCGTTTCGGAAGGATGACTCACTCGATGAGGGGGCGTTTCGTGCGGAAATTCAGTATATGATTGAGACGGCGAAGGTGCACGGGTTGGCGGTGACGGGGAGTACGGGAGAGGGGCATACGCTCGGAGATGATGAGGTGAGGCAGTTGACGCAATGGGCAGTGGAGGAAGCCGATGGGCGAGTGCCAGTGATTACGGGGATTATTACGGATAGTACGAAGTCGGCAATTGAGCGGGGGAAGGCTGTGGCCGATTTGGGTCCGGTGGCGTTACAGGTGACGCCAGTGCATTATTTGTTTCGGCCAGATGATGATGCGATGGTCAGGCATTTTGAGGCGTTGTGTGAGGGGACGGGGTTGCCGGTGATGATTTACAATGTGGTGCCATGGACGTATTTGTCGCCGGAGTTGTTGACGCGGATTATTGACGAGGTGGATGGTGTGGTGGGGGTGAAGCAGAGTGCGGGAGACATGAAGTTGCTGGCTGATTTGTTGTTGATGGCCGGAGATCGCGCGCGGATTATGACTGCGGTAGATGCGTTGTTGTATCCGTCATTTGTTTTGGGGGCGCACGGTGCGATTGCGGCGATTTTGACGGTGGTGCCCGAGTTGTGTGTGGCGGTGTGGGATGCGTGTCGTGCAGGTGATCATAAAAAGGCGTTGGATTTACACGAAAAGTTGCTGCCGATTTGGAATGCGATTTTTGATGATAATTTGCCTGCAAATACCAAGTATGCGATGAAGCTGCAGGGACGTGATGGGGGCGTGCCGCGCCCGCCTATGCCACCGTCGTCTGCCGATCAGGAGGGACAGATTCAGGCGGCATTGGAGAATGCAGGCGTGATTTAATCCTTTGACTTCAGTCTCAACGGCATTAGCAATGCCAGCCATTCCGCATTCAGGGATGTGCGAACGATGATCGCTTTGCTCTGTTCTCTAAATTCCATTGTGATTTCAGCGCTGTCTTCAAAGTCCAGCGCATGCAGGATCTGTTTGAGATACGCGAAGTTCACGGCAAAGCGGTGTACAATGGGGCGTTCCTCAGACCCGTTCAATCTGGGTGTGTCTTCTGACGGTGTTTCAAATTTGGCATTGAGCGGTACTTGAAATATCCAATCTGCAACGCCTCCCGGCGAGTCGTCATCTTTCGCGTCGAGCAGGTATTGGAATTTGCCATTGTCTTCGCGGGTATATCCCGTATCTCGGGATGTGAGAAAGGTTATGGTCTGGGTCAGTGGCGAGAGATGTAGATCTACCCGAGGGCGATATTGCCATCCCCCCGGGACTGACTCTGGGTGCCGCGCTTCCATGAAGTCTTGTAGTAAGTCCAGGGCGTGTGTGAGAAGAGCCGCGGAGATAGAAACTCGCATGCTGGGGGCTTCTTGCGGAATGACCTGCTCGTATTTGACATAAGGACCTTCGATTAAGGGTACCTGAAGGGTTGTGCCATTGCTCTGGATCTCCGCGGTTGTTTCCTCAATTTTCAATGTGGCTTGTTCGGGCAGTTGAATGCCTGACCAGGATCCGATGACAATGGGTGCGGCCAATTCCGAGAGGCTTTTTAAGGTGCGAATGATCATGATATGCCCGTTGGACGCAGTCGCGCGACCGCCTGTGTCGAGACATACGCCCTGCAAGATCGGGCGTTTTTCATCGTCGCTTACAAAACCGATTACTTTTTTTAGCGCGTCCATGTCCGCGCGGTCCAGTTCAGTTGTTTGTGTTTGAATATCCGACATTTTGTGTAACTCTCCTTTCAATTTGAGACGCGCACGTCTCAGGCGCCCGCGCACGGTTTCCACTGTGAGGTTCAGGAGGTCGGCTGTTTCCGCGTAAGAATACCCTTTGAAATAGTGATGGGCGATTACCTGGCGATGTTCAGCCGATAGAATGTGAAGCGCGGCTCGCACAACATGTTTGATTTCTTCTTCAGCGTGTGTTGCAGGTTCTGGGTAAAATGTTTCTTCCAACCGCAATTGTACGGCTCGACGGCGATGATGGGAGTTGACGGCGTTGCGTATGATGCTGTGTAACCAGGGTCTAAATCGGTCGGGATTGCGAAGCTGATGCAAATTTTCGTACACTTTGACAAATACGATTTGGACCAGGTCTTCCACGTCATCGACCAGTCGCACAGATCGGGCAATTTGGGCATACACATATCGCGAATAGCGTTGCACCAGAATTGCGAATGCTTTGCGGTCGCCGTCCAGAATCCTGGCGATGAGTGCGCTGTCTTCAATCTGTTCCACGAATTGCTCCACAAGAAATCAATCCACGCGTGTTTACTATAAAGACGAGTTTGTATCCCGAAAGTGTCGTATGGATATAAAAAAGCCCCGGATTGTTCCGAGGCTTTTTGATTTTTTGGTCTGTTAAGCATTGGGACATTTAAAGTCCAGGCCATCCATGATGACTTTTATCTGATCGGACGGTTTGAAATAATCTGTCGCTGTATATTTTTCACCCAGGTCGCCCATTAATCGGCGGCGGCGCGGTGTCATGCGAGATAGCACTTCTTCGGGACACTTTTCGTAATCGTATGGTCTGCACCACATTTGTCCATATCGGAAGGTGATGCTGCGCCGCACGACGTCTGTATGATTTGGCGCGACTGCGTGCCACATGGTATTTGGAAAGATCGCGCAATCTCCCGCTTCGGCAATGAGTTGTATCGCGCCTGGGGGTGTTTCATTGCGGGATCCTTTGGGCATTGGGCGGCGATGGCTGCCGGGCACCAGACAGAAGTTTGCACAATTCTCGTGTGGTATATCGGTGAGGAAGAACTGTATTTTGAAGTTTAATGGCAGACTGTCTGGCGTGACCCGAATTTGTGCCAGTGAGCGTCCGGCATCGGTGTGCCAGCCGATCAAGTTATCGGATTTGTCATTTGGATAGCGCACGTAAATTTGCGATCCCATGATCTGGAGATACGGTCCCATCAGGTCGAGGATGATGCCAAATAAGTTGGGGTGGTCCATTAATCCGTCGATTCCATTTGTTCGGAAGAGCGTTTGGATGATGGTATAAACGCCTTTTTCTCGCACTTCGGGATATTTGGCTTCGTATTTCGCGATTACTTCATTGGCTGCATCGAGATATCCCGCTGCTTCGTCTTTGGGGATTACATTTTTGAGATGTAAATACCCCTGTTCCTGCCACTGCTGCCGCATGGATTTGCTCAATTGGTTCATGTCAAAGCTCCTGTTTTTTGAATGTTGTCCTCAAGTGCGATGGACATTTAGCTCGTTTGTATCAGGGCGATATCTCGTTTTGTCCGGCTTCAATGCGGACGATTTCTCCACGTTTCAGGTCATCCAGACGATTCAGCAATTCGGGAACCAGCGGTTTCAAGTCATTGATGCCATTTGTTCTCGCAACGAGAACAACTACCGCGACATCTGCTTCCGTGATGTTTTGCTGGTATGGAATGCTCTGGTCAGCGGTGATGAGAACATCAAACTTGTCTCTGGCCAGCTTCATTAGTTCGCCATTGCTTTTGCTGTCCCATCCCAGATATTTGGCAGTCGCGACTTCATGTTCGCCTAACAGGATGGGGCGCAAGGCCCATGTAACTGATTCATCAAATAGTATCTGCACGGGCCTTTTTCTCCAGGACTTCCTGGGCCATTTTCAGAATTGCTACCAACTGCTCCTGGTTCGCTGATGGAAATTCATAAAAAAAGTCTTTCAGGCTATATGCGTTAGCCAGACAGTCGAACAGATTTTTAATTGGCAGCCGGGTTCCGACAAATACAGGGGTTCCGCTCACGATTTCGGGATCGCTGTGAAAAATGCTGTTCGGGGCATTATAGGCTTCCTGCTCCAAAGCCTCTCTGGTCATTTTAAGTACAGCATACGTCTGCTCTCGGAATCAGATTGTAGCCCTTGGCCAAGTAGTCAAACAAGTTCTTTACAGGCACGCGGGTTCTTTTGAAAATGGGCGTGCCCCCCATGATTTCTTTATCGCAGTGAATCACGCTGTCCTTGATTATACTGGATATGCTTTCGCTTGTTTGTGCCATGGCGATTCCTCGTGCTTTTGTGTGGTTGATGGACCGATTGGGTTTATATCTTAGTCCTTGCCCGATGTTGTACAATGCAATATTTTTCAGATGAGATCATCAAAAATAATAAGGAGGCATTTATGCTG
>JAGWBW010000414.1:0-906 GCA_021295695.1 Candidatus Latescibacterota bacterium
ATTAACTACGATGTGTTCAAGACGCTCGACATAAAACTCGTTGCAGGTCGGGAATATTCTGAGGATTTTCCAACGGATCAAAGAAGATCAATCATCGTCAACGAGGCGCTGGTCGAGAAACTCGGTATAGAAGACCCCATTGGCAAAACGATCAAAGAAATCCGAAAAGTCTCGCAGAGAAATAATCCGCGTGAAAAGCGTATTATTTCACGCACCAGGACAATCATTGGCGTCGTACGCGACTTCCATTTTCACTCTTTGCATCACGAAATAGGACCTGTTATTATGCCCCTCTCCACAATTAGTCAGCATAGCCTGCTGGTTCGCATTCATCCTGAAAATGTACCGGGCACCATCGCATTTATAAAAGAAAAATGGGAAGAAATCGCACCCGCACTGGAATTCAGATTTTCGTTTGTTGATGAATACATAGACAGACAATACCATAAAGAAGAACAATGGAACCTCATGATCCAATACGCCACAGGATTCGCCATCTTCATCGCCGCACTCGGCGCATTCGGACTGGCGGCACTCGCCACAGCCAGACGCACCAAAGAAATCGGCATTCGCAAAGTACTGGGCGCATCGCAGGCACAAATCCTGTCCCTACTCTCGCGAGAATTTGTCCTCTACATCGCCCTATCAAGCCTCATCGCATTCCCAATCGCCTATTACGCAACCAATACCGGGTTAGGTATTGGCACATTCTTACTCGGTAGCCTTGTCTTGTTCTTCATCGTACTCACAACCGTCACTACCCAAACTCTCAAAGCCGCACGCGCAAACCCGGCGGACGCTTTGCGAGATGAGTGAATATAGGGGGCTGGGAGCGTCTCATTTTTTTAGAGGTTCACGATAGATGAGGAGGAAAATATGAAAGCGGGATCAGCGATTTATACAGGT
>JAGWBW010000414.1:932-1588 GCA_021295695.1 Candidatus Latescibacterota bacterium
TCTCGCTGGATGTGGATGGTGCCGCAGGTGATCAAGCGATCACGTCTATCAACTTGTCCGCGGATCAAGTTGTCGCCATTCAGATATTTGGCACAGGTATTCAGAATGCGAACGGCCTTTCTGCACGCTTTGAATACGATGCCGCGCAGGTTGTGTATGAGGGCTTTGATACCGGCGATGTGTTGCCCAATGCCCAGGCACTCCCAGAGCACGGTACAGGTTTTGTCGAAATTGGCATTGCGGCTTTGGGTGGTCAAGCAACTGCCAATAGCGGTCTGGTGGGTACAGTTCGCTTTCGCACAATGGCCGGATTTTCAGGCACGGCGATTCGGTTGGTACGTGCAGAACTCAGTCGGAGTGGGCAATTTGAAAGCGCAACTATGGATGTGCGCGTTGAATTAAATTTACAAGACCTTACCTCAGACTTTGATGGGGATGGTCAGGTTAATTTTTCCGACTTTTTGGCGTTTGCGGGTCAGTTTGGGGCGCGTCAGGGCGATGGGAAATATGAAGCGAAGTACGATCTGGACAGCGATGGCGCGATTGGCTTTGACGATTTTCTGCTCTTTAGCAGTAGCTTTGGCAAAGAGGCTGGTGGCGGTGGACCGGAAACGCAGGTTACCATTCCGGATGCAACCCTGCGCGCAGCAATCGAG
>JAGWBW010000414.1:1726-2119 GCA_021295695.1 Candidatus Latescibacterota bacterium
CTTGACCAGCCTGACAACGCTGATTCTTTCCTATAATACCATCACAGATATTTCGCCGTTGTCGGGCTTGACCAACCTGACAACGCTGATTCTTTCCTATAATAGTATCTCTGACCTCACGCCTCTATCGGGCTTGACCAACCTGACATCGTTGATTCTTTCTGGCAATTTCTTCTCAGATATCTCGTCGTTGTCGGGTTTAACCAACCTGACATCGCTGAATCTTTCCTATAATAGTATCTCGGACCTCACACCTCTATCGGGCTTAACCAACCTGGCAGTGTTGATTCTTTACGATGATACTATGATCAGGGATAGGTCAGTACTGTCGCGCCTGTCCAATCTGTCAGAAGTAGATATCCCGGATGCCAACTTGCGTGCGGCGATTAAGAT
>JAGWBW010000026.1 GCA_021295695.1 Candidatus Latescibacterota bacterium
CTGCGTATCTGCTGGAGCTGTTTCTAATAGGCAAAAATTTGGAATCGAAGCGGCAAAATGTGCGTGTGCATAACGCTCGATAATACTGCCCCAGCAATGCGGGGCACATTGCGCACCCCAGGGCGCGATCATGTCCGCTGTCGCTTTCCACCAGGTCAATCCCCTGGCGCGGAAATCGTGTTGTACAATGTCAATCCAGCCCCGTTTTACCATGTCAAAAAAATTAGGCGGGGGTGGTCCTGACTCGCCATCTGCGACATAAGTGTCATAACCAGAGGCTTGAATAAATGCCTTAAAAGGTTCGTTGAACCCCCGCTTCTTCAAACCAGTAAATCCTTGCAGATTCACATCGTTTGAGAATTTCCTGGGCAATATTTAGCGTTGTGCCATTGTTGGCGTCAACGAGAATTTTGGCGTCTGGTCCCGCCGCTTCTCGAATTGTCTGGATGACGAGCACATCCCGTTCCAGGCCTTCTATAATCGGCATCCACTTTGCCCCCCGCCCAATTTTTATTTTAAAATTTTTGAATCCGTATTTCTGGCCGGTTTCTACTTCTTCCCGAAAAATTGCCACTGCTTCGTCGTCATCCGCTTCCAGGTCGTCGATATAGACCGATCCGTCATAAAGTTCCACTTGCCGCGAACCGCGCGCGCCCAGCAGTTTATACAATGGCAGATCCGCGAGTTTTGCCACCAGGTCCCATAGCGGCAAGTCGATGCTCTCTCCTGCTTCCAAACAGCCCCTGGGCAATGCAAAGAGTTCATTCAATTGTCTTCTCAAAAATTGTTCAGCCTGTTTGCGGTTTATGCGCGACCAGCCAACGCCAACGGCTCCGCTCTCTGTATGGATGCGAACGACGTGGTCCGTAACCATATCGCCTATGGGGCCACCTTTGGAATTTACGCCCACAAAGCGGGGACGCGGACTTTTTAACATTACTTTTTCAATGCGTACAATGCGTTCATCAAGTAGATCGGCCATTGTCAAGCTCTCCATTTTTGTCGCGTTCATAAACGACATCATCGCCAAATCGCTTTCGTCCCTTTGCAGCAGGTCCAACAATGTCCAACTGTCCTCTGCCCATCACGGCTTCGCGCGAGCCATCCCGATTGGGATCGGCATAGCGCACAAACCACGCATCCAGATCGGCCTGTAGCGATTCTCGAATGGGTTGATGTTTTTGTTCTGCGATCAGATTTTGTCGCTCGTCTGGATCGTTTACAAGGTCGTAGAGTTCATGAGGACCATAGGGATAGCGATGGACGTACTTCCATTCCACAGTGCGGATCATGCGCGTGGGACCGTATTCGTCAAATACAACCACCCGGTCGTCGCCACCTATCTCTCGCCCTTCTAATAACGCAGAAAAGCTGCGCCCGGGAAGAGTGTCGGAGTCGGGATTTTCTATGTTGAGATAGTTCAGCAAGGTCGGCATGATGTCGTAATGGCTGTGCAGCGAAGAAATAACCTCGTTTTCGGGAACGCGACCTGGATGCGATAAGAGCATGGGGACTTTCACTGAGGTGTCGAACATATTCGGCGGAAATGTACCATTGCCTTTGCCGTAAATCCCGTGATGTCCCATGTTCATCCCATTGTCGCTTGTAAATGCGATGAGTGTATTTTCTCGCAGCCCATTGGCTTCCAGCCAATCCAGCAACCTGCATTGCGGCAAAATATCCGCTGAGCGTTTCTTTGCGCTCTTCTTTTGTAAATCCCAAAGAACCCGATGATCCCGTCTTTGACAACTGCTGCGGATGCATGGGTTCGTCTGGGGTTGATTCAAAAGGACAGTTTTGATAATAATCTTCGAATAACTCAGGCGGATGGTGTTCGCGCCCCCAGGGCGCATGAGGCGCTGTGTAGTGAACGTTCAAGCAAAATGGTTGATCTGCATCCTTTTGGGCTTCCAAAAATTCCAATGCATTATCTGTAATCAGATCGCTCACGTAATCCGATGTTTGATACGCTTTGCCGTCGCGAATCATCGGGGGATTGTAATACGGTCCCGCGCCACTTGCGTGAACATCCCAAAACGCAAAACTTTTCTGCGGTTTTTCCGAATAGCCCAGATGCCATTTGCCACTTAAACCACATGTATAACCCCGTTCAGATAGGATATCTGTATATGCTGTTTGTCCCGATAGATATTCGATGGCCCGATCATCCACACCGTAAATATTTGAATTGCCCGCCCGTAAGAAATCCTGTACGCCGTGTTGCGATGGAATGCGGCCCGTCAAGATGGAAGCCCGAGCTGGCGAGCAGACTGGCGACGCACAAAAGAAATTGTCAAAGTGCAATCCCGTCGCGGCCAACCGATCCAGATTGGGCGTGCGAATTTCTGGATTGCCCGCACAGCCCATCGCCCAATATCCCTGATCGTCTGTTAAAATAAAAAGCAAATTGATTTGTTCCGACATAGTATTTATTCCGTTTGTGAAGGTTTATCTCCCGAGTATTTTTAACAAGCGGTCTGGCCGGCGAGTGATGATGCCATCTACACCGTTTTCAATTAGCGTTCGCATTTTCGATTCGTCATCTACAGTCCATATTTGCACTTGTATATTGTTTTTGCGCGCGCCAGATAAAAGGCGTGGATGGATACCGTTTATTGGTCCCATTTTTAGTGGGAACTGCAATGCTTCGACATTGGGCTGATAAACCGCGCTCAAATGCAACCAGCACAGGGCGTAAAAGATCATTCCTTCCGTCATTCCCGGCGATGTTGCAACTTCGGGAAACTGCTTGCGAAAACGCTTCAATGTTCCGGTGTCAAAACACGCGACTAATACGCGGTGCTGCATTCCATGGTGGCGAATCAAGTTGCCAAATGCCGTGACAATATCCGGCTCTTTTTGTTTGATTTCAATGGTCATTCGCATGTGCGGGAAAGACGCAAAGACTTCGTCCAGCGTTGGGGGTACAATTCCTTTTCCGCGAAAGGGAAAAGTCGCGCCCTTGTCAGCCGACCATTTGTATCCTGCATCTAACTGTTTCAATTCTGCAAGGGTCAAATCATTCACACGCGCGCTGCCATTGGTCGTACGCGTCACGGTCTCATCGTGAAAAACCACGATATGGTCGTCTTTTGTACTGCGAATATCCATTTCCAGCATATCCACGCCGAGATCTACTGCGTGTTGAAAAGCATATAGCGTATTTTCGGGCCACAACCGCCATCCCCCTCGGTGTGCAATCACTTCAACACCCGCGTTTTTTTTAAAAAAAGGATGATCGGGCATCGGTTTCCTCCAGATGGATAGCACAACACATAGTGCAGTGAACAACAATATAGAGAGGAGCAAAATTTTAGCGACTCGTTTCACTATTGGGCCAACCGTGTCAAGTTGTCTGTGTATTCTGACATGGACGAATGCGAGAGAGAATTTTTTTATCTTGCGCTTGATTTTTCGAGCGTGCGTTGTTAATTTGACCAGTTGAAAATCCAATTCATCGGAAAATATATGTCTCGGACATTTATCAAATTTGCCCTCACGGGTTTCTCGGGGGTATTTGTCAATCTCGGTTCGTTTCAGCTCTTGCTCAGTCTCGGTGTGCATAAACTGCTGGCATCACCAATTGCAATTGAGCTGTCGATTATCTCAAATTTTTTGCTAAACAACTACTGGACCTTCCGCGATCGCGCACTGGCGGGGAAAAAGCGTGTTCGGGGGTTGAAATACAACCTCGTTTCACTGGTGACGCTTATGCTGAGTTATGGCACGTTTGTCTTGCTTTCCTTCCTTTTTCCCGCGGTGCAATCGGTCATTTTGCAGGGGTGTGCGATTGCCCCATCCACATTGTTCAACTATTTCATAAATTCCCGCTGGACGTTTCGCGAGGTGACAGATGGACAGGCTGGACATATAGAGGACGGTACGCAATGAATCGCGTGGATGCCCAAATGGAAGCATTTAAGCCCTTGCGCGATGGGATCCCACTGGCCGCATCAGTTATCGCCCCGTTTGTGCTTTATGTGCTTACTATGCCGCGCACTGTTGTTTTGGAAGACGACGGCCTGTTTCTCATGGCTGGAGCGCATCTCGGCGTGGCGCATCCGCCGGGCTATCCGCTCTATACCCTTATTGTCTATCTGTTTACGCAATTGCCTTTTGGTAGTGTTGCTTTTCTCGGCCATTTGTCCAGCGCGGTATTGGGCGCGCTCACCTGTGGCTGCGTCTATTTGTGTGCCCGCATGTTGGGCGCATCGTCAATTCCCGGCCTGACCGCTACATGGTTGTTTGCCGCTTCTGAGCATTTCTGGGCGCAGGCTATTATCGCCGAGGTTTATGCGCTCAATGCACTGTTCTTTTTTTTCCTATATGCACTGCTTTTGTACGGCATCCGCCAGCCGCACCGCACAGGAATCTGGATTGCCGCGGCTGTCGCTTATGGATTGAGCCTGACCAACCATTGGCCGCTGATGGTGCTTTCAACGCCGGGTTTGGTGCTATTGATCTTTCCCGTTTGGCGCACTGTGTATCGGAAACTGCCGTTGCTTTTGGGGGTTTCCCTGCCGTGTGCGGCATTGCCTTATGCGTGGATGGTCTGGCGGTCACATCAAGATCCCCTGATCAATTTTTACGGCTCTATTGATACGTTAAAAGAATTCTGGCATTATTTCAGCCGGCAGGGCTATGCCCATATAGATGCCAGCCCCAGCGCGGGATGGAATGACCGGTTCGGGTTCATGCAATGGCTGGGCAACGAATTTTTGTGGCAATTGACGTTGCCTGGATTTGTGCTCGCCGTGTTTGGCCTGATCGTGCTGTTTCGGCGGCGGCAGATCGCAAAAGCGAGTTCGGGATTGCTGGTATTTTTGGGCAATAGCATTGTGCTGATCGCCCTGCTGGGTTTCGATTTTGACTTTTTTTGGGTCGCGATCTTTCGGCCCTATTCTCTGTTGTGTTATGGTATAGCGGCCCTGTGGCTGGGTATTGGATTGCAGGTTGTGTTCGACTGGTTGGCAGAACGGTTGTCGTCCAAATTTGTCCATGGGCCGGGACTCAAAATTGGCATGGCAGCCCTGGTGGGCGCGGCCATGGTTGCGTGGTCGGTGCACGAACACTGGCGGGCCAATGATCGATCCGATAGCGATTTTGCCGAGCACTATGCGGAGATGCAGTTGGATATTCTGCCGGAGGACGCGGTTCTCTTCGTATTCGGCGATGCCACCGGGCCGATGGGCTATTATCAATACATCGAGAACCGCCGTCCAGATGTCGCGTTGTACAATCTTCAGGGGCTTGTATATGGCAAACGCCTCTACGATCCATTTTTACCGAAAGAAAAGAAGAAGGAAGTTTTGGAACAATTCACCGATTCGACAGAACGCGCCCTCTTTTTCCCCATGGATTTCGACATTTTCCCCAACCGCCAGGGACGGATCTATGGTTTTCTCATGGAGGCGGTTAAAGATGGCAAGCCGGGTACCATAGAAATAAAACGCCATCCGCGCGGTGAGGAGTACTTTGCGCAACTCATCACGCGACAGCCCATTGATCGCTGGGAGCGCGTGCGGCGAAACGGATTGTTGTTCCAGTACGGGCGATATTTGGGTTTGATTTATTTATCGGGCGATCCGGGATTTCTCGGTTCGATGCAGGAATTGTTCCGCCTCTCAGATAGAAGTTACGCCTGCCTCATCGGGATGGCCGGCACACTGACAGAGCATGGGAATAACTCGCACTGGGAACAGGTCTCGGCGTGGTTAGATAGGGCGGAGACCCTCAAATACGAGGCATTGAAAAAGCAAACTCTGGCGCGTCTATACTACTTGAAGGGAAGCCTGCTGCAAAAACAGGGCCAGAGGGTAGAAGCTGTCGCGTCTTTTGCGAAATCCCGCGACATATATCCCCATCCCGATAACAAGGCACTCGAAGCCCTCGAACAATACAAGGTCAATTTCAAAAAGGTCAATCCGCCACGTCGGGAAAGCCCAAAACCCGTTTTGCCGTTCCCCCCATAATCTTTGCTTTTTGCTGAGCGCTTAACTCCGGTAGTAATTCATCGATTACCTGTACCAGCTTATCATACCCTGGATCTTCCAAAATCCAGGGAAAATCCGTCGCCCACATCAATTTGTCTGCGCCGAACTTGGAAAGTAGTGTTTTGTGCCAACTCTCCAGGTCGCGATAGGGCCAGGCCTCCTGGCTAAACGCATATTGTCCCGATAGATGTACACAGATATTTGGATATTCGTGCAAGCCCAGCATCGAGTAGCGCGTCAGCGGCGGTATGGGGGTATTGATGTGCGGGCGGCCTTCGTCATCCCACGAAAACATTCCCTCGCCCGGACAGATCATCAGATGGTTAAACACGGCGCGAATTTCGGGAAATGCCTGAACCATAAAGGCGATTTGATGCGCATCTTTTGCCCGAATATACAGCCACATTACGTAATTTTTTTTAGCCGCGTGTTTCCAGATGCGATACGAAGTAAATGTTCGTACATCCATATGGGATAGGGGATCGGCAGGCCCGCCAATTTCGTTAATCCTGAATCCGATAATATCCCCGTTCTCAGCCAGCTGGTCCATGTGGTCTTCAGGCGCGTCCCATTCATCTCTGGGAATCAACCCTATCCCCCGGAAGCGGTTGGGATAGGTCTTTAAACAGTGCTGTAAGTACCGATGATGCGCCAATTGCGCACCGCCAATCTGCGTCAGCACTGCCTGATGGACTCCATTGGCCTCCATGACTTCCAGCAATTTTTCCGCTGTCTCTGCCCTGTCTGCGGGACACTGGTCATTTACCTCGCGGGGAAATTCAGCCGATAGTTTTTCAAATACATGCAGGTGTGAGTCAATAATTGGCATACTATCATCTCTCATCCAGACTAAATAAACGTCTGCGGTCTGGCGTTGTGCATTTGTGGGCTATCGCTGCAAATTGCTCGGTCGATATGCGGTTCTTACTCCACTTCTCATAGATGAGGATAATTGACTTGCGCGGCTTTAACGTGCGATTGACCATTGAGGTATGCCACCCATAAGAATTGAATAATACTGCATCGCCCGCTTTGCCCGGATACACTTTGTGCCCCGGCATTGAATCGAGCGGACGAACTACGGGACACGGCCCGACGTCGGGTTTATGACTGCCCGGCACATATCCAAATGCACCGCCGTCGGCAGGAACATCTTCAATATAAATCTGTACTTTCATGTGGAGCGGTGTCGTATGTGGTACATCCGGATGCCAGCCCACATAACTGATGGGTGATACCGGTAGGGTTCTCACTTGCGGTGCGAGCAGGATCAAATCTTCATCGGCAAAATCCACCAAAAATCCGTACCAGCCCGGATAATCGATCAGGTCGATAAACACGTCGTCCTTTTCCAATGGCTTTGGTATATCAAAATGGGCTGCCGGACGCGTACCTTTTGCTATTCCCTCCAACCATTCGCGCCTGGCCTCGGCGGTACACCGATCAAACGTTGCTTGCAACCGCGATAGGTCTTCTCCTTCAATTGCATTTTCTAAAAAAAACGCTCCGTTGGCTTCCCACTCCTGTCGTTCAGCATCTGTTGGCCGCCTCATAACGCGCCTCCTGAAAAGTGGTTCGCAATACCATATACTCAACCGCAAAACAATTAATTGGACAAAGGCGGCGAAGTCAAATAAAAAAGTCTCGGATAAAATCCAAGACTTTTCAGATGGTCTGTTCAATGGATGTTGTATTTACGGCACAGGCGACCAGCGTGGGAAGCGCGCACCATGGGGGATATTGGGAATAGAAAAAGTATTGGAGCCATCTACATTCATGACCTGAATGGTCGAAAATCCCGAGATCAGATTTGTTGAATAAGTGTGAAATTCAAATGCAATTTGCTTCCCATCGGGCGACCAGGTTGGATTGCGTAATGCTTCAAGGGGTTGGGAAGACGTGAGGCGGCGCATATTTGCCCCATCCCGATTCATCACATAAATCTCGTACTGCGCCAGAGGCGTTCGCGTGCCTGTTGACGGGGGTTGATGGCGATTGGACTCAAATGCTATCTGCATTCCATCTGGCGACCATGCCGGAGCAGCGTGCAAGGTGCCATTGCCATCTGTCAAACGCATCGCGCCTGTACCATCGGCATTGGCGACATAGATATCGATTCCACGACCGCGATGTCCGGCCTGATAGGCAAATTTGGTACCATCGGGTGACCAGACGGGTAGTTGCTCTTCCATATCTGTATTGATCAGCACCTGTTCGTCAGAACCGCCGATGTTGACCACATAAATATCCCAAGCTGTCTCATCGTTGCGCCAGGTCTGAAAGAGTATTTTCTGTCCATCTGGCGACCAGGACGATGCAAATTCGTTTCCCGAATCTTCAACCACGCTGCGGATATTGCTCCCGTCGGTATTCATGACAAAAATGTTGAAATTGGCATTGCCACTGCGGTTTGAGGCAAAGGCGAGTTGTGAACCGTTGGACGACCACGATTGCCCGGAATATTCAGCCAGATCGTCTATGGGGTTGAGATTGATGGGGTTTGTGCCGTCGGGATTCACAATATGGAGATGAAAACTACCCGTTTGCAGGTTTTGTTTTATATATGCGATCCGTCCTGGGCCTCCCGGTATTGGCTCTGCGCCGGGTTCTCCCGGTGCCGGCCCCGTGATATCCGGCGATGTTGTGTTTCCACAAGCAGAAAGAACCAGGATACAGAGTGCAAAAATGCCTCTGGTGTAGTACCACTGTGTACGAGACTGATGCATTTGGATTCCTTTTCTCGTCTATTTGCCCAGGCCGTTTGCGACTTTGTTGATCGCGGCGGCGGTGTCGCGGATGTCTTTTTCGTCGAGGTGTTCGTGAAGCCCCCAGACGACGACTGTACTCAATGCCTGTACAGCACCGGGAACGAGTTCTGGACCGTAGTTATATTCGCGGCTTGTTACGCCGTGGTGAAAGGGGAATCCGCTGTTTCCATAGGTGCGTTTTTCGGTCAGGTAATTCCCCCGCATAAAAATCGGATCTTTGATATAATGCGCCCCCATAGATACGCCTTCGGCGCGCACGGCTTTGCAAAATTCATCGGGATCGTGACCCGTGACGTGAAAAACAAAATTCCACCATGAAACCTCGCGGTCTCCCTCGGGTGGAACAGGCGTTATTCCCGGCGCATCGGCAATCAGTTCACATAGCAGTGCGCCCAATTCGTGCCGTCTTTCGATCACGCCGCGCACCTTTTCTAACTGTGCGAGGCCAACCGCGCCCTGCATCTCGGTCATGCGATAGTTAGGTGCGACAAAAGCGTGATCGCGATCGGCCATATATTGATAATCCCAACCCTTATCGGAAAATAGCTTGAGGCGAATATAGGTTTCTCGGTCATGCGTGACCGTCATCCCACCATCGCCCGTGGTCATGTGTTTGGACTGCTGCAAGCTAAAACAACCCATATGTCCAAAAGTTCCCACATAGCGGCCTTTGTATTTGGTGGCGTGACACTGGCTGCAGTCTTCAATTAGCGTAATGTGGTATTTTTCCGCAATTTTCACCACTTCTTCGACATTGCAGGGGCGGCCAAACAAGTGTACGAGGATGATTGCACGCGTTCGGTCTGTAATATTTTTTTCAATTGACTCAGGGGTCATGTTCATTGTGAGGGGATCGACGTCGGCAAATACAGGCACGGCATTTTGAATCAAAATGGGCATTACGCTGCCCGGGTCGGTAATGGGTGCGGTGATGATTTCGTCTCCTGGCTCGGGATCTACAACGCCCACTGCCAGATGGATGGCCGCTGTGCCGCTCGTTGAACTTTGCGCGTATTCCATTCCGTAAAACTCGGCAAATTGCTTTTCAAAATCTTTGACATAGGTGCCGCTCTTGCCAAACAAATTTTGACTGCGCACGGCGTCCAACAACAATTCCTCTTCTTTTTTTCCAAATGGCGTGCGCGAAGGGAAGGGGGCTGTGCGCGTTTTTTCCCCGCCATAGAGAGCTAATTTTTTATTCATATCCGTTCTCCAATATAAACATAACAAAACTACCGAGTAAAAATGTAACCAAATTCAACTCAATGCGGTAGGGGGTCGCCGTGGCTTCCATCTACGTCCTGGCTCTGGCATTACAACCGCTTCACCTCCGCGATGATACGATTCAGATTGGCCACTCCTTTGGCGACACTGCCCCGGATGTCCGCTGGATCTGAAACCTCGAGGGAGATAGCACCCCTGTAGCCCACATCGTTGAGGATGCGAAATATCTCGGCCCAACCCGAGTTCCCTTCGCCGCCGACCGCGCGTTTGACGTATTCGCCCGAGGGGATTTTGCGCCACTCCTCCCCAGGCTGGGGATCCTGCCGAATGTGAAAGTCCTTGGCGTGGATGTGGACGACATGTCTGGCGAGAAGCCGGGCCGCCTCAATGTGGTCTTCTCCGAAGACCGTGCGGAAATTGGTGAAGTCGAGGTTCACGCCGAAGTTAGGGCGATCGACCAGCTCGACGATGCGCGCAGTCTGCGACGTGCGTCCGAGCAACAGCCCGTGGTTCTCAACGCCGACTTTCAGGCCTTTTTCGATAGCGATGTCGGCGACGGTCTGCATGCTTTGAGCAATGCGGGCGAGGGCGTCTTCGGGATCGATATCGTCGCGGGATCTGCCGGGAGGTGGGGCGGTGCGGGGATCGACGCGGACCGTATCGGCCCCGAGGATCACGGCGACCTGGAGCATCTTCTCACACCAGTCCAGGCAGGCGCGATTTTCGCCTTCGTCATAGACGGCGAAATCCGTCGCCAGGGCATGGCACGAGGCCTGCAGGCCCACCCGGTCCATCAGGCTCCGGGCCTCACGCGCCTGTTCTTGCACGTCTCGATCGGGACTCCAGTATGGGGAGTAGAGCTCGAAGCAGTCGGCCTCAGTCTCCTTTCCCACGAATTCGATCGCCTCCATCAAAGAGATCTTACCCTCGGTCAGCATCGAATTGAAGCAGTAACTGCACACACCCGCTTTCACCGGTACCTCCTTTGACTGCTCTTTATGCAAAGGGTTTGCGGTCGTCTTCCCATTTTTGTCCGATGGGGCGGAGTTGTCCGGCACCGCTGACCGTGTAATCGCGCCCGTCTTTGTCGGGGACGCTGTAAGTTGCAAACCACGTTTCCATCTGCGTTTTCATCGTCTTGATGCGGTTCGTCTGTACGGTGTCGTCAACGAGATTGTCGCGCTCGTCGGGATCGTTTTGCAGGTCATAGAGTTCGTTGGGGCCATCGGGATAGCGGTGTACGTACTTCCATTCGGCCGTGCGGATCATGCGCGTTGTGCCGTATTCGTCGTAGATAACGACATTGTCGCGTCCGGGATCTTCTTCGCCTTTGAGCGCGGCGAGGAATGATCGGCCGGGGTAGTTGCGGTCTTCGGGTAACGGGAGGTTGAGATAGTCGAGGAGAGTAGGCATAAAATCGTATCCCGAAGCCATTGCGGGCTGCACGCTGCCTTCGGGGATGACGCCGGGATGGCTGGATAGGAAGGGCACTTTGATGGAGTTTTCATACATATTTAAGGGGCGCGTACCATTGCCCTTGCCCCAAAAGCCGTGATGACCACAGGAAAAGCCATTGTCAGAGGTGAAGACAACGAGGGTGTTGTTGCGAATCCCCTTGTCTTCAATTTTGTCGAGGATGCGCCCCACGTCATAATCCATTGCGGTGACAGCGGCAAAATAACCTTTGAGACTTTCGCGTTTGCCCAAATTATTGCTCAAGCCTCCCGCCCAGGGGTGTGGATCTTCTTGTGGACAGGATTCGAATGGGCAATCGTCGTAGGAATCGACAATATCCTGGGGATGTCCAGTCCAGGGGCTGTGGGGCGCGGTGTAGTGAACGCTGAGGTAAAAGGGCTTGTCGTCATTGGCGTGATTGTCGATGAATGCGAGGGCGTCATCTGTGATGGCGGTGGTCACATAACCCGGTACGGTGACGAGTTCGCCGTTGCGTACCAGTGTGGCGTCGTTATAGGGACCACCGCCTTTTTCGTGGGCAAACCAGTGCGAGAAGCCGTGCTGAGGCAAGGTGCTATTGCCCAGGTGCCATTTGCCCGATAACCCACATGTCCAGCCGTGTTCGGATAGGATGTCGGTATAGCAGATTTCGTCCTGAAGATAAGACGCCGCATCGGGACCTGTGTTGCCTTCGCGGATCCAGTCGTGTACGCCGTGTTGTGAGGGTATGCGACCCGTGAGAAAAGATGCGCGACTGGGCGAGCACACGGGGATGGTGACAAAGAAATTGTCGAAGCGAATACCCGTGGCGGCAATGCGGTCGAGATTGGGGGTGCGAATTTCTGGATTGCCATAACATCCGGCAGCCCAGGGTCCTTGGTCATCGGTGAGGATAAAGATGATGTTGGGAGCCATTGGCTATTCCTTTCAAATTTGAGCTATACAGGAGCTTTATATACCGTGAGCGCAATGTACACGCATCGACAAAGCTTGTCAATAGCGAGCAAAAAAGGCCGGTTGCAAAAGCAATCGGCCCTTGTAATTGCGCGAAAACCACGTGCGATTTAATCTGCTGCGCGATTCAGTTCTGCGCGGAATGCGCTGCGTTCGCGCCCGATGAGTCGATAAAAGGCGTTGATGATGTCTTCGAGAATATAGTAGGTAATGGGAACGAGCAAGAGGGTGATGACAGTTGCAAAGATTACGCCAAAACCGAGGGATATGGCCATTGGCACCAGGAATTGCGCCTGAAGGCTTTTTTCTAATAGCAGGGGCGTGAGGCCGAGAAATGTCGTGACTGAGGTCAGGAGAATGGGGCGGAAACGCACAGCACCAGCTTCGCGGAGGGCTTCGGAAAGTGCGTGGCCTTTTTCGCGTTGTTTGTTGATAAAATCGACCATGACCAGACTGTCGTTGACTACGACACCTGTGAGGGCGACAATGCCAAATGCGGAGAGTAGCGAGAGATCAAACCCGAGAGCGACATGCCCCCAGACCGCGCCGACGATTCCAAATGGGATGGCCCCCATAACAATAAGGGGTTGGACATAGGATTTGAAGGGGATGGCGAGCAAAATATAAATGATGAGCAAGGCGATAACAAAGCTGTTGGCCAGTCCCTGTAGCATTTCGGTCTGTTCTCTTTGCTGGCCTTCAAAATCGTAGCGCACGCGGGGATGTTCTGACAATATTTGGGGCAATACAGTGCGGGTGAATTCGGCGATTATTTCGTTTGCATTGGCGATGCTAATATCGACGTCGGCGGTGACATTGATAACTCTCTGGCGGTCGGCGCGGCGGATGGATGCATAGCCCCGGCCGAGTTCGGCTCTGGCGGCAATTGAGAAGGGCACTTCGCCACCGCCGGGCGTGCGAATGCGCATGTTTTCGAGGTTACCCAGGGATCGTCGCTCTGATTCGGGATAGCGCACCATCACGCGGATGTCGTCGCGACCGCGCTGAATGCGCTGCGCTTCTTCTCCGTAAAACGCCTGTCTGACCTGGCGCGCGAGGTCGGCCAATGTGATGCCGAGGGTTTCGGCCTGTCGGGTGAGGGAGAGTTTCACCTCCTCTTTCCCCGGGCGAAAAGAATCGGCGATGTCAAAGACACCGGGATAGTCATCCAACGCGCTTTTGAATTTTTCGGCGACTTCGCGCAATTCGCCGTAATCGGGACCTGAGAACTGGATATTGATGGCTTCTCCAGATGAAAATAGCGAGGATGAGTAGGTCAGTTCGACTGCGTCGGGAATAGTGCCGGTGAGTTCGCGCCAACGCCTGGCAATTTCTTCACTGCCGATATTGCGATTTTCTGAAGGCACGAGTTCAATATTGACTTCGCCCAGATGTGCTGATGAAAATGTAGCAGCATTCCCGGTGGGTGGACCTTGTGCTGCGCGATAGGGCTGTTCGCCTACGGTTGCGAGAACATGGCGAAATACCGAACCCGAATTCTCGCCTTCTATTTCGCGTTGGAGTTGGCGCGCTGACACCTCCAGATGACGCACCGCTTTTTCAGTGATCTCGGCAGGTGTGCCCCGAGGCATGGTGAGCATGGCCGCGACTCTGTCGGCTTCGACTGGGGGAAAAAAGACGAATTTGATCCATCCGCCGCCAACGAGACCCACGGTGAGAAAGAGCGTGGCAACACTCGCCGCGATTGTCAAATATCGCCACTGAAGTGCCCATTCGAGAAAGGGGCGATAATAGCGGTCAACAGCGGTAAGCAAGCCATCGGCCACGCTATTTTGAACGCGTTGCCACAGGGTGACAATGGCGCGTTTGCGCGGGGGATCTCCGTCTTTTTTTGGATCTATTTTGGCATGCGCGAGGTGTGCTGGCAAAATAAAGAGCGATTCGATGAGTGAAAAGATGAGGGTGAGAATGACAATCTGGGGAATGAGTTTCATGATTTTCCCCATGTTGCCCTCAACGGTGAGCAGGGGAGAGAAGGCGGCAATAGATGTGAGGATAGCAAAAATGACGGGAACATATACTTCTTGTGCGCCGTCGATTGCTGCGCGCAAGCCGCGTTTGCCCATTTGATAATGGCGATAGATGTTTTCTCCTACGATGACCGCGTCATCTACGACAATGCCGAGCACCACAATAAATGCAAAGAGGGAGATCATGTTGATGGAGATGTCGAAGAAGGGCATCAGGCCGATTGCACCGAGAAATGATATGGGAATGCCCAGAGCGACCCAAAAGGCGAGGCGCAAACGCAGAAACATAGTCAGTGCGATAAAGACGAGGATAAAGCCCATCCGACCATTGTACAACATAAGTTCCAGGCGGTCGTTTAATATGCGAGAATAATCTGCCCAGACTGTGAGTTTGATGCCATCGGGCATGCGTTGTTGTGCTTCATTGATATAGGCTTTGACTTTTCCAGTGATGTCCAGGGCATTTTGATCGCCCACGCGATAAACCTGGACAATTACGGTGGGTTCTGCATCAAATTGGGCAGATTGGTCGGTTTCTGCAAACCCGTCGATGACTGTGGCGACATCGCCCAGGCGAAGGTACGTGCCATCGGGGCGAGAGCGCAAGACGAGCGATTCAAATTCTTTACCGCGATATGCCTGTCCTTTGGTGCGCAACAGAATTTCTCCACCCTGTGTTCGAATGGCGCCGCCGGGTAGGTCGAGCGAGAAACGCCTCACGGCCATGGCAATTTCGCCAAAGGTGAGGTTATAACGCCTCAGGTCATTTTCCGAGACTTCGATAGCGATTTCGTAAGGGCGTGTGCTAACGAGATCTACTTGTGTGATGCCGGGAATGGTTGCAATGTCGTCTCTGACTTGCTCGCCAATTGTTTTGAGGGTTTTTTCATCTGTCGGTCCCGAGATGGCAACGTTGATGACCTGACGGCGGTTGGTGATTTCTCGAATGACGGGTTTTTCCGTTTCCACCGGAAAAGTGGTGATGGCATCTACGCGGGCTTTTACATCGTCGAGTAATTTGCGTGTATCAGTATCGGGCGCGACTTCGATGTTGACAACACCCCTGTTCTCCGATGCCGTGGAGGTGATGCGCTCAATGCCGTCGAGACCTACCACGGCTTCTTCGATGCGTATGCAGACGGCTTCTTCGACTTCTTCAGGGGCAGCGCCCAGATAGATCATTGAGACATTGATCATGTCACTCGAAAACTCTGGGAAAACTTCCATGCGGATACTGGATACGAGAAAAATGCCGCCTCCCAGGATCAACACCATAAGCAGATTGGCTGCCACGCTGTTTCGGGCAAACCATTCAATGGCATTTTTCATTGCGTACCTCCAGTGCGCACGGTGCGCACGCGCATGCCATCTACGACGGTATCGATTGGCGATATGCAGAGTTGCTCGCCCGATTTTAGACCGCTTTTAACAACTACTTTTTCTGCGTCGGCGCGCAAGATATCGATGGTTCGATAATAGAGGCGATTGTCTGTAACCACGAGGACGCGATTTTTACCGCGCAGTGCAGAGCGTGGGATGACCACGACGTTTTCCGCGTGATGGCCCAGGATTTCTGCTGTGACAAACATGCCCACCGCCAATGGCGGAGTGTTGCGGTCGCGCTGGTGGTATGGGTTATCTGCGCGCCCGACGAGTGCGATCATGCCAGAGCGTGTGTCAATTTCTCCTTCAACGCGCACAATGCGTCCCATATAGGTGTGTTTCTGTCCGGCAAATGTGGCGTGGAAGCGCACATCGGGGCCTGAATTATCGTGGGGGTTATTGCGGAAGGAGAACGGCAGGTCCAGGTAAGCGAGTTGGGCATCGGGCACGGGCAGGCGCACTTCGGCATAGTCGATTGCGTAAATTTGACCGAGCGGAGAACCGGGGTTGACGAATTGTCCGACATCGGCATTTTTGGTGCGAACGCGTCCGGGATATGGTGCTCTGATTTGCGTGCGTTCGAGGTTGAGGTTGGCGCGCATCAGTGCGCCTTCGGCAGCGGCAATGGTCGCACGGGCTTCGTCAATTTGTGGCTTGTGCAGAACCAGATCTGTTGGTTCTCCATTGCCCAGGCGTTTCCATTCGTCGCGGGCAATTGCGACTTCTTCTTCTTCGCGTGCCAATCGCAATTTGGCCTGTGCAACCTGAACCTGTGCTTGTGCAACAGCGACTTCGTAATCGCGGGGATCAATAGTGAGCAGGATATCGCCTTTTTCGAAAAAGCCACCATTGGCAAATGCGGGCGATACATCAATGATCTGGCCTGCCACTTGTGAAATGAGTGTGGTTTGCGTGCGCGGGGCAACCGTGCCTTGCGCTGGAATAATGAGCTGAAAGTCTGTGGGGTAAACGGAACGAACGCGCACAAGAGGCGGGGGGACTTCTGTTGGTTTGGGCTGGACAACCTTTTGGCTTCGGACAAGGGCATAAGCACCCAGAACACCGATGATCAGCACGATGATGGGAAGGATGATTTTGAGTTTCACGATGCGTTTTCTCCTCGTCTATTTTTCTGAAGGAACTCGGGGGCGTTTAAATTCTTTTAGAAAGAGAGAATCGACGGTGGCTTGAAGGATGAGGAGTGCTCGCTGATGGTCACCGGATTGCTGTAAGAGGCGGCTGGCTATCTGGCGTGCGTTGTCGGCGTTGTCCTGCGCGCGTTTGAGATCGCTTCTCAGCGCTTTAATCTGGCGATTTTGTACGTTTAGTTGCTCGTTGGCGCGGTCGAGTTTTTGTTGGGTGTTTCGCAATGTCTCGCGGTTTTTGGCGTGTTGTGTTTCCTCGCGCTTGAGTCGTTTTTGGGTTGATGCGTGAAGCGATCTTTCAGTGTTGAGGCTGTCGAGATAGGCGCGGTGTGCGAGCGTTTCCCGATTTAATTCGCTTTGTGCGAGACGCAATTGTTCGCGTGCGGTGTCGCGTTCTTTGCGGGTGCGTTGGTGATGTGCGATTTCATTGGATAGCTTGCCACGCACCTCGACTTCAGATCCAGTGAGTTCCGCTTTTTCATTGATTTGGGACATGAGACGGTCGGTTTGTTCGCCGAGTCGCTCGCGAAAAGCCGTGAGTTCTTGTTGGAACCGCGCCTGGGTATTTCCAAGGGTTTGCTCCTGACGTGTGAGCGAGGTTTGCAAAATCAAGACCAGAAAAGTGATGACAATGACAGATGCGTAGCCCAAAAATCCGTAGAGCCAGCGATTTTCAAGTCGGAAGAAGGATTTTCCTTCAATTTTGTCGCGCTCTGAAATATAAAAAACAATGTACACACCCACGCCGAGCAGAATGAGTGCGCCGAGTGTAGAGAGGATGATGATTTTCATAGTTGATTTACCTGTGCGCTAATAAACGGTGTGCAACTTGTCCCGAAGTTCATAAATAGCAAGGTTTTGGCTTTGAACGCAAGTAGAAATCAAAAGAGCGCCGACAAATTGCGCCGACGCTCTGATTTGGTTGGGGCTGTTTTTAATGAGACAAGCGGTGTATAATTTCTCGCTTTAACTACAATAGGTAGCAAGTCGTTTACTATGGGTGGGATGCCGCAGCCGATTGAGTGCCTCCTCTTTGAGTTGGCGCACTCGTTCTCTACTTACCCCCAGTTTGTTACCTATTTGTTGATAGGTAGCGGGTTTTGAACTGTTGACTTCGGATCCTTCGGACGGGTCGCTGAAACCGTAATAGAGATGTAGAATTTGCCGATCGCGATCGGGTAAGGCACCGAGCGCGTTGTGTATATCATTGTGCATAGTATCTTGGATATAGGTGTCTTCCGGAGACAATGTTTGGGGATCCGGCAGGGTTTCTTGCAGGGCGCGAGGCGCAGAGCTTGTGACTTCATCGTACATTGGGGTATCTAGCGACACGGTGTTGTAGGCCGATTCGAGGGTGTGTGTGACTTTTTTCAAGGGTAGATCGGTTTCCTGGGCGAGTTCATCGGCATCGGGATGTCGGTTGAGGTGCTGAGTCATATCAGCTTCGACTTTTCGCAGTTTGTTGAGGTCGTTGATAACATTGCCGGGAATCCGGATGGATCGGGTTTGAACTTCGAGGGCTTTGAGGATGTTCTGTCTGATCCACCAGACTGCGTAGGTGATGAACTTGTAGCCTTTTTCGGGTTTGAATTTGCGAGCAGCAGTCATCAGTCCCATGTTGCCTTCATTGATGAGATCGGCCAGGGGCAGCCCTTGATTCTTAAAATTTTTGGCAACGTGAATGACAAAGCGCAGGTTGCTGGTGATGAGCTTTTCACGGGCATGCTCTCCTGCCCGCCGAGTACGAGCACTCGCACCTGGCAAGTCGCCCAGGGCAATTTGCTCTGTCAGTGCTTTTTCTTGGTCTGACGTGAGCAGTGGGTGTCGCTCGATCTCTTTGTAGTAATAGGCCAGAGAGGGTTCATCGCCTGCATGGGGTGAGGTGCAAACACGATCTGCGCCTTGCCCTGGCGCTTTGTGAAGGGTCTGCTGGACGGGGTTGCGACGTTGGTTCATTTCGGAAATCATGTTTCCTCCTTGTGGTGTTCTGAGGCCCTATACTTTGTGCGAAACATCTGTCTGATTCTGTTAAATGGCCTCAGTTATGGCGGAACAAAAATATAGTGAACATCTGTTCATAAGTCAAGAAAAAAATAACACAACAAATTATTGTTTATAAACAATTTATTGTGTTATTAAAAAAATATGTGCAGTATTTTGTGCAGTAAATATAAAACACGTCATTCAGGTGCGCGTTTCAGTCATCCACAAGTTCGTATATACCCGAGTTTTTCATATTTTCACGGGTTTCAACTTTATAGACCCAGCATCGGTTCTGGGTCATGTCGCGCACGAATTTATCGGCATAATCAAAAACAAATTTTGATGATGCTTCCATGCCAGCGTTGGGCATAATTCGCAGATCAATCAGGCCACGGCGGTGCATTTCTTCAAAAAATTCGCGTTCGGGATCATTTTCGTTGATGAGCATTGTGTGGTCAAACATGTGCTCTAACCACGCTTTGAGCTTCTTGAGTTTGCTGAAATCGACGACAAAGTGGTTTTCGTCGAGTTCATTGCAGGTAAAATAAAATGTGATCTCGCGGTTGTATCCGTGAATAAATCGACAGTGGCCGTCGTGATATCCCTGACGGTGTGCACAGGGTAGATCGCTATATGTTTTCGTCGATGAGAATTTTCCCTTTCCCATGGGTATCCTTTCTGTTTACCGCCTTTTCGCTGTGCCGTCTTGTGGGGTGTAGCCCAATACTTCCCTGGTGGCATCAATTCCGAGATAGGATTTTTTGTGATCAGATACGCCGTGTACAATGGCAAAGCCGGTATCTGCTTCCACGCATTTTTGAAAAAGTTGTGCGGTATCCCGTGGGCTGATGAGCATGCTGGGTTTGTCTGGATCGTAAATTTCATCGGCATTCCATCTCGGCCCACCCAGGCGTATACAGATACAGGAGAGTTCATGGGTTTCTGAATACACCCGCGCAAGGGCTTCGCCCCAGCATTTGGTGGCACCATAGACATTGGTGGGAAATACGGGTACATCCCATTCAATGGAGGAATCGCCCGGGTAGCCCAACACGGCATTGACCGAACTGGCAAAAACAATGCGTTTGCAACCGCACAGGTGTGCAGCGTGAAAGGCGTTGTACGCGCCAATAATGTTGAGGTCGAGCAGGGTTTCGTAAAAGTCGGCACGCGGACTGCGGTCGGCTGCGAGGTGTATTACGGTATGGATACCCTGGCAAGCCGCTTGAAATTCGTCGAGATTGGTAATATCCATCTGGACAAATTCTTCGTGATCGGCAAGATTTTTAACCGGGTTTACATCCGCAAGCCGAAGGCGATAGGTCGCGCCCCAGTACTGGCGCAACATGCCAGCGACAAAGCCCGCACCACCTGTGATGAGAATGTGTTTTTGTTCGGACATGAAAAACCTTTCTGTAGAAGCTCCCAGCCTACCATCCATGTGTCCAGTGCCCACCTGTTGGAAACCAGATAAGATCGACAATAGATGAAACGATGACACCGGTGACATAGCCCACTGGCAGGCCAATAAAATAAGGTGCTGCGCGACGGTACAGGGCAATACCGCCGATACGCAGGAAAAGTGATTTGGCCGCCCAGGTAAGAAAAATGGAAAAGCTGTAGATTCTTGGACCAGAGGTATTTTGAAAGGCGAGGCCAATCGGGTGCAAGGGCCACCAGGGCAGGCGGCTTCTCAAGCCAATGAGCACGAGCGCTTCAAAGATGCCAATGAACCATACGGCCATTTTATATGGATCAAAAACGGTTTTTTGTTCGTTGAGAATGTGATTGGTCATGTTGTTGTAGAGGCGGACCGAGGCCGAGTTTGAGCGGCCTGTGAACGGAGCCGTGTGCAGGTTTTGGCCCCCGTGCGCGTAGGCCAAATAGATAATAAAGATGAAGGAAGCGAGCAAGCCCGCGGTGAAGGCGAGCGTGGCGATACGGGCAACGCGGGCGTTTGGCGTTGCACCGTGCAATTTCAGGTGGTGGGGTAGCGCGGGCCATGCGGGGATGCGGTTGTTGCCAAAGAAGGCACTGGAACTGACAAATTCGATACCCACAAAATCCGAGGGGGTCAAGTTGGCAGTACCGGCAAAGGTATAGACCATGCCCCCGCCTTTGCTGTACACGGGCAAGAGGTGGGGGAAGCCACTGGCGGCTGTGAATTTGGCGACGGTGAGATATGCCGTGTAGAGTAGCGCGGTTTGCAAGAGCGCAATGGGGATGGACATGCCCATTGCGCTCATCCAGCCGATGATGAAGGTGGTTGCCAGAACAAAGCCTATAAACGCCAGGCGGTAGGATATAATGCCGTCGTTATGAACAGACTGTCGGCCTTCTACAACAGCTTGCCAGACGCGAGACAGGTGCCCCCGAGCGGCCCAAATAGACCAGAGTGCCAGCAAAACAAGGGCACCGTGGCTTTCGAGATTGATAATTTCTGATGATTTTGCCTGCTGGTTAGCCAGGCCCAGGGTGAAACCGGTGCGGTCCATAATGCCGAGTTTGACTATGGCGACGAGGCGCAGAACCCAAAAACTGAAGAGGATGTCGAGATTGCAGAAATAGGTGAGACCGACGACCGGGGGCAAAATGCGAAGGTAAATGGGTTGAAAGTCGCGGGCGAGGTCGATTTGTTTGCTCAGATATCCGGCATAGATGTTGATGCGCGGCAAGCCCGTGGCGAAATAACCGAGGATATTCCAGGCGAAGACGCCAAAAACAGTCAAAAAACCCGCCCAGAAGATTTTGTTGCGAAAAATACCGGGGACGCGCCCGGGTTGATCAAAACCAGATGTGAGTTCTATGGCAAATTGCGCAAGCGGAAAGGCGAGGCGCTCGTGGTTTTCCCACTGGCGTTGGAAGAGAATACACAAGCACAATCCCGCTGCAAAAACGGCTAATGAGATGGCGGTCCACCAGAACAGAGGTTGCAACCAGCCCGCCCAGGGGATGGAATCATAGGGGGACAATCCATCGTAGAAAGGACGAATAACCGCAGGCGATACGTCTGGCAGGGTCCACCAGGGCAAGATGTCAAAGATGATTTCGGTCCAGCGATTTTCAGGTGACGCATAATAGGTGGGCACGGCCATTGTGCTCGTCCAATAAGCTGCCCAACCTTCGAGGGGAATAACGCCTGCAATCCAGGACATGCTGTAGATGACCAGCAACTCGGTGCCCGAAAGTGCTGCTTTGGGCCAGAAGGTTTTGAGACCAATATTGGCAAATAACCAGAGTACAAAGGGCAACAACATGGCCATGGGGTATTGCGATTTGACCAGGGATGACGACCCCATAACCAGCCCGGCGTGGTCGGTGTACACGTTGAGGACAATGGCGGTGAGTGTGCCAAAAAGCACGGAGCGCCCTGTGATGCGCGAGGGAATAGCTTGAGATTCTTGTTGAGGAGATGTTGCTGCCATGGTTAGTCGGGAATGGCTTCGGCCATTTCGCCATTGATTTGGGTGAGGTCAATGTCGTGAACTTCAACGCCGTAGTTGGGTGTGAGGGGTACTGTTCGGAAGGTCATGGCCGAATTCCAAATGCTTTGTTGTAAATATTGGAGACTTCGTTGAGGTTGCCGTAAAAGGCGCGCACTTCGGGGTCTTTGTGGTCGCGCCAAAAGATGGGTGGAATGACGGAGTCATTGGCCAGGTACTTGCGGTCGCGGTGTCCGTAGTAGATTTGCAGGGTTTTGCGATCGCATTTCGTCGGTCGCGTGGTTGCCGTGTGTAGTGCCGCGACATTGAAGAGACAGACCGTGCCTGCCGGACCGTGAATATCGGCGATGCCCCCGCGTTTGAGTTGCGCTTCGTTATCTTTGAGCGTGGGTTCGTAAACCGATTCGGGAGAGAGAGAGAAGCAGTGGGTGTCTGCACCTACGTCTGTGAGATAGAGCATGAGTTGGATATAGTCCATTCGGAATGGATGCTCGTCCCAATGGGGGCGGTCTCGATGCCAACTGCGGTGCAGCTCGCCGTCGTAAGGGAGCATGTAACGCGCACCAATTTCGCCAAAGCAAACCGGTCCTCCCATGAGTTGTTCGATTGCAGCGAGAATTTTTGGGTGACGGATCACGCGGTCAAATTCGGGTGTGGTGACGAGTGCGTCGTAATTGGTCTGTTGGTGGTAGCCATAGGGATGCCAGCGAAACTTAAACTGCTCGCGGTCGCGATCAAATAGGGCAATAAATTCGTCGCGCTCTTCATCGGTGAGCAAATCGGTGCGCACGATATACCCGTGGCGCCGGAAATAATCGACTTCGACTTCGTTGAGGATGGGTTCGGTGGGATTGGACATTAGAGATATTTCCTATGAACATTCAGATGCGCCAAATTATGCATCCCCGACCATTACCAGCGCGACATCTGCCACATTGGTTCCGGTTGCTCCGGTGATGATCAGGTCGTCCAGCGGCTTAAAAAAGTGGTAGGCATCATTGTTTTTCAAATGCGCGATCGCGGAAAGCCCCAGTGCTTCTGCCCGCGCTATGGTTTGTCCATCGGCTACGGCGCCCGCGGCATCGGTTGGTCCATCGGTGCCATCGGTGCCGCCGCTAAACAGCACCACATTGTCCCATCCGGCCAATTGAATTGCGCCCGACAGCGGAATCTCTTGATTGCGCCCGCCCTTGCCATCTCCGCGCACCAGCACGGTTGTTTCTCCGCCGGCAATCACGCAAGCAGGTGCAGCAATGGGCTGTCCAGATGTCACAATTTCTTTGGCAATACCCGCATATACATAAGCAATTTCTCTTGCCTCGCCCTCGATGCGTGTAGATAATACCAGCGTATTATACCCCAATTCTATCGCTTTATTATTTGCCGCAGTTACTGCCAGGCCATTGCTGCCTACCACGAGATTTTGAACTCTGGACAGTGCCGTATCGCCGGGCTTGGGCGTATCCTCAATATCTCCGGCCAAACCGGCTTTTAGTCGCAACCGAACACTTTCGGGTATTTTATCGATCAATTCGTATTTGTCCAGAATATCCATACACGTTTTAAATGTCGCGGTATCCGGCACTGTGGGGCCAGATGCAATGACATCCATGGGATCGCCAATCACATCTGACAACATCAGCGCGACAACGGTCGCGGGAAAAGCCGCACGCGCTAAACCCCCACCTTTTAAGCGCGACAGATGTTTGCGGATGGCATTGAGTTCGACAATATTTGCACCACATGCCAATAACAAACTCGTCGTCTCTTGCTTGTCTGCAAGCGTCAATCCATCGGCAGGTGCGGGTGCGAGTGCCGAGCCACCACCGGAAATCAAACAAATCACCAGCGTGTTTTCATCCGCTCCCTCCAGCAGACGCACCATGCGCCCGACGCCTTCAACCCCCGGTTCGTCTGGCACGGGATGGCCGCATTCCACTATATCGATATGTTTTAAGGGCAATGCATGGTCGTATTTTGTATTCATAGATCC
>JAGWBW010000027.1:0-1312 GCA_021295695.1 Candidatus Latescibacterota bacterium
GTGCGACAGGACGCGGCATGAGTTGAATGCGTTCCTGCACGCGAATACCGCCTGTGGCCATGTAAATAACCCCTGATGCCAGGGCTGATACGATTACTGTGCCGATGAAAAAACCGACCGTAAACTGGTAAAAGGGCAGAGCAAAGACATAAAATCCAACGTCACGCCCAAAAATGGGATCGGAAGTCCCAAATGATCCGCCGTACCAGTAACGCAACAGAGTAGGCCATTGTGAGGAGCCGACATTGCCCATAATGAGGACGAGGACTGCGGCGATTAACAAATAGCCAGTATTTGAGCGCAACAGGCTTGCGCCGGGCATTTCACCATCATAAAGTGAGGCGTCTGCTTCGAGCGCGGAGCGGGTGAAGCGACCGACATAATAGAGGTTGGCGCCAATGACCACAGCGGCGATCAGACCGTAAAATAAGCCGGATAGGAAACGCGCTTTCAGGGTGGTCCAGAAGACATCCTGAAAATTGAGACTCGAGAACCACAGCCAATCGGTATAATAGGATGATAACCACCCGAATCCGATAACAATGACAAATATGGTTGGTATCAAAAACTTGCGTTGCATAAAATATGTCCTCTAAAAAAATAATGACCGAGACATCTCACAGAACTGTTCAGTCAAAAGGTGTATAATCCGATAGCGAATAATTTCAGGATGTTAAGTAAAGTAAAAAAGAGTTGTTTGTCACTTAAAAACACAAGCGATTAGCGGTATGCATCATCGGCATTCAATATCTTCGGCATCATCGGGCACAGGGAGGCTGTCGGGTAGGGTGGGTTGAATGGCTTGTCCCCAGCGGGTGAGCAGGCGTATATCGCGGTTAATATCCGCGTTTTCTCTAAGCACATACTCGGGATCCCAGTTTTCAAAAATGCGGGATACGAAACGGTCGCGGATGTGTTCATAATTGGGATCGTTGCCCAGGTTGTGCATTTCATCTGGATCGTCTTCGAGGTTGTACAGAACGGGCGCGGTATCGTCGTAGTATGTGTAACATTTCCAAGGTCCGGTCCGAATCATACGCGAAGGTATGCCTTCTTGCCCCAGGTGTTCACTGAATGTTTCATTGGGATGGTCGCCTGCATCTCGCCCCGCAAGCAGCGGCCAGAGCGAGTGTCCGTGAATGTCTGGCAGGGGATTTCCGCCTGCCATGTCGAGCAGGGTAGGACCAATGTCCATCAGATTACATATCTGGTGGCTTTCCACATTTGGTGCGATTACGCCGGGGAGGCTTGCGATGAGGGGGACGCCGACAGATCCTTCGTAATAACTGCTTTTCCACCAGCAGCCGTGTTC